>JADZFV010000173.1 GCA_020854255.1 Candidatus Melainabacteria bacterium | reverse complement strand
CTAGGCTGCAGGAAGCGGGCAACGGGCGTCGACCCTACTGTTTCTTGCTCCAGCCGGGATAGAAATCAGACAGGCGGCGAATCGCCTCTGCGTTGCGCGATGATTCGGATGCTTTGTTGAGTCCGGTTTCAAGCGCCATGTGATACCAATTGGCGGCGGCAGTCTGGTCACCCAAATAAGTCTCTCTAGATCCAAGAAAGTATGATAGATCGCAGAGTTCGCGCACGTTTATGCGTTTGTCCATCAATTTCTCTGTCTGCAAAACTCCAATCATCGCTTTGCCGATCTGAAAAAGCGCATCGTTATCATTTTTCGAATAGTGTTCGATAATCAATCGATTTTCTTCTTTGCTCAAAGCCTTTTGCATCGGCATCGCGGCAGCGCGGGTCAGCCACACGTATTCGGAACCGACACCCTGCGGGTACGGCGGTATCAGTTTCCACAACAAATCATAGGCACCATTTTGAAATGCGAACATTGCTAGTGGTGTGAAAAACTGTGGTGGCACTTTTTCCTGAATCCATTTAAGAGCGATTCTCTCATTTTCAGATTTCTGCAAAAACGAATAAGCGAGTGTGGATAGATTTAGGTAATTCAATTCATGACCGCTGAATGAACTTGATAGCACAGCGCTCAAGACTTCAAATCCGGTATTGTCTCTTCCATAAAATGAGAATGAGCGAGCCAGCTCGCCGATGTCAGTCGAATCAGCAAAGCCCTCTTTTGCCAGCGCTCGCACAGCCGTGGCGCTGTCGTTCGGAAAACCGGCAAGCGTGTGTTTGAAAGCAGGGTAGATTTCGCGACGCCAGTCTTCCACTTTGATGCACCAGGGGTGTTTTTTCAGAAGCAGCGCTGCCTCTTCAAATGCCTTTCTCTTCCAGAGCATTTGCAATTTCAGTGCCAGTGCAGATGGCGCTATGCGATTGCTTTCGTAAAATGTATCGGCGAATGCTTCTGCCTTGGCGATGTTGCCTTTTTGAATCAAGACATTCACGTACATTTCTGCGATATTGCGCTGCACATCATTGTTAATCTGACGATCGATGAGGTCCAGGCACTCTTGAGTGTTTCCATTACTGTAATAGAGTGTGGCAAGCAACTGATTGGCAGCTTTAGCGACAGGCTGAGCATCCTTTAGAGCAGCTATCCATTTCTTCGTGTTTGCGATTGCCAGGGGTACTTTGCCCGCAAGAATCGCGGTTTGCACATATTGCCGCAGCACCTCAAAATTTCCTGGTGTCTGTGCCACTAAGTCGCCGAGACGGCTGACGTAAAGGTTTTTCGCGCCTCGATCGGTGCTGCCCGCAAGCACGCAGAGTGCCGCCATAGCTCTTGCTCGGTGCGATGGAGTTCTTGTCCTCGTATCTGCGATCTTTCTCAGGCGCTCAAAATTTACGTCCTGCTGCGCTGCATCAACAGCAAGTACATTGTCCGGGTCAGCGTCAAAACCGAGATTGTCCAGTTGTAATGCCAAAACCGGATGCAGAATTTCATTGTGGGCGATCTTGCCTGCTCGATAACGACTTTCTGGACGGCTGTCGATGTTGTCGAACATCGTTTTGGCTGCCGAGATCAGTTTTGGGTCTCCATTTTGAAACCAGCGTGATGCTTCCGAGTAAGCTAGAAAGCGCGGATAGTCTCCGAGATCTCCGGCAGAAACTGCATCACCAAGAAGCTTGGCGACTTGATAGTGTCCGGTGCGCGAATTGAGAATATCGTGAGCTAACGTACAGATTGAATTACCTGATTCGGACTTCTGGGGAGTTCCAAAATTATCGTCAAAGATTTTTTCGGCTTTTATCTCGGTGCGAGATCCATTTTCAGGCTGCAGATTATGGAGCACATAAGTGTATGCAAATGCCTGATAAAAAGCGATCTTCAAATCTTGCGGAATCAAAGATCCTTCAGACCACTTGGGAAACTTCTCAAAACATTCGTTTAGACGAGTAAAAAAAGGTTCTTTTCTTTTGTTTGAATCCGTTTTCAAACCCTTCGGTTTTGGATCTTCCAGCTCGTCGAACAAGGCCATCGGCAAAGAGGTATAGTCAACATTCCACGGCTCTGTTGCAAACGCTTCCTGCATGAAGCCGGACACCGGCAAAAGCAAAGCCTCTCCAGGGCGATATTTATCATCTTGATTGAGCATTTCAGCCTGTGCAAGTTTTTTTACATACAGAAATCTCGCCTCGGGAGAATCCAGACCCTGTTTAATTGCTGCCAGAACAGTTCCTGATTGCCACAACATGTACATGCGCAGCGGATCTTCTTCATCAATGTCTCTCGCCAGCGCCACTGCTTCTTGGTGATATCCCATCGCCTCTGCAATACGAACAAAATTTCTTCTTGCATTTACTGTTTCATATCTTTTCGACAGAACTGTAAATGCGAGCGCTTTCGATAACAGATTATCAGCGGTACCTGCTAGGTCGGCGACTTGAAACGACAGCCCAGTCAGTGCGGTGGCTGCCTGATCTATGGATTGCTGAGATCCGCCGGACTGTTTCCACCGGGCATTCAGCATTTCGATCGCTTTAAACAAAGATCGTGGACTGAAATCCAAAAGCAAATTATCGATCGGGTCAGGTGCCATAGGCTGAGTGTCTTCAACTTGCTCTGTAATGCCCGGCGAATCAGATGTGTCAGGTGGCTGAGTTGAAAGAGATGCCTCAGATGCGTGAGTCGGCTGCGATTTAGTTGGTGCAGCGCCTGGTTTGGTTTTTTCGGGTGTATTAGCGTGTTGAGGTAAGTCAGGTGGCTGTGGTGCATCCGGAACAGGCGATGTATCTTGCTTGTCCTGTTGCTTTGATGTTTTGTTGTGTTCTCCGTAAATTAATTGTGTCTGCGTTTCGAAATGACCGTAAATCTTCGCCATGTTCAAGACTGTTTTCCCGTTGGATGAAAAACGGTTTTGACCCTGATTGCCTTCGAGCGAGTGCGCATACTTACTGAGCGAATTGTGCATGTCTTGAAAGGTCGCAAAGTTGTTGATCTCCGTCACATTCTTTTTATCCGACTGGATGCGCCACTTTCCATCAGCAAAAACCGCTTCGACTTTTTGCAGGGGCTTGCCGGTGACTATAAATGAAATGTCGGACAAAGCCAGCAAGTATCTTCTGTCCGGTTTGACTCGATAGGACTTCTCAATAATCTTGAAGGCGATGTCTGCGGTCAGTTCGTCATCTTCTTTAAAAAGAGAACTGAAGCGAACTTGTTTGTTGGCACTGCAAGACGTGAGCAAAAACATTGCGGCAACTGTGGCAGCGATCAATCGCGTTGCCAAATTACCGGGGCTTCCAAATACCGAAGCAGTCCGTTCGCCTGAGGCTTCAGTCGACAGGCGACGCATGGCGTCGCAGAGACAAGAGGTTTTTCCCTGCGGTACGTGAGCGAAGATCACTTTTCACCGCCCTAATTTATTCTATTAGTGCGGCGAGCTTGTGTTTTTCACCGACGCGCTCCACCAGAATCCTGCGCAAGTCTTCTTGCACGACTGTGAGCGGCTTTTTGGCGTCAATGATTACCCATCTCTCCGGCTCTTGTGCTGCAAGTTCGTGGTAACCATCGCGCACTTTGTGGTGGAACTCGATGGCTTCGCGCTCCAGGCGGTCATGCCCGCCCGGATGCAAACGCCCGAGACCATCTGCGCTGTCGATGTCGAAAAGAATCGTCAATTCCGGAGTAAGCCCGCCTGTTGCCATGTTTGAAAGCGTGTTGATCAGGTCAAGGTCAATGCCACGGGCATAGCCCTGATAAGCCCGGGTCGAATCTACATAACGGTCGCATAGCACTAAAGTGCCGCTTTTCAATGCCGGGAGAATAAGCTCTTCGACATGCTGGGCCCGGTCGGCCTGATAGAGCAGAAGCTCGGTCATTGGCATGACAGGGTTTTCCGGGTTGAGCAATATACGGCGGATTTGCTTGCCCAAAGACGTCCCGCCCGGGTCTCTTGTGACAATGTGCTTGCAGCCGATCTGGTCAAGTTGCCGAGAGAGTAGCTTCAGCTGAGTCGTCTTGCCTGCGCCCTCAGGACCTTCAAGGGTGATAAAACTGCCGGGGTAACTGGTTGCCATGAGATAGCGCAAAAATGGTGAGGAGCAAAAAGAATACATTAAGCGCGCCTGCCATTACAGGAGTGAGCGTTTATCTCAGAGTCAAAACAGCCTCAAAGGGCGGCGACTAGCCGCCATTGCAGTCGAAATAAACCGGCAAGAATGTTATGATCTTCCAACTTTCGGAATCCGCGTAATTCTTTCCTTGTCACTCCTTTGCAGTGGTCGCAGGAGGTTTCAAGCATGCAGGGCCATGATTCGAATGTAGCGTGCGAATTTCGGCAAGAAAACCTGGAACAAAGAACAAACTAAACAAAAGAGGTTCAGCGGGCGATGACTCAAACCCTAGTGGCACCCAAAGTGAAAGTAGATCGCAAGTGGCAATTGTGGATTGGCGGTAAGTTTCAAGATGGCGCCACTGAGCGCACTTTGATCAATCCGGCCGATGCAAAGCCTCTGTGCAAAGTGGCTGAAGCCGACAAGAAGCAAAGCGAAGCGGCGATTAAGGCAGCGCGCAAGGCTTTTGATGAAGGCCCGTGGCCGAGAATGACGGCGATGGAGCGTGCACAGTTTCTCTTTAAGCTGGCGGATAAGATTGATGAGCACGCCGAAGAATTGGCTGAACTCGAAACATTGAACGGCGGCAAGCCTCTGCGCGAAGCCAAATACGACATGGGCGATGCAGCCAATTGCTTCCGCTATTATGCGGGTCTGGTCACCAAACCGACCGGGCAAGCAATTGATGTCCCGGCCCCGTCGGTAACGACAGTAGTTCGTGAGCCGATCGGTGTTTGCGCTCAAATCATTCCGTGGAATTACCCGTTATTGATGGGTGCCTGGAAATTGGCTCCGGCTCTTGCTGCAGGCAATTGCTGCATCTTGAAGCCGAGCGAATACACACCGCTTACAGCCGTAAGATTGGCTGAAATCTTGCAAGAACTGGAATTGCCGGAAGGCGTCGTCAATATTGTTTTGGGCGATGGACAGACAGTCGGAAACACGCTTGCCGAAAGCAAGTTGGTCGACAAAGTTGCTTTCACAGGCAGCGTTAAAACCGGTAAAGCCGTTGCAGGCGCCGCGCTCGGCAATCTCAAAAAGGTGACATTGGAATTGGGCGGTAAATCGCCGATGGTTGTATTCTCCGATTTCGACGTCGATACTGCTGTCGATTACGCGCTTTTCGCGATTTACTGCAATGCCGGTCAGGTTTGCTCAGCTGGTTCGCGCCTGTTGATTGAAGAGCCGATGTACGACAAATTCGTCAAGAAGTTTGTCGAGCGCGCCAAACATATAAAGGTAGGCCCTGGAATGGACCCCGAAACAGAAATGGGACCCCTGGTCAACGAAGTGCAATTGAAGCGCGTCCTTGAATACGTCGAAATCGGGCGCAAAGAAGGCGCCAAGCTTGAAACCGGCGGCGACCAGCCAAAAGGCGACAAGTACGGCAAAGGCTATTATGTCAATCCAACCGTATTCACCAATGTCAAACAGGACATGCGTATTGTTCAAGAAGAAATTTTCGGACCGGTCGTTGTCGTGCAAAAGTTCAAAACTGAAGAAGAAGCAATCAAGTATGCAAATGATTCAGACTTCGGTCTGGCAGGCGCAGTCTTCAGCAATGATGTAACCAGAGCACACCGCGTTGTAAAAGCGCTGAAGGCCGGTATCACCTGGGTGAACGCCTACCACAACACATATAACGAATGCCCATGGGGCGGTTATAAACAAAGTGGATGGGGCCGCGAACTGGGAACGTTCGGACTGGAAACCTACACTGAAGTCAAACAGATCAATATCAATCTGGATCCGCAACCTGTAGGTTGGTTCGAGAAGAAATAGACGCTTTAAGGGTGACGCCCGGCGTCGCCCTTGCTATATCTAAGCCGATTAGAAATATCGCATCAAAAAATGTAATTGGCAGGAGCACCACAACTGGTGCTCCTCCTTGTTTTCGGGATGTTTTTGAGTGCTCCGCCTAATTCGATCTTGTTTGCTGTTGAGACCAATGTGAGCGCAAAGGACAGGGTAAGTGCGCTCAAAAGCTCTTGGTAAGTTATTCAATGGTATCTCAATTAAGTTGCACAAAGGAGTACGACAAATGATTTCCGGACTGGTCATTAAGGTTTCAAAAGAAAGAAAGAAATTCTTTGCGATGGCGATGACTCTCGCGATTGGCATTTCATCGGTCGCTCAAATTCCGGCATTCAGTGCTGACATGAAATTGAAAAATCCGCTGAATAGACCTTACACTCGTCGAATCGCACCTGTTTATGACTACCAGCCGGACGTCTTGCTCGTAGTAGCCGATGCAAAAGCTGACAAGGACGAGATCAAAGAAACTTTGGAATCTGTTCATGCTTCTGCTACCCAAACCGTAAAAGCAGGCAACATGCAAATGATCCTTATCAAGACCGAAAAGGGCAAACTTGAAGAGACCGAAGCAAAACTTGCGAAGGACAAAAAACACTTTAGCGCCGTTGGGCGCAATTATCGCTTCAAAGCACAGTTTGCGCCCAACGATGAAGATTTCGGCGAATCGTGGCACCTGAGCGCTATGAATTGCCCCAAGGCCTGGGATCACGGTACAGGCGGAGCCAAAGTCGCAGTTCTGGATACTGGTTGTGAATCGAATGGACCAGATCTCAGTGGCAAGATCGAAAAAGGTTTTGATGCCAATACAGCCGCTGCCCAAATCCTTGGCGCGCTCTTGCTGGCCACCGGCACCTTGCCTGGTGTGACCGATCTCGCCGGTGCAGTAGCGGCGGAAGCATCGTCAGGCGCCAAGCACGACCAGCACGGACACGGTACCTGGGTTGCCTCATGTATCTGCGCCAAGATGAACAACGTAAACACCTCGGCAGGTATCGCACCTTCGTCGACAATCTATCCTATTAGAGTTGCTGATGCTGCACCGGGCGGCAGTGCAATGGCTACCGACTTTTCAGTAGCATGCGCGATGTCCAAAGTGTTTACCTCCGGCGCCAGAATCGTCAACCTCAGTTATGGTGCTCCTTACGTAGGTTTCCATAACGCCAGCCTGCACGCACCGCTCCATAAGATGTTCTCGGAATTCTATTATGTTCGCCAGGGCCTTCTCTTCTTGTCCGCCGGTAACGATTCAGTATTTGACGGAACACCGAATCTTCCATACATCAACATGATCTCGGCTATCAATAAAACCGGCGCTCTTACCGATTTCTCGAATTATGGTCCAATCATCGATTTCACGGCCCCGGGCGAAGAAATCCATTGCATGGGCATCGACGGCAAAGAGTCAATCGTGAAAGGAACCTCGTTCTCAAGCCCAATCGTAGCCGGTGTCGCAGCCCTCATCCTCAGCAAAAATCCAGGACTGCCCAACTTCGTGGTTGAGCAAATCCTCAAGGCAAGCTGCACCAACTCCTCACCTGGCTGGAATGCCTACTACGGCTGGGGAATGCCCGATGCGCAAAAGGCCTTGCAAATGACGCCGTAGTCATCTGAGAAAGGCAAAACCTGGAGATTTCCTCGAGGCACAAAGACCAGGCTCCAACGAGTCTGGTCTTAAATTTGTTTGTGTGGCGACGCATGGCGTCGTCCGTCTTCCAATGAGGTGGCTAAAACAGGGAGATCCATGGCATCTCCCCTGCAGTTCACTAAAAGTCGCCCCAGTAAATAAGTGCCTGCTATGCTGCACGAAAATTGCGGAAATACTCCTAAAAGCCGCTATCTATGTGTAGAAGAATCACCGGACAGAGATGGAGCCGGAGGGGATCTAAAGGAGTATTCAGCCAATGAATGGCAAGGACAAGATTTTGAGGATCAGCGCGTTGCCGGCGATTGCATTTTTGCTGCTTGCTTTTGCGCCCCAGCATGCTACTGCCGAGAATGGAGTCGCGTTACCGTACGACTGGGTAATTCAGTTGGAAACAGATCAGCTCAAGCGCCAATTCGAATACAAAGGTTCTACTTTGAATCCTGTCGAAAGGCTGGAAGTGACCTGGTACTCGACCAAGGATAAAACCAAGAAAACAAAATACGAACTGATGTATTACCACGACGGCAGACCTTTCGGAATGGAAAAGCTGCACAAGATGGACATCGATCAAGGTGACGGTGTTGCCATAGAGATCAAACACAAAGGCAACAACGCCACTCAAGCAGAAAAGAAAGACGCCGGCAATGCCATTTTTCGATTGGCGCTGGATGCTTATTTGAACAAAAACCCTCTGGCAGCAGTGAAAGTGCCGGTAGATTCATTCGACACTGTCTCAGATAAGTTGCAAGCGCTTGGCTTCCATGATTCCAAACAAGATGGTGAGGGTCTGGATAACTCACAGCAGTTCAAGTCCGATATGACCATATCCCTGTTTTCAGTACCTGAAGGCAAACACGTAACTCTGATTAGATGAGACCGGAATAATTCAGGATTCCCCCTAATTGTTGCCCGGCTGCCGTTAACCCCTTGTACGAGATGGAGAGCAACGTGATGGTCACTTTTTCACCTGCCCGAAAAACCAAAAATGGACAGGGACTTGTCGAAGTCGTCGGTGTTCTCGTCTGTCTGGTTCCTGCGGTATTACTGGTTATGGACCTCGGCATGATCGCTATCGGCGCCGGTCTCAACGACCAGGCATGCAGAGATGCAGCCAGGGCAGCAGCCTCTGGACCTCCGAGCGATCTTTCGATCGGCGAAAACCGCAATGTCAGCGCCGGCGCATCGCCTTATGACAGAGCCTTGACCGTCGTGAAGAAGATTTACTCAACCAGACTGCCTATGAAGGTTCGCGAAAAAATCGAAGCAGTGGAAAGCGTGCGCGACATTCCCACAGATGCCGGTGGAGCAATTGACGGAGAAGTATCGATTAAAACGACAATCGATATTTACCCTCCTTTTCTTGCCGGCGCTGTAATCGGACCGATTGGTGTCGCACTCAACTGCAAACACACATTACCGATTACCTATGTGGTTCCCAACAAAAATCCATAGTCAATTGCAGAGGCGACGCCATGCGTCGCCCGTTAAAAAAAGGAGGTCAATAGTTTCCAAAACAAGTTCAACGCCTAAAACAAGTTCAACAGTTCCAAAGCAAGTTTTAACGGCGCTAATGTGACCACTTCCGATTCGTCGGGGGTGGCGCATTAGATCTTGGAGTTCCTGTATAAGCGCGTTTTCAATTTAAGCGTGGTCTGAATAATTGCAGGGCGATTTATGGCATCTGCCTGCAAAACAGGCCGTTCGATGCCAACTTTCGCTCCTGCAGAAAACTGGGGCATCATTTGTGGTATCAGTTGCATTTTGGCTTGCATCTCCTCCTAAAACCGGCTGGCTAACCGTTTAGATCAATGTACAGGCTGAAGAACACAACTGATTGTCGGAACATAGGTCAAATGAAGCAAGAGATGAAATCATGCGCAAGAAGGAAATCAGGCAGTTCGATGACAGAGTTCAGCGGCGCCATGATTATCTTCATTTTGTTTATATTTGCACCATTGATCAACATCGGTATTCTGCCGGTTCGCTACTTGATCGCGCACGGTGTCATGACTGAAATAGCCCATAGAATGTCGGTCTGCGAAAAGCGCAGCGCAGCGAATCAACTGCTGCAGACAAATACATGGTGGACGAACTCACTTGCAGCTTGCGGGGTCAAAGTAAAAAATCCGAAGGCATCACTCATTATTGTCGATAAGGATGGCGGAAGCAAAAGCAGCATAACCATCAACAGTGCATTGACAGCTGACTTGCTTCCCAATGGCTCCAGAGGCCCGTTTATGTACTGCGTCCAGTTGACCGCCGACTGTGACATTTCGCCGTTGTTTAACGCCGGTGCCGGTTTGCCTGGCTTCACCAGTCCGGTAAGCCTGCACATGAGCAGCCAGGCTCAATGGGAAAACCTCGGTCGCGACCCGGAAACAACTTTTTATTACATAAACGAATAACAAACAGGCAATGGTTTCACTCGCCGCGAAACAAAAAAGTGATAGTGATGAGCAGACACACATTCAAGGTTAGAGCAAAAGGTTCACGACGCCAAAGCGGCAACATGCTGATTCTCGGAAGCGTGGTTATGGCTTTGGTCGGTTTGGGGCTGACGATTGGATATTCTTATGGTGGATTGGTTTTCACGCATAACCGTTTGCAGGCATCGGCCGATGAAATCGCTCTTGCCGGTGCAAGAAAGTTAAATGATGGAGACCGGATTGGTCAGATGAACAATATGATTGCTCGTTCTCGACAGCTCGTCTATGAGTCTAGATTGCAACGCGACAAAGTTGAAAGCGAATACCCGCAGTTGATAGCGATTGCCCAACAGTTGCTCGATGAGTCGAGAGACACGGCAGAGGAACTGGAATCTCAGCGAAAGCATTTGAAGATTGTCGCGCAGAATGAAGCATTGATTGCAATGGAGAAAAAGTTCGATCTGATCAAAGGAACCTATCCGATGTCATTGCCATGGATGAAGGTGAATAGCCCTCAGCTGGTTCGCATGAGATTGGGCCGCCTAGAAAATGTTGAATCCAACGTTGAAGAATTGAAGAATATTGCTCAGTTGGAGTCGTGGGACAAGCAGCATGACTTTGTGAAAGACAGTCCAGGTCTGAGGCTCTATCGGCGCAACTGCAAGGCGGAGCTGCCCAGCCCGGAAAGCGACCTCAAATTCTATATGTGCTCGCTGGCTCCGCCCGTTGAGAAAACGGTTTCTCCGGCACACATCAGTCTTGCCAAGTCGTACAAACAGGTGCAGGAGCATGAGATTGCTTCATGCACACAGGTGAAAATCATTCTTAATGTCGCCACCGGGCTCGGTGCCCAGGCCCAAAGCGATTTGAGTGCTATGAGCACGGCGGCAGCTACCGGAGCCTCGCCGCAACAGTAAAAGCTTGCGTGCCTGCAGGGGAGCTGCCCGAAAATAGCGGAGTTTCGTTATTTACCCAAACTTTTTGTTGAAGGAAACTCACAATGCGAATTGTGTGGAAGTATGTGAATAGAATTTTTCTTAAGCAGCTTTCATCTCCATTTCGGATCCTCCACACTGCGTGGACGTCTCACCAAATAAGAAGACCGGTGTATTGTTGTCATGAGATGTTGCGCTTGGCATGACTGCCGCGCATGGTAAAATTGCCCTCTGGAAAGCGAGATTGCAATGTTTTTGACGGTTTTAAAGAGCAGCAGTACTGCGAAGCTTACAGGCAGACGCCTGGTTTCGGCAACGCTTGCCGTGGGCGTGTTCGCAACTTCTTTTGCTTGCACCTGCGCTCCTTGCTCAGCCTCTGACGCCAATGATGTTTTGCCTGCTGACACTCAGCCATCCGATGTCGAACTGAAGAAGGAAACTCCCAAGGAAGATTCTTCATCGTCTTCCGGTTTCACGGGACAACTCACTTACCCGGGTGCTTCCAAACAGCCCAGTCTGACTGTCGACGATGTCAAAATAGAGGGCAATCGACTGGTGCCCTCCGAGGATATTCTTGGAGTCGTCAAAACAAAGCGCGGCGACAAATTCGATCGTGATGTTTTGTTGCAGGACTTAAAAGCAATCAATGGCATGGGTTATTTTGACGATCGCAGTCTGCAGGCGCTGCCTGAGATGAGTAATGGCGGCGTGCTTTTGAAAATTCGCGTTCAGGAAAACGCGCCGATCACGCAATTTTCATTTGACGGCAATGAAGCGCTGGGATCTGAAGAACTCTCCCAGATCTTTGCCAATCAGCTCGGCAAACCGCAAAACTTGAACGATCTGTCGTCATCGATAGATAAGGTTGAACAGCTTTATCACGATAAGGGCTTCTTGCTTGCTCGTGTAGTCGATGTGAAGGACGATCCCGACGGCAACATTTCATTGAAAGTGAATGAGGGCCAGATAGAATCCGTGCAGATCGGCGGCAACAGAAAGACCAAGGATTTCATTATCCGCAATGCTCTCAAAGTAAAACCGGGCATGGTATACAACGAAAAGCAATTGACTGCCGATTTGAAAAAACTGTACGCCAATGGATATTTTCAGGATATACGCCGCAGTTTGCAGCCGTCTGCCACCAGCCCGGATAAATATGTGCTCAAAGTCGAAGTGGACGAGAAGCGCTCGGGCTCAGTGGGCGTGGGCGGCGGCGTCGATTCCATCGCCGGACCGTTCGGCAACTTGAGCTTTTCCGACAACAACTTCCGTGGCCGCGGCCAAATCGTTTCCTTCAACTCGCAAATGGGCACCGGCATGTTCGGGCAGGGCGTCAACGCCATCAACAACCCGGGCAACGGCTACATGGTCAACAAAAACAACTATCAAGTCGAAGCTACATTTGTCGAGCCTAATTTCTTGAAGACCGGCACTTCGCTTGCTGTATCCGGCTTTGGACGCAATTTCTCGTCGATGATGGTCGATCAATCGACCCAGCGAACGCTCGGAGCATCCGCGACGTTTACCAGAAAGCTCCGTCACAACACGGCATTGAACCTCGGACTGATTGGTGAAAATACTGCATTGCGGGACTACAGCAGTATGTTTGGCGCCGATGGCGCTTTGAATCAAATGACTGAGCGCGCCCTGACATCTGGATTGGCCTCTACTCAAGCTGGAGCCAGTGCGCTGGCCAACCAGGTCAGAGATCAACAACTGAGAGGCGGTACTTTCTTTACCGTCAATCCATCCTTGACGTATGACACCAGGGATGGTGTCGATCCCAAAAAGGGAACTTTTGCCAAACTCTCTGCCGGACCGTCTCTGGGCATGGGCGCACCAAGCTTCGCCAAGCTCGGAGCCAGTGTCAGCAAGTACATTCCGGTCACTAAAGATATCACTCTGGCTACCAACTTCCAGGGCGGTACCGCCATTGGTGGAATGCCGCAATTTGCTCAATATCGATTGGGCGGATGGAATGGTATTCGTGGATATCGAATGTTCTCCGATCTGGGAACGGGAACCGGAATGCTCATGGCCACAGCAGAACTGCGTTCGCGCTTGCCAATGCCCCGCAACAGCAAGGTCGGTAAAGTGCTCGACAAGCATGTGAAATTGACTGCTTTCTGTGACGCCGGCAAGGTGATGGGCAACAGTCTGACCAACAACCTTTACGGTCGATCTATGCTGGGCGCCTCCGTCGGCGTCGGTTTGAGAGTGAATATTCCGATGCTGGGATTGGTCCGTTTCGAATACGGTATGCCTCTGGTCTCAAGCATTTTGGGCGATTTCACTCCGCGCATCAATGTCGGTTTTGGCGATCGCTTTTAATAACCAATGTTTTAATTACTTCCCGTCTCCAAGCCGCCTTTGGCATCTGCTAATGGTGTAAACTGAGCCGTTTGACGGCGTTTTGTCTATTGAGTTTTGGAGAAGAGCATGTACACCTTGCAAAAGAGCCTGGTTCTGGTTACTAGCGCGTTATCTATCAGTTTGTGTGCCAATGCGGCACTGACCGTGTCGGCAGCCAATGCGGCCGACGCACCTGCCGCACCGGCAGCCACCCCAGCCGTTAAGACAGGCGGCGGCATCGGTGTTGTCGACCCGGACAAGGTGGTTAAGGCATACCCGAAAGCAGAGCAGTTGGCTAAGGATCTTAAAAAAGAAGAGGACCGCGTCCACAAAATGATTGAAGACGGCAATCGTCAACTCGAAGAAGCGAAGACCGCTCATAAGCCGCCGGCAGAGCTGGAAGGCTTGCAGCGGAGATTGCAGGAGACGATCGATACGGAAGTGAAGAAAGTGCAAGGTCGCGCTCAGTCACTGGAAACACAGTTGGAAAGCGATGTCCAAAATGCGATCAAAGCCGAAGCGGCCGCAAGAAAGCTTGACATCGTTCTGCTCAAGCCGGTTGTGTTCATGGGCGGAATCGATCTTACCGACTCCGTTATGAAGCGCCTTGCGGCAGCTGCTCCTCAAGCCGCCAAACCGGCAACCAAGTAGTCCACGCCAGAGGCAGCCTCAACCATTCTCAAATGTATTGCGGCTGCCCATCTTCTTTAACGATTGGAAGTCCGCTGTAATCATCGGGGTCTAAACATGAAGCTGCCCGCCAAAATGACTCTCCAGCAGATCGCCCATGTAATTGGCGGTCGTGTCGAAGGTCCTGCCGAGCTGCTCAAGGACCTCACGCTCTCTTCTGTTGCAGTGTCACCACTGCAGGCAACTGAGGACGATTTAGCGCTTGTCTTTGATGAGAAGCTGGTTTCACAATTGGGCGATTGCAAAGCCAAAGCCTTGGTTGTCACCCCTAAAGCAAAAACAGAACGGCCTCGCATCGTCGTAGAGCGACCGATGTTGGCAGTTCAAAAAATGCTCTCTGCGGTTGCACCCAAACGCCATTGTCCGCCACCCGGCGTTCATCCGTCGGCAGTTGTCGATGCGACTGCTCAGCTCGGTGAAGGCGTTGCGATTGGACCGCTTGTCGTAATCGGACCTGGATGCAAGATCGGTGCGAAAACCGTAATTCATCCCGGTACCATAATTGGTGCAAAGGTGGAAATTGGTGAAAACTGCTCGATCGGTGCAGGGTGTTTGATTGCCGACGTAATCAAAATTGGCAACCGTGTAATTTTGCAGCAGGGTGCAGTCCTTGGTTCCGACGGATTTGGTTACACTACCGAACGCGAGTCAAACCTGGAGCGCAGGCTGAGAGGTGACCGCGATCTAAAGGATGAATCAAATCCGCATTTGAAAATTCCACACATCGGCACCGTCATCATTGAAGATGATGTTGAAATCGGATCTTGCACTACAATCGACCGCAGCACCATGGGTGCTACCACTATAGGTCGGGGGTCAAAAATCGACAATCTGGTTATGATCGCGCACAACTGCCGCATCGGCGAAGAAGTGCTGATCATCGGTACTACCGCAGTGGGCGGCTCCTGCACAATTGAAGACCGGGCCATCGTTTCCGGCGGGGTGATTATTTTAGATCACATCAGGATTGGCAAAGACGCGATCTTAGAGGGAATGGCCGGTGTGATTAGAAATGTCCCGGCAGGCGAAGTACAGGTCGGCATACCGGCCGTTGAAAGACGCGAATTTATCGAACAACTGGTTCGTCTCAAAAAGCTGAAGAGCACTTATGCCGACGTCAAGAAATTGAATGAACGGGTTGACAAACTTGAGGCTCTCCTGTCCGAGAAAACCCTGGAAAAAGTATAGAGAAATAAACAGACACAGATAAAAAGATATAGCAAGTTTAAGGGGCGACGCCATGCGTTGCCAGGTTCAAAAGGACATGCGGTCATGCAATCCCTGAGTGTTACTGATAAGTTTCGCGTTGAATACAAAGGACGCGGCTCGACTTCTAAAAAGGACATCAGCGTAGTTATCGAAAGCGGTGCTCCAGGGCAAGGCATCGTCTTTTCAATTCTCGATACACGCCCTGAATCGAAAGGCGCTTACGTCACGGTTGCTGCAAGAGTTGAAAACGTAGTCAACACATTGCGCAATGTTGTGCTTGGCAAAGAGTCGGTGCGCCTTTGCATTGTGGAACATGTCTTGTGCGCGGTGTCGATCTGGGGTCTGGAAGATGTTCTCATTACGGTCGATGGACCGGAGCTTCCGCTTGGCGACGGCAGCGCCAATCTCTTCATCGAGCTTTTCAAATCGGCAGGCGTGGCGCGCCGGGTTCTCACTGCCGATATAGAACTCAATGAAACGATTACGGTCGGCACAGGCGATCGCATGATTCTGGCAGTGCCCGACTCGAAGTTTTCCATCACCTATCTCATGGATTGGGATCATCCTAAGATCGGCAGAAAGTGGCAGACTTTCGATGCCTCGAAGGCTCCGGAAGAAATTGCCGCCGCACGCACTTTTGCATCGCTTAAAGAACATCAGATGCTGGGATTGGCAGACGACAGCGTCAGTTTGACCGAAGATGGGTTTACGAGGCCTCTTCATTTCGAAGATGAGCCGGTTCGTCATAAGCTGCTCGACTTGCTTGGCGATTTAACTTTGATCGGTGTCAATCCGATGAGGGTAAAGGCGAAATTCATAAGCATCAAAGGTGGACATGAGTTGGACGTGCAATTGGCACGCAAATTGGCACCGCTTTTGACGTCCTCACTATCCTGAGGGTGAAGCCTGACAGCGCATTTTGCAACGATACGAAGCTGAAGCCACCTAAAAATCGTGGCGTCTTAGCATGCGCCTACATTGCCGGCGAGGCGGCGGCGCCTCCCGGCAGAAGAATGAAGGTATGATCTACCCGTCAAGTGTGAGGGCGTGGGTTTTCAGTAGGTGAAATCCAGGTTCGGCGGCCTGCATGGAGGAGAAGACGTGATTAAGTCCGAGATCAGAAAAACCGGTATCAAAAGGGCAATTTCCTTCCTGGCGCTGGCTGCAGTCGCTTCCGGGCAATTGGCTTTGCCTGCGTTTGCATATGATGAGAAGAAGATTTCGGAATCGTCCGGCGTCAGCCTCACTATTTACAACCAGAATTTTGGTTTGGTCAGAGACACCCGTTCTGTCGAGTTGGCAAACGGCATCAATCATGTTCGCTTTGAAGATGTTGCCGCCAAAATCGATCCGACATCGGTCAGTTTCACCTCGCTTACCGCACCCAATCAAGTTGTAGTGCGCGAACAAAATTATCAGTACGACCTGATTGAACCGACGACGATTTTATCAAAATCGGTGGGAAAAGACGTGCGTATCAAGAATTTTATGGCCGGCGGCGGTGTTTCCGAAATTACTGGAACGCTTATCAATTCTCCCAGAACTTATGTGTCTGACGCTGAAGGGCGAGTTTCATCCACTTATTCCGGCCTGGTTGTGAAAGCAGGAAATAGTGTCATCTTGAATCCGCAAGGACAGGTCGAGCTTTCCGAGCTGCCTGCCGGGTTGGTACCAAAACCATCTCTTTTGTGGAAATTGGAAACCGATAAAGCTGGAATGCACAAGACTGAAATCGCCTATCAAACTGCCGGACTGAATTGGAAGTGCGATTATGTGGCACTTGTGAACAACGATGACACCAAAACTGACTTGACCAGCTGGGTGACGCTCGACAATAAGTCCGGAGGAACCTATCGCGATGCAGCATTGAAATTACTGGCCGGCGATGTTCATCGCGTCACTGCGCCGCAGCCTTACTACCCCAAGGGCATGATGATGGCGCGTGCCGGTGGTGCTGCCGAGCAACAGTTTACCGAACAGTCTTTTGCTGAATATCACTTATACACACTGCAAGGAAAAACCGACGTCAAAGACCATGAAACCAAGCAATTGAGTCTCTTTAACGCCGCACAAATTCCCACCAAAAAGCAGTTTGTTTTCGATTCGAGCGGTCAATTCTATGCGGGCGGTTGGTCGCCTTCCGGTACAAATAAGAAGATCAATGTAAAACTTGAAATGGATAACTCAGAAAAGAACAACCTGGGGATGCCGATGCCTAAAGGCAAAGTTCGCGTCTACAAAAAGGACAAAGACGGTGCCTTGCAATTTATTGGTGAAGATCAAATAGACCACACACCGCGCGATGAAAAAGTGCGTCTGTACATTGGAGATGCCTTTGATGTGGTTGGTGAGCGCAAGCAGATGAACGTGCAACGCGTTTCCGATCGCGTCACTCGCGTGCAGATGGAAATTAGCCTGCGCAACCACAAGAAAGAGCCGATTACTGTCACCGCCGTAGAGCATGCTTACGGACAGTGGAAGATCATCAGTTCTTCTCAGGACTACAAAAAGAAGGACTCGACTACTTTTGAATTCGACGTGAAAGTAGCACCCGACAGCGAAGCCAAAGTCACTTATGAAATAGAGATGCGGTACTGATACTATTTCGCACGACAGATGATCGATTCAGAATTGACATACATACAAATGTCTGTATAATGGTGATATAGGAATATTGCTTCTCGCACTGCTTAAAACGTCGTCGCGAAGCTCCCTATGCGCGAGTGTCCTCTGGGGGCCCTCGCGTTAGCTCGGGAGTTGCGTGCGGGCGCCAATGGGCAGTTACTCGTATTGGTGCCAAATCGTCCAACCGGTCATTTTCCCGGTCAAACAGTACTGCGGTTAATTAAGAACCAGATGATCGAGCGCGATTTGAGCGGCGCCGATGATGCCAGCGACATCGCCTAAAGTGGACTGGTGAATATCGAGGCGCTCTCCGACTCTGGGCAAGCATTTGTCGATCACTAGTTCTTTCAACAATTCGTAATCGACAAATTTGGCCATGCCGCCCGAGATAATGAAACAGTCAGGATCGAGCGTGTGTGCGAGCGTGACTATGCCGGCGCAAACGTGTTGGTGCCAGGTTTCGACAATGCGTTTGGCGATGATGTCGCCTTGACTGGCTGCGGAGCAAACCTGATCGACTGGCGGATCAGGAAGTAATGCCGCAAGCGGAGTCTGATCGACGGTGACATTAGTGAGAAGTTCTTTTGCAGTAGCGCGGAAGCCGCGACCGGAGCCGTAAGCTTCCCAGCAATCAAAAAGTCCGCACGTGCAAAGACGGTGATTGTTAAGATTGACACGTAAGTGACCGATTTCACCGGCAGCGAAGTGAGCGCCTCGATAAAGCTCTCCCTTCATGATGATGCCGCCACCAATACCGGTGCCTAATGTCACGGCAACCACGCAAGTCTTATCTGTCAGTCCAAGCGTTTTTACTTCACCATAAGCGGCGGCATTGGCATCATTATCTACATGCACCGGCAGACCGGTTCTCGATTCAATTACCTTTTTGATCGGTGTTCCCGCCCAGCCAGGCAGGTTTCCTGTCGAACCAATTACTTCGCCGGTGTTGGTGTCGACAATGCCTGCCGTGGCGATGCCCACGCCGCGCAGAATGTGATCTCTTCTGGCTTCTTCGATCAAGCCGACCAGCGTGTCGATAATTTTGTCCGCGCCCTTCGGTGTCGGTAATTTCTTTGGCTCGCCTACAACCTTGAAATCGCAGACCGGCGCGCAGCCAATTTTTGTGCCGCCTAAATCAATGCCGAGAGCCGGCATTTTGTCTTTCAAAATTTGATCGAGGTTCTGACTTTCTGCGCCCTTAGCGGATGTCATTAAATCCCACCCAATCGACCGTGGTCCGGAGTGCCCTTCAAGACCAGGCGGTTGAAGGGAATTTGTTGGCCGTAAATCAGGTCGAAGCCCATTCGCTGGTTGCCGGTGATGAAGTCATTCGACAGAAGCAGCTTGAAATCCTGCGGTCCGATGGCAGCGGTCATTGATTTTGTATATGCCAACTTATCGACGAAGTTGTATCCGACCGAGCCACCCAAGGTCAAGTATTTGCTCACCTTAAAGCCGCCTGATACGTATGCCGAGCGGGTGCCTTGGATGAATTGGTCAAATACGAATGGCGATTCGCCGCGAATTGCCGATTGCGTGTAACCCACTCTGAACTTGAATCGATCGGCTGAAGCTTCAAGATTGGGACCGAACTGCGCCATTGCCATGGCGTCACCGGTCGAGTAATAGCGCAGTGCCAGACCGCCTGTCAGGTTGGAGGAGAGTCCGTATTTCTCATTGCCGATTTTGAACAGAGGGTGGGAAGACGCACTGATCGATTCGGAAAAACGAAATGCGGAGACATTCTTCACTGAGGTGGTCTTGTTGAACAATTTGGCATATTCAGGCGTCAAGTTGATCAACTGAGGATTGTCTTGCGCCCAGCCGCCGGCGGTTCTGAACATCAAGCTGGCAAGGAAGGGCACCTTATTGGTGCTGCGCGTGTCGACGAATTCACTGAGAACGCGAGCCCGCCTGAATCCGAATAGCCCGTCTTCCATAAAGCGGTTGATACCACCCTGGTATCGCGCGGTTCTGCTGATCTTGTATTTAAGATCGCCTATCAACAGATCGGAGTTTGAGCCATAGGCCAGATGAGCTTGCAGTCTCTTGGTTTGATAGCCGATCTGAGCGCCCACACCGGGATAATTATTGGTCTCGGTAGTGCGGCCTGTCAGTTTCCTGCCGCCAAATTGAAGCAGTGGCGCATAAGAAAGTACGCCGTACTTGCCCAAAGATCTGTGGAAATTCGGTCCTACGTTGAGACCGCCAGACATCATGTTGTTGCCGAGGTACGGTGTGACCGGGAAGGTGACGTTGTTTTCCTGACCGACTGTGGCTGTAAATTTTGGAAGCTTGACGCCCAGCTTTCCGAACATCATCCTGCCACCAAATACGGTGAGGTTATCGTGATCTTTATAGCGCTCGTATACCATCTTCTTGGCGCTGAACTTGAAGCTGGCCTCGTCGGGAATGTACGCTTCCGGGTGCATTCTCTTGTCCATCAGATCCGTTTGATAGTTGAGCGGAGCGTAGCCGATGTTGCTCGATACGACTATTGGCTTCGGCATTTTCATAGTGCCGTTCTTAAAGGTCAAGCCATCGTCGGTACCGTATGCTTTGCGCGCGACAATCGATGTGCCCTGAACTTCAGTGTCAGGGTTGGTGATTAAATATTCGTCCGAATTGACTTTGAACTTGAAGGCGCTTCCCGTGGTCAATTGACCGTTGCGGAAGATGCGGACGTTGCCGCGCGCGTCCATGAGCTCGCTGTTTTGATCGTAAAGGATCATGTCGGCTTCCAATTTGGAATTTTGTCCGGCGATGATCGCGACTGCGTTACCGGTACCCAGGAAAGTGTTCTTCTTCTGGTCGTATTCGGTGTCATCGGCAACGATTTGAATTGTGCCTTTGAGAGTAGTGTCTTCGTTGATTGTTAATGAACTTTCATCCACTTTGCCGAGCTCAGGCGAAATTCTTTCCGGCTCGGGTTTGAGCGTATCTACCTTTGCTTTTTCCGGCGCAGCAAATTGCGGCGCTGCGTTGTCCGACGATTGATCGGCCTCACCGCCTTCCGGCTTAATGGCATTGATGTCGTATTCGAGGGACTCCTGGATTGGTGTGGCGAACCTGCCTTTAGGGGCAACTGGAGCCTCGGCTGTCGAGCTTTCATCCAACTTTGGCACCAAGGGGTGCAAAAGCGTCCCGACCGGCTCGGTTTTTGTGGAGTTTTTGCTTGCAGACTTAGCTTCTGCCGGTGGCGCTTGACAAATACTTAGGGTGTTTGAAACAAACAGCAGGCACAGGGCGGTTGCAAAGAGAGTGCGTTTCACTCGCAGTCCTTCTTGTGGCAGGCCCGTCGAAATAATCTTTGCAAGATGCGACATTCCGCACTGCGCATGATTGTTTTTGCTATAACGAGCCGACAAGGGCTTCAAAATCATTGGTTGTCCTTCTGGTTTCTTCTGACTATCCGCCCAACCGGGTTGTTTGAGATTCTAGGGAATTGGACCTATTGTGTTCTTTTTGTGTTCTTTTTGTCTTCTTTCAACGTATCTTTCAACTTATCTTTCAACGCAAAGTGATGTAAATGTCCGTTGCGGATGTCAACATCGGGTGACAATACTATAAAGAAATGGCACTCAGGTCAAGGAACATCTACCCATTCTAGAATGACGACGGACGCATTCAACGGACCTAACACTGAAATCGACGTGCACCGCGTGCAAAGTGTTTCCATGAGAATTTATTAGCAACTCGTATTTCTTCGCAACTCGTATTTTTTTGCATAAAACCTCGGTCAACTCATGAACCCATTTGTTTTTCACGTGCCAACCAAGATCGCCTTCGCAGAAGGGGCAGCGAGCAGCACTGCCGATATTGTCAAGGAGCTGGCTGGCAGCCGCGCTTTGATAGTTACCGACAAACCTTTAATGAATACGGGCATCGTTGAGCAAATCCTGCATGGATTCGACGATATGCATTACGTTGTGTTTGATGAAGTTCCTCCTGATTCCGATGTCGATTGCGTAAACCAGGCCGCTGAGGTGGCCCGTGCCGAAGAGTGCGACTGCATAGTGGCAATTGGTGGCGGCTCGGTTATGGACACTGCAAAAGTCGTCAACATTTGCCTAACCCTGGGCGGCGAACTTTTGGAATATCAAGGATTGAACAATATCGCCGAACAATTACTGCCACTGGTGGCGGTGCCAACTACGGCCGGAACCGGATCCGAAGTTTCTATGGTGGCTATGGTGAAAGACAGAGCGGAAGGCAAAAAACTGCTGTTTGGCAGCCGCTATCTGGCACCTTCTGTGGCTGTGCTCGATCCTCTACTTACCGTTTCGCTGCCGCCCAAACTGACTGCTGCCACCGGTCTCGATGCGCTCACGCATGCAGTCGAGTCCTATACTGCAGTGATCAGCAACTCGGTGTTTACCGACTCTCTCTGCATCGATTCCACAAAGATGATTTTTGAATATTTGCGTGCTGCCACTAAAAATGGTGGCGATATCGAAGCGCGCTCTCAAATGCTTGTAGCCAGCACCATGGCCGGAGTGGCCTTCACGAATTCAGGAGTCGGGGTCGTTCACGCCCTGGCACATTCGGTGGGCGCTAAGTTCGGCACTCATCACGGCATTGCCAATTGCATTTTCTTGCCGCACGGTATGCAATTCAATATGGATGCCGTTGTGGCCAGATATGCGAAGCTCTCCAGGCTGGTCGGTATGTCCAATTCCAGCAATGATTCAGCGGCTGCAACCGAGCTTGTGACAGCAATCGAAAAGCTCTGCAACGATTGCGGATTGCCCAGACGATTGCGAGACGCGGGTGTTCCAGAGCTCAAGACTGCCGACATTGAAGAACTAGCCTTTTTAACAGGTTCGGATCCTGCCATAATGTTCAATCCGAAAGAGTGTTCTCCGGAAGATATCAAAGGTTTATACGAGAGGGCTTACTGATGCAGTTTTTCGCAAATACTGACGAACTTCAAGAAGTGATGAACGAGCTTTGGGCCCGCATCGGCAGAGACCCTGACATGTCTCAAAAGCTCTTGCAATCAAAATTAATCGTGCAATTTCAATATCGTGAACCGGAGGGCCGTGTCACGGTCGACTGCTCGGACGGTCAGGAAATCAAGGTTTCTGTAGGCAAACAACAAATCAAGCCGATTGTTGAAATGGCTATGAAAGCCGATGTCGCCCATGATTTCTGGCTCGGCAAAGTCAATGTACCTTTTGCAATTGTGAGCGGCAAGATCATGGCCCGCGGTCCGGTGGCCAAAGCATTGGCGCTTCTTCCAGTAATTAAGCCGGCTTTCGATATTTATCCCAATGTCGTAAGCCAGCACAAAAAGGTTTTGGCGTAGCTCGAGCTTTACCCATGAGCCTCAGGATTCAGTAGGATGTCGGTGGTAACGATCGGCGAAGTTGTAGTCGACTGGATTTCGACCGAGGTCGGTACAGATTTTACCGACGCGAAAGACTTTGTTCGCTCTCTGGGCGGCAACGCTTCCAATGTGGCGATCGGGCTGGCGCGCCTGGGTGTGGAAGTGCGTTTGATTGGCAAGCGCGGTGATGATCCGCATGGAAAGTACCTTGATTCGGTGCTGCAGAATGAACGCGTCAACTTGAATGATTTGATTGTCGATCAGGGCAGCCCGACAGCACAGTGCTATGTCTTTCGTCACGAGCGCGAGGAGTACAGCTTTTTCAACTGGCCCAGGCCGAATGCCAGTCACCTTCTCACTGAAGACGAAGTCACTGAAAATTCTCTCATTGATGCTACTTTCCTTCATGCCACGGGTATTTCTCTGACGATTGCTCCCAGGCGTCATGCCGTGATCAGGGCACTGAAAATGGCTAAAAGACTGGGTGTGCCGATATCATTCGATGCCGGCTTTCCGACCGGTGAAGATAGGGAAGCAAGAGAATTTGCGCTCACGGCTTTAAAAATTGCAGATATCGTAAAAGTCAATTTGAGCGAGCTGGAATTCTGGACAGATGCACTGGCAAAGGAAAATCTCGCCGAGGAAAGACGCGAGCGCAATGCCGGTAATTCGGCCGGCGTGCTGCCAAACAAGCCGCTCTTGGCCACAATAGTTGACCCTCTAGATCAATCGACAAAGAAAGCGTCCGACGAAGTAGTTGCAATGGGAAAAAAGCTCAGCGGCTTTCTTTCTGGTTCAAACAACGGGGAGGTTTCGGGACCAAATTTGATTGTCACTCTGGGCGCTTCTGGAAGCCTGCTGATCGAAAGAAATGGAGACGACGTTTTTGCACCGGCTTTAAGGGCGGATTCGGTATCAGAGTTGGGCGCCGGCGACGCATTTGTGGCCGGAATGATCGCTGAGTTGCTCAATTGCGCAGGCGAGAGTAAAGAAATTGAGCCCGGCTATTTGTACAAACTGAAGAAGGACCAGTGGTGTCGTGTTCTCACGGTAGCCAACGCTGCAGGCGCTCTTTCTACTCGATCGATGACAGCCTGGGAGGCATTGCCCACCCGTGAGGAGCTGTCTGCATTAGTAAAAACCGTGGTCTGAGCAGCCGTTTTTACATGAAATCATGGTGTTTTGGGCTATATTTTTCCGAAATGTAAGGTTAGACTAGAATATTCATATTTTCGGTTCATATTCTCAGCTTATGTTCTCCTATGCGCCTCAGGTGACCTTATGATGGAAGCCATAGCCAGTCTAGTCGGCATGTTTCATGTCGCTTCAATCGTGGTTGTCGTTGCCCTGGTTGGTTTTTCCCTTTTAGCGATTTTTCTTCTGCTCAAGGTATGGCAGCCGGATTGGGACGGCAACTAGACCTTTTCTGAGCTGGACTTTCTTGAATTAAAAAGTCTATGGCGAAATTATTTTGTCTGCGGAAAACAGGTATTCGCAGATGGCGTACATATTGGTGATTTGTTCTTTGGCAATTTTGTCTTTCAGTCCGTAGAACTCAACGCACAGTCCGCAGGCAAACACATCTGTGCCTGCTTCTTTGAATTCATTCAGTACTTTGCTTACAGATGAGTCGGGGTCCATGAGTCTGACGCCTGTGTTAGCCAGCAATATTGCCTGGGGCTTGTGTCCTGCCTGCAAAACAGTTTGCAAAAAGACATTGATTAGATTGACGCTGAAGTCTCTGTCTCCCTCGCCAAAGGTGTCTTTCGCTATGAACAAGACCATATTTGTTTTCGTGTGAGTATTTGTGCCTTCCGCCTGATTGGAAACAGTCTTTGCCGATTTACTGCCTGGAGCATCACCATGATTGTGTTCAGGTCTGGATTGGCTGGCCGGGCTTGTGGGAGACCCGCTCTCTGTGGAGCTGATCACGACCTGATATCCGTCTTCTCTTTCCTCCGATTCCAAGAATAGTCCAAGCGAATTGGCCAGGCGCGTCAAGTTCATCACATTGATGTCGGTGTCGACGAGTACCTCAATTGCACCTTCAGGTTTTCCGTCCAAAACTCTCTTGGTGCGCAAGACCGGCTCAGGGCACATAAGTCCCCGCAGGTCAAGCCTTTTGGCAAAATTTTGTTTTTCTTGCGCGCTCATTTTCTTACCTCAATTGCTCCCGGTTCTCCGAGTTGAAATCCACCCACAATGCTTGCCGTCAATCCGCTATCGATAAGTTCTTTCAAAAGTCGCATAGCCGGCTCTTCTTTGAGTGCGAACATGAGCCCGCCCGAGGTTTGCGGGTCAAACAATAAATCCTGGACAGCGATATCTATATGCTTTAGATTGATTACAGATGGTCCAAATGTATTTCTGTTGCCGTAAGCACCGGCGGGAACGAAACCCTGGCCTGCCAGTCTGACGGCGCCGGCAAAAAACGGCATCTTATCCATATATAAGTACGCAGACAAGCCACTTGCTAAGGCCATTTCGGTGGTATGCCCGATTAAGCCAAAACCGGTAATGTCTGTGGCAGCACTGGGCTGGTATTTCTTTGCAATCTCAAGGGCGCCCTTGTTCAAAAGTGTGAGTGAAGCTAAAAGCTGCTTACTTTCGGCTTCTAAGAGGCTGTCACCTTTCAAACCGAGGAGCATAACGCCAGTGCCAAGAGGTTTTGTGGTGAGAAGAACGTCGCCTTCCTGCGCACCACCATTGGTGAGTATTGATCTTGGATTGATAAAGCCAGTAACGGCCAGCCCGTAAACCGGCTCAGGACCTTGAATCGAGTGACCACCAGCGATTGTAACTGCAGCTTCAGCGCAAGCCGCGTGCCCGCCTTTCAAAATTTCTTCTACTACTTCAAGAGGATAATCGCAGGTTGGAAAACACAGTATGTTGAGCGCGATTACCGGATTTCCTCCCATTGCGTATACGTCGGATAGCGCATTGACAGCCGCTATGCGCCCAAAGAGAAAGGGATCGTCTACTACAGGCGGGAAAAAGTCGACTGTTTCAATAATTGCAATATCTTCTGTAATTTTGTAAACAGCGGCGTCTTCGAAATTATCCAGACTGGTGAGCAGTTGCGGGCAATTTTGTCTGGGAAGCGAGCTTAGAAGTTGCTTCAGCGCGAGAGAACTAATCTTTGCCGCACAACCAGCGGCTTTTACGTTGGCTGTCAATTTTCTTGAAGATTCGTGATTGCTTGTAGTCATTTTGTCTGCATCATGGTTGCCGCAAAGAACCCGCATGAATACTGGATATCTTACAGTGGGTGTGCTGGCGTGTTTTTTCCTTTTCTCCGGACCGGCTTTGCCTGAAGAGATGAATTTTCTGAGGCCCGCTGCAAACCCGCATGATATGCAGTTCTTGATGTGACCCGGTTTTCGCCATTCCAAGAAAGCTTTTAACTAAATTCCTACAGCTCTATTGAAAATGTGACGTTTGAGGCATTCCAAAACGAGAGTGAGTAGCGTACATTTATCGATGGAACCCACCTCGCAAACTAGCATAGACGGTGGTCCTTGCGTACGTCTATTTTGCGTTCGTGGTTTCGTAACTTTTTCTACCCCACTCAGATATTTAAGAAGGATCTGGCATGCCAAAGAAAGTACTTGTGGCGCTTCCTCCCGGATTGCTGGAGCAGATTGACAGCGTTGCTCAAGTCGAGCACCGCACTCGCTCCGATTTAATCAGGGAGGCTCTCAGGCGCTACATTGACGGGTTCAAGCGCACTCAAGGGCCGCGCATGTCGATAAGCTCCGTCGGGTCCCAAAAGATTGCTTTACTTACCGAAACTGAGTAATTAAGGCCAGGTCCAGTCTGACCCCTTATTTTTACTCTATTTTCTCGACGTTAAATCGCATAGTATTTTCCCCACTGAGTCTGTTGACTTCCGCGGCGGTCCGCTTCAGAATTCTAGGTGTCGATCTTAAGCTCGGCGCAAAAGGCCCATACGGGCTTTCTGTCCTTCGAATTTGAAAAGGTCGCACAGAAAAGGTCCAAAAACGGCATAAACAATGCAGTGGGGCAACATACTGGTCTTTGAAGTCTTGTTCATAGTCACCGTGGCTATGGGGCTGGGCTTTGCTCGGATGCCTCGCTGGTTGCTCAAACGCAAGCTGCAAAAAGGCTTTCCGTGGGGTTATTATGCCGACCAGATTCCTCAGTCGGACCCCTACATGTTCAATGACAAAGACACCAACGACTTCCTGCACGACACCGGGCTGGAATTCGGTGGCTTCGAAGGGGCTGGCGATTTCGGCGAATTCAGCGGATTCGGTGAATTGGGCGAATACGGTCAGACCTTCTTTGGCGGCGACGGCGGCGGCGGCTCCATGGGCGAATAGACTTCACAACCCAACCTCCTCTTTTGCCTGAAAGGTAATAAAATTAGCTGACAGGGAGGGATGCCTTGGCGGATCCGAATTTTCTCTGGCTGTACGGATTCGTATTGCTTATCGGCGGCAGCCTTTTTACTAAAAAAAAGTTCAAGCGAGCCTGTACAGGGGCCTTGCTCATTTACGCTACGGCATTTGTATTCCAGGGACTCTGGGGATCGTCTCACAGTCCGGCAAAGAGCGCGAAAGGCGGGCTCTCAAGTAGCAATAATGCTGATCTACTGCTGAAGTTCGAGTCGGCAATCAATACTTTTCAACGCAACGCCAGCATGCTGACTTCCGGTCAGCCCATCGACGTGGTCAACAAGCAGCGCGAATCCATGCTTGTGCAGGCAGAAGAGCTGCTCAAGAAGCCCGCTTTTGCCTCTCCGGCGGAGCCCAAGGCTCTCATGCGTGTAATTATAATCGCTCATGAGATCGGTCATCCCACAAAAACCTACAGAGAGCGTTTGGCAAAGCTGAACACGGAGAAGTCCAAAGAGCTCAGTCAAATGCTTGACGATCTCTATGACAATGCAAAAGCGCTGGACTCAGAAAAACTCAAGGCGCTGGCAAAGAAGATCGAAACCGAGTGTAGTGGATGGTACAAGTCGGTTTCATTGATGAGGCTGTATCGAGTCACCAAACAGAACGAAGCTCTCAAGCAGGTTACAGAAGATTTTGATCAGTCCAACATGCGTTTTGTGGCACGATCCTTAATGCTAGCGGGTTTTGTCATATTTGCCTTCCTGGGCGGTCTCATTGTGATTCTGGCGACACTGTTCATTCTGCCTCGCCGCGTCACTGCTCCGGAGCATCGTGAGCAAGTGGCTTCTCCGCAAAAGTACGGCCTTCTTACAATCTATGCGGTCTTCATTGGTTGGCTGGCTACTCAGCAGGCAGTAGGCGTGATCGTGCAGACGGCCCTGAAAGATGTTCATTTACTCCAGCAAGGGGCAATTGTGGCTGGCACGGCCACGTTTTTGCTGTATTTGATCACCAATGGTCCGGGCGTACTCTGGGTTTATTTTCTGGCCCTGAAGCCGCGTGCCATCAAATTTCTTGATGGCATTCGTCTGCGTTTCAAAGTCGATCGAAATGGTCCTTTTCGGCTGATTGTCTACGGAGTCCTTACCTGGCTTGCTGCTATACCCTGCGTGGTCGTCGCCTATCTGATTGCCGCAAAATACCTTGGCTCCACGGGTTCAAACAATCCTATTATTTCAATTGTGATGCATGCGGCGCGCACCAACAATATCGCCGCTACCTTGATATTTTATGCAACGCTTGGCATTCTGGCGCCTATTTGTGAAGAGATCCTCTTTCGAGGTTTTCTCTATACAGCGTTGCGTCGCTACTGGGGCATCCTGCCTTCGATGCTGCTGTCCGCCGGGCTTTTTGCAGGAATTCACCTCGATGCCGGTGGCTTTCTTCCTCTCATGACCCTGGGCATGCTCTTTGCCTTTACCCTTGAGCGCACGCGCAGCATTTTGCCGTGCATGATCGCGCACGGTTTATGGAATAGCGGCACTTTTACCATGGTATTGCTGCTCTTCTCGCCTTGAGCCAGTTGGGTTTTGCCGACTATTTCACAGGCATTTATGGGCATATGGAAGTTAGACCGTTAACGGTTTAACTTCCAGAAAATCGAGCGCGACCATGGTCACCGCCAAGCCTCAAATAGCGATAAAACTTGTATCCAAGCCGTACTCGACAAGGACGGCTCTGGCTCCGCTTATAGTCGGAGTGGTCGTGGGCTGGGTTTTTGCCCTTCTCTGGCTATGCACCGGCATATTGGCTCTATTGAACAATATCTATTGGGGTCTGACACTTTTGGCTTCCACATTCGGTTTTTCGCTCTTTCTCAGCTTCATGACCTATTCGATGGTGCAAGATGCTTATCGAAGCTTTGTTTTTGAGCTCACCGATGCAGATGCCGTTCTTTATGTGCACGATCGGCTCAAGAAGCGCACTTCAACGCAAATGGTGCTTCTCGATGACGTCAAGTACGTCGAATATTATCCATATCGCGACTCGTCATCGATGATTTTGCATACGCCATATGCGCAGATGGAAGTGCCTTTATGGCCGATGGGAGAGCAAGTCAGAGACATCATGGACTTTCTTGATGGGCGCGGGCTGCGGATCGTCAACGTGCAATTCGACGACGCCATGCCGGACTGAAGTAGACGATAGTTTGTCCTTGGCAAATGCTTGGTTGCGTCCTATTCTATGCACGAAACCACGGGCGCGCCTGACAACCATTCATCCGCTGGAAAAAGAATCTATCTTCTGCCGTTTGCCGTCTCCGGAAAGATGACTGTGAAGCACGTGCCGATGCCGCCCACACCATCACTCACTTCTACTTTAGCGCCGTGCGAATTGGCGATTTCTTTGACGATGGACAATCCCAGACCGCTTCCTGAGGCGCCGTCTCTGAGAATTCGATAAAAACGCTCGAAGACAAGATCTCTTTCTCTCTCGGGGATGCCAGGACCGTTGTCTTCGACCGAGAGAGTCGGGGAGCGCATTTTGGAGAGCCTGACTGTTACTCTACCGCCCTCCTGAGTGTAGATGACCGCGTTTTCAATGATATTTGTAACCAGCTCTCTCAGTCCGACCGGATCTCCGTCGATAATGATCGATTCTGCCGGTGATTCGAAGCCGAGATCTACTTTCTTCTCAATGGAAAGCGGCACCAGGTCTTCAGTTACGCTGGAGACGATGGCACTGAGGTCTGTTGATTGCTTGGCTGCTTGCGCAGCCACCCCCGGCTCTGCGCGTGCCAGGGTCAGGAGACGAACAATCAGGTTGGACATTCTATTGATGCCCGTGTGCAGTTGCTCCAAAACTGAATGCACTGAAGGGTCTTCATTCATTTTTAGAGCCAGATCGGCGTATGTTTTAAGACCTGCCAGTGGTGTGCGCAATTGATGCGCGGCATTGGCCACAAATCGTCTTTCTTTTTCAATTTCATCATTAAGCATTCTAAGCAGCCCATTGATTGCTTCAACCAGAGGCCGAACCTCAATGGGGGCGCTGCTTTCAGTGACGGGGCTGAGGTCCGTGGGAGAGCGGGAAGAGAGAACCTTGCTCAATTGCTGCAGCGGAAACAAACCTTGCTTGATGCCGAACCAAACGGCAACGCCACCACATACGATCAAGATCAACTGCGGCAAAAGCACCGATACGACAATGTGAGTGACGATTTCCCGGCGCGCGTTGCGGGTTTCGGCGACCTCGAGAATGAGCGTTTCCGGCTTTTGATCATTGTCGTCATCCTCGTCGGGACTTTCATCGGCAAAATGACTGGCGACAGGAAAGAGCATAGTCAAAACGCGCACTTCTTTGCCGTTCAACATCCGTGTTGAATAGTGGGGCTGGCTGAAGTCCACCGCACCGCGATCGAAGGGCAGCGTGCCATCACCGGCGATGCGTTTGCCGTCCATCGTGTAAATCTGGTAAAAGAACGTGTCGCGATAGTTGTGTTTTAAAATAGACTGAGCAGCGGGCGGCAAGTCTACAAGAACTTTTCCGCGTTTGTGGCGCACTCGAGCAATTACCGAGTCTGCTGAGTTGAGCAGTCCTTTGTCATAAATCTCTCGCGCCAAAAGAATCGCGGCGTTATAAGCAATGAACGTACTGGAAACAGCTATTGTGGACAGTGGAATCAAAAGCCACACCAGAAGCTGCTTCCGGATGGACGAGGTCATGCATGTTTCTCGAGCATATATCCCAGTCCGCGCACTGTACGCACATTGATGCCTGTCTTTTCGAGCTTTTTGCGCAAGCGATGCATAATAATTTCCAGGGCGTTGTGCGACAACTCGGCATCCCAGGATGAGAGGTTACGAATTAATTGTACTTTGTTGACGACTTTGCCGACGCTCTTCAATAGTTGCTCGAGCACCGCCAGCTCGCGGGCGGAAAGGTCCAGGTTGTCGCCGTTTATCGTGGCGCGTCGCTCGACTGTGTCGAACTCCAGCCCCCCGACAACGATTTTGGTCATATTGCCCCATTGCTCCTTCCTGAGAAGGGCTCTGATGCGGGCCTCCAGCTCCAAAAGCTCAAAAGGCTTGCTGATATAGTCATTTGCTCCACTGTCCAGTCCGGTGACCCGGTCTTGGACGGTGTCTCGAGCGGTAAGAATCAGCACAGGCGTGGCTTGACCCCGTGACCGCAGGCGTTTTAGAACCTCAATTCCATCCAATTGCGGCAGACCCAGGTCGAGGATGACCAGGTCATAGGGCGTCACGGTTAAAACTTGATCTGCATCCGTTCCTGATTGAACCTGATCAACTACATAACCGCTGTGCCGCAAAGCAAGTGCAACGCCCTCGGATAAAAAGGAATCGTCTTCGACCAGAAGTAGTCTCATGGCAAACTCCTCACCTCGAAACCTAATTGGATAGAGCACTGTCTGATGATAGCAAAAGACCGTCACTCTGTAAGGGGAGAGAAAGTTTGACGAAAGCGATTCCTGGACTTTAAATTGGCAGTATTCCCAATTAACGCGCGTCCGTAAGTCTTGCGCCGCGAGACTTACGAAAGGTTGCACTGAAAGTGTCAATACCAGGCTGCTTGTTTAAAGCGCCCTGAGAGCGCAGGCAACTCGATCAGGTCGCATGAAGATCGGCTCTCATGCGGCCTCAAGCGAGAGGCAAAGGCGCTTGAACCAATTGCTTCTGAACCTTCCTTGTGGATCGTAATGAATCTTCTTGTCTACGAAGCTCTTGAACTGTGGATATGCTTGAATGAGCTGCTTTCTGGAAGCGTAGTGATGATAGGTCAGGTAATATGATCCGCCCATGGACAGGGCGATATCGATAAGTGTTCGGAATGAATGTTTGGAGCGCAGGAGGGAAACTTGATTGTGATCGACATGCAAATTGAAAATCACACAGGCGTATTCTTCTCTGGCCCAGGCAAGAAAACTCTCTTCGTCTTTTTCAATCAGGCGCACTGTGCCGTAAATGACGTCGGCCGATTGGCTTTTCAGCGCTGCTTTTGAAGTTTCTAAAAACTCATGCAGTTTGTGTTTTGGAATATAGAGCTCGGTTATCATCTCGGACCCTTTTGCATTGCTTGACTGGCAGGTGTCTTCCAGCCAGTCATGATAATCAGGAACGTATTGGCTCAACTGAAAAGTGTCGGAAGCGTAAATCTGTCCGTTTGTGCGCTTATAGTGATCGCTGTAAGTAGTGAATGCTTTCTGTTTGTCGATGTGAGCCAGGCGCAGCAATTCACGCCAACTTTCTTCGCTGAGTTTTAGATTACTGGTATTACATATAGTGTGCGCCTGGTCTTGGTTGACTGTGATCGGAAAATATACAGACAAAATTCCAATGGTTAGAAAAGTGTCGGCGCCGCTGTCAATGCAGAACTGAAAATCGCCGTACGTGGCGCCTTCCTTCTGCAATTGAGAAAATCTTTCGATGAGATTCTCGCTGACGGACAATTCTACTTTTCGCACGAGAGGCGTACTTTTTGTTAGGCGAATGGTGATCTCCTCGACAAAGCAAAACAAGCCGTATCCACCCACGGTCAGTGTAAACAGCTCCGCATTCGATTCTCGAGAAATTATCGATCTGGTGCCGTCGGCCATGATCGCAGTGAAGCGTTCGATGTCGGCGATGAAGGGTTTTCTTCCCAGTACCCTGCCGTGAATATTCGCTGCCAGCGATCCGCCAATACTGATATCATCTGCGCCGGTAGGTTTCTGAATGATCGACCAGTGGCATTTGTATTGTTGATTGAGCTTGCCCAATGCGTCTACTAAATCTCCCCAGAGCATTCCGGACTGTACCGTAAGAAGTCCTGAATCCTGGTCGAAATCGACAATTCTGTTAAATTGGCTCGTATCCAACAAAATGCCGTTTGTAAGAAATTGCTGCCCGCCCATCGAGTGCCGTCCGCCGGCAATACTGAATGAGTAATCTTTGTACTGGCTGAGCAGTGCTTGCACATGCTGTCCGGATTTTACCTGGATGATTTCTCTGTGGTTTGTGGAATTGAGTTTCGAGTGAACATCATTGGCGATTGTTCGGGCGCCCTCCTGCATTGTTTGCCTGACAATTTTTAGAGTGCTCGATGCAAGTGTTTGTGTTTTTCTTGAAGCAAATGGTTGCATGATAGTCTCGTTTCCAAATTAGTGCGGTCGTTTTTCGGGCTTTTCTCGCTCACGAGTTAGGCAAGAACCTCGTGTTCTCACCTGGCTTTCTATTGTCAGCATACGAGTTTGGTCCATGACAAAAACATGAGGGCCAACACTTCGATGATTGATCTGCAAGACCGACGCATGGCGTCGCCAGTCCTTGGGTGGTCGTATATCGACGGACGCCATTAAATGCATACATAAGCGAAAAGGTGTACTCTTTTTTCTTCCATGGCGCCGGGAGGGAATTTCCGGCCGTCAAGTGGACTTAATTTTTGGTTTTGAGGTTGGACAGATGACACAAAGCGCTGTTGTAGACAATCCGCTGCTTACGGGCTTACCGAAAGATCGAGCCGTCGACCCTTTCGCCATGGTGATTCTGGGGGCGCACGGGGATTTGACCAAGCGAAAGCTTCTGCCCGCGCTCTACGCGCTTTACATCGACGGTCTCTTGCCCAGAACGTTTGCTGTAGTGGGCATGTCCAGAACCGTCATTCAAGATGACGCCTTTCGTACTTCCATGAAAGAGGCGATACAAAAGTACTCACCTGATTTGAAATTTGAAGAAGAAAGCTGGAATCGTTTTGCCTCCTGCCTCTATTACCGGCCGTCCAATTTCACTGAGGAGGGCTCATTTGATGAACTGGCGAAGTTTCTTGAGGAGTTGAAAGACAAACACGGCACCGGCGGCAATCATGTGTTCTACATGTCTACACCGCCCAGCCTGTACGAGCCTATTATTACTCAGCTGGCCAAATCGAATTTGGTTTCGAAAAAGAATGTCGCTGACAAGCCGTGGCAGAGAGTCATTGTTGAAAAGCCTTTCGGGCACGATCTGGCATCGTCGCTTGCGCTCGATGACCATATCCACAAAGTCTTGAGCGAACATCAGATTTATCGAATCGATCACTATTTGGGCAAAGAAACCGTGCAAAATATAATGGTTTTGCGCTTCGCCAATGGGATTTTCGAGCCCTTGTGGAATCGCCAGCACGTAGATCATGTGCAAATCACGATTGCAGAAACCCTCGGCGTTGAAGAACGCGGACCCTATTACGAAGAGTCCGGCTGCCTGAAAGACATGATTCAAAATCACATGTTGCAGTTGGTATCTCTGGTAGCCATGGAGCCGCCTGCGTCACTTGCGCCTGAAGCATCGCGCGATGAAAAGGCGAAAGTATTGAAAGCGTTGCGTCCGATTTTACCTGAAGATGTGGATCGCTCGGCAGTCAGAGGACAGTACGGCGAAGGTTACATAAACGGCGCTAAAGTGCCCGGATACAGGCAGGAAGAGCGGGTCGCAGCCGATTCGGCGACAGAGACTTATGCTGCCTTGAAATTGACAATCGACAATTGGCGCTGGGCGGGTGTTCCCTTCTACGTTCGCTCCGGAAAGCGTCTGGCTAAATCATTGACTGAAATTGCCATACATTTCAAACGGGCTCCGCACAGTTTGTTTGCTGGTCTGACCGGGTTGAAAGCGGGACAGAAAGGTGATGATGACCAGCTCAGCCCCAATGTTCTGGTATTGAAAATTCAACCAGATGAAGGCATTTCGCTCAAGTTTGCCACCAAGCAACCTGGTGCGACAACGCAGATTCGCTGGCTGAATATGGATTTCAATTATGGAACCGCTTTTGGTGTGCGCAGCCCCAGCGCTTATGAGCGTCTGATTCACGATTGCCTGCTCGGTGATGCGTCCTTGTTTGCCAGAACCGATTCTGTGGAAACATCCTGGCGCTTCATTCAGCCGCTTCTGGACAACTGGGATCTGGCCAAGCAAAAGAAAGGACCACAGCCGCGTTTTCCCAATTATGCCGCCGGTTCGTGGGGACCAGCGGAGGCAGACGAGCTGATCGCGTCCACCGGTCATTCCTGGAGGCGCCTGTAAGATGAGCTCCAGCACTGACAAACGCAAATCGACCATCGAGACGACCAATTTTCTTTCCGGGCGTCTGGCTCAGGTAGACGTTGAGCGTATCGAGCGCGAATTGAAGGATCTCTGGCGAGCCATCGACGGCGCCAAGCCGGAGCCTCAGAGCGACCACACGCCTGTAATGGTGACTGAGGGCAAAGACGCGGTTTTCAACGAATCCACGACCAGGCCTGCCAATGTGATGCGCGCTTGCACGGCCAACATCATTTTGTTCAGTGAGGACACAGACGCCGAAGTGCAAGCTTCTCAAGTCCTGGATGAAGTGGCGATTCGCCATCCGTCCAGGGCGATTCTGGCTATTTCGCGCCGCTCAGCCGAACAGCGCCTGGAAGCCTGGGTTTCTGCTCGCTGCCACATGGCCGATCAGAAAACGCTGAAGCAAATTTGCTCCGAACAAATCACGGTTCGCTATAACGGTGAAGGGACAAGAGAGCTGGCCAGCGTGGTATCGCCTCTGGTGATACACGACTTGCCGGTTGTGCTCTGGTGGCGTGCCAATAGACTCGATAAGGGTTATCTTGAGCCCTTCTCCCGATTGATCGACATGCTGATTGTCGATTCGTTGCGAGCTGCAGACGCTACAGGCTTCATCAAAGAGATGTCGAGCTTCTGCGCGGCCAATCAAAGAAAACCGCTTTTCGACCTCAACTGGGGTCGCTTGATACCCTGGCGCCGCGCTATTGCAGATGCTTTCAATGACGCGGCTCCGCCCATGTCATTGCCTTCGCTGCCCGGTATTTCGAAAGTGACGATTGCGTATGCGCAGGAAGAAGGAGATCGTGGTTCTTCAAATATTCCCGTGCAGCCTCTCTTGCTCCTTTCCTGGCTGCAGGCTCGTTTGCAGTGGGAAAGCAAGTCCGCGAAATTTGCAGGCGGTAGGTTTTCCGCTCAGTTTGCCAACGGCAAGAAAAGCATCACCGCATCAATTGAGCCTTTCACCAGCGACAAGCTGAGTGGCGGCTCGGTCTCATCAGTGATCATCGAAGCGGAAACACCGTGCGATGGCAAAATGATTGCCGAGCGCATGATCGCCGAGCAAAGGGCAGGTTCGCCTTGCATATATGTGCTCAATGATTCGGACTGCGGCACAAACGGGTCTGAGGGCGGCGCAAGCAGTGCCGAAAATTTTGTTGAGTTGACCGAAGCACGCCTGATGGATTTTGCCATGGAGTCGCTGCCTGATGATGCAGTCTTCAGGCAGACACTGGAGTGCACAGTCAAACTCGTCGACGCCGCCAAATAAGCAAAGTAAGGAGGGCTGATGCAATCGTCTTTAATGGAAAAGAAAAACGTATTTGTATTCGATAATTATGAAGCGCTGGTAAATGCTACAGCTGAGCTTTTTGTAAAGCTTGCCGAGCAATCTATACAAGACAGAGGCAAGTTTGTCATCTCTCTTTCCGGCGGCAACACACCTAAAGGTTTGTACGCGCGCCTGGCCGAAAAGGAGGTCGCTGACCGCATTGACTGGAGCAAGGTGCACGTCTTTTTCGGCGATGAAAGAACCGTTGCCTGTACGAGCCCTGAAAGCAATCAACAGATGATTACCGAGAGCCTGCTTTCAAAGGTTCCACTCAGCCGTGAAAATGTTTTTGCTTTGAGCGATCCTGACATGGACGCAAAGGCAACTGCAATAGATTACGAGCGCAGCATGCATGAATTTTTCCGCCTGGACTCAGGCGAGTTTCCCCAATTCGATTTCATGCTTCTGGGGCTTGGGGAAGACGGGCATACAGCCTCTCTTTTCCCCGGATCGCCTGCGCTACAGGAAAATGAGAGATGGTTTGTCGACAACAAAGTCGAGAAATTGAATACGACAAGACTGACTACGACCTACCCGGTCATCAACCATTCGAGAAACATCATTTTCCTGGCCGCAGGCAAAGCCAAAGCTTTTGTGTTGAAAGATGTTTTGACAGGACCGGTTGGCAAGTATCCAAGCCAGAATGTGAAAGCCGAGCAGGGAAAGATTTACTGGTATGTGGATAGAGAGATGGCTTCGGAACTTTGAAGATTTCACGTTTACTCAACCTGGTAAACGTCGAGCTAGAAATGTCACCGCGAGTTTTAAAAAACCAATTTAAACAATTGTAGAGGGAGTAAAAATGGCTGACAAAGCGAAGATTGGACTGATCGGATTGGGCGTCATGGGTGAGAACCTGGCTTTGAACATTGCCAGAAACGGATTTAAAATTGCTGTGTACAACCGCAGCGTCGACAAGGTCGATGCTTTTGTGACCGGACGAGGAAAGGATCAGCCGGTGATCGGCTGCCGTGACGAAAAGACTTTCGTTGACTGCCTTGAAAAGCCGCGCATGATCATACTTCTGGTTAAAGCGGGCGAGGCAGTAGACCAGACCGTTGCCAAACTGCTTGGCGATCTCGAAAAAGGCGACATCATCATAGATGGTGGCAATTCGCATTTTACCGACACGCAAAAGAGAGAAAAGGATCTCAAAGAAAAGGGGATTCATTTCATAGGCTCCGGTGTTTCCGGCGGCGAGGAAGGCGCTCTCTGGGGACCTTCATTGATGCCGGGCGGCGACAATGCGGCCTATGAGAAGGTCAAGCCAATCTGGGAAGCGATTGCGGCCAAAGTAAATGATGGTCCTTGCGTCACCTATCTCGGACCCGATGGTGCCGGACATTTCGTCAAGATGGTTCACAACGGTATCGAATATGGTGACATGCAATTGATCGCCGAAGTCTATGACGTCATGCGTCGCGGCTTGAATATGCCTGCCCGCGAGATTGCCGACGTTTTTGAAACCTGGAATAAAGGTATTCTCGATTCCTTCTTGATCGAAATCACTGCCAAAATTCTGACCGTCACTGATCCTGTAACCGGCAAGCCACTGGTCGATATGATCCTCGACAAAGCTGGTCAAAAAGGAACCGGTAAATGGACGAGCGAAGCTGCACTGGACCTTGGTATTGCCGTTCCTACGATCGATGCGGCCCTGACCGGACGCATGCTTTCGGCGATGCATGATATGCGTCAAGAAGCCTGCAAAATTTTGGGCGGCGGACAATTTATCGGCACCGGCAAAGCCGTAGACAAATCAGTCAAGGATGAGACTCTCAAAGCGCTTCATGATGCTCTTTACGCCTCCAAAGTATGCAGTTATGCCCAGGGTATGGCGCTTATCAAGGAAGGTTCTGACTTCTATAAATGGAACATCAACCTTTCTGAATGCGCCCGCATCTGGAAAGGTGGATGCATCATCCGCGCCCAATTGCTGGAGTTGATCCGCGCTGCCTTTGCGCGTCGGGCCGACCTGCCTAACCTGCTTTTAGACAGCGAATTTTCCAAAACAGTGCTGTCTTTCGAATCGAACTGGCGCAAAGCGATTGTTTTTGCCATCGAACGGGCAATTCCTGTGCCGGCTCTCACTTCCAGCCTGGCCTATTTCGACAGCCTGCGCAGTGGAAGCCTGCCCCAGAATCTCACCCAGGCTCAGCGTGATTTCTTCGGCGCCCACACTTATCAAAGAGTGGATGCACCGGAAAAGGGCTTTGTGCATACAGATTGGATACATCTGATCAAAGAAAAAACTGCCGCCAAGTAATTGGCGCAAGAATGCTGAATCTTTTCGTGTTCTAATAGAATCGTAGATTCGCTTCGGGCATAAAAGTACTTCGATTCAATGCCAACTTACTCGGTCAACGCCGTCAATGTTGCGAGCTTTCCATTAGGAGAGACCGACAAAGTAGTGACGGTGTTTTCCGCCGAGCGCGGATTGATCAAATGCGTGGCTAAAGGCGCTCGCAAGCCGGGTTCTAAAATCGGCGGACGCGCGGATTTGCTCAATGTGAATAAATTGCTGCTGGCCTCCGGGCGCACTTTTGAAATTATTTCGCAAGCTGAGACTTTGGAAACATTTCCACAGCTTCGCGGCGATCTCGAGCGGCTTTCCTACAGCCTTTACTATGCCGAATTGACGAGCATCTTCGGGCAGGGTTTGAACGAAGAGGCCAGTGACTATTTTGACTTTCTGGTCATCTCGTTGCGTTTTCAAAGTCTGTCAGAGTCTGATCCGGCTTACCTTTGTTTGATGTTCGAACTGCGCTTGCTGGACATTCTTGGCTATATGCCGGAGTTGACTGTGTGTGTCAATTGCCGGACCGTGCTTTCCGACCATGCCATTTCCGGTTTTCACTACGAGTTAGGCGGCATGGTGTGCGAGCGTTGCCATCTGGAAGGAAAACGCGTGAGAGTCGGACCGCGAGTGGCCGAGGCGGAAGGCATTTATGAAACTCCAGGTGTCGAGCGGCTCGACAAGTATGTCACGCCGCTTGTTTGGAAACGGCTTGTACTGGCGGCGGCAGGCCGCGATGTACCCAATGCCCAGAAAGAAAGTGATGTAATCAAACAAGCCACTCGCGCCGCACATCGGGCCATCGCGGGATATATAGAGCATCGCGCGGGAAGGCGCATCAAGTCTCTTGAGCTGTTGAACTATAGTGAAACGTCGCAAATAACAAACTGAACTGGTTGATTTCAGTCTTAATCTTTTAACAGTCACAATGAAACCCTTTCTAAAGGTTATCTTTCAGATACGTGAAGGGGTTGGGGTGTCCACAGAACCCCTCTCCCGTCTGAGTGATGCGATATTCTAGGTTTCTTCTTCGGGTTGATACTGATCTTCGTCGAAGTCGAATGTCCACGCTACGGCTTCTCTGGCTGTTTGCACAAAGGGCGGAACCCGCAAGAAATATTCCCGATAACTTCCATCCGGCTCGGCTGTCGAGTTTTTGACGCGCACCATTACTAGTGGCTCATCTCCGGCAATGCGTTTTCTGTAAAGTGTCCCGTATTCGTCTTCGTTCAGCACGTCCGCTTTTGACTCAAGTAAGTATCGGCCTATACCAAAGCGTTCTAGCATGATTCGCCGTACTTCTAGATTGATCTCGGCTTCGATTTCTTCAACCGTCAAGGTCTCAGGTGAAACTGCAGTTTTTTCGTTGACCGTGACTCCATTAATCGAGTAAATGCGATATTCGTCTGCGTATGAAATGGCCGGTCCTTCAGTTGAATGAAGTCTTCCTTCTTCATTAACCTCCACGCTCAGGGGCTGTTTTGAGACGAAGACGATTTCGCCGAAGGGTGAGATGGGAGTGCGGTTAGCCAGAAAAACGCGCAGGTTTTCCACTGCCAGTGCTGTGGTTTTCTCAAACACATTTTTCTCACCTGCATCGAGAAGGAAGGTGTACTTGGACAACCTCTCCAGCCGAGGGTGGAAGATCATGCTGTTGTAGCCAACCGACAATTGACCAGTCAGCCACAGACCTGTATAGCCGCCGTCCAGCATGGCTTCAAGCACCGGAGGATATGATTCATAGATGGTGGGCTCCAGGTTCTTAGCGCTCAAAGCATGTGCCAGAATGCTGACAGTTTCTTCACCCAATTGCTTTAGGAAATCCGTTTCCAATTCACCCTGCCTGACCAACTGCTCCGGCAATATTGAAGGCGCGTCGCCTCTCTCTCTGAAAATGCGCAGTGCGGCACGTTCTGTGGTACCCATATTGGTGAGGTTCTGAATGGCAATGTGAATTTGATTGAGCCTGGAAATTTCGGCATTGAATTCCGGATTGCCAAAATCCTCCAGCCGCCCGGGCATACCACCATCCACAAACAGGCTTTCTGACCCTACCCATTCTCGAATCTCCGGCGTTACGCTGTCGCTTAAGGCAGCATCAAGTTGGCAAATAAGCGACTCGAAAAAGCCGAGACGAGAATCAATGCTTTTGCCTTTCGGCCTGCCAAATATTGAATCAATTGCAGTGATGCGATTGGTTGGGTCTCGCTTTTGCTCTTCTCGTTTATGGAAAGTGTTCCAATCTTCTCTGGCAGCGATTAGCCTTTCGATATCACTTTCGGAAATCTTCTCATCAAGCGCTTCAATGGTTTTTCTCCAGCCAGACAGTGTGAGACTTTCGCGAATCGTCTGCCAGGTGCTTTGATCGCAAAGCGCGCGAATACGCAATAACGCCGGCATAAGCATCAATTGCATCGGGCTATCAACAAAAACTACAAGTGGTGTGGGAAGGCTCAAAAGGTGATAGAACGATTCAATAATCTCTCGATATCGACTTTCCGAGAGGTCCTCTTTGACGGCCTTGAGTTTCTCATCCCAAACCGCACGGTAAAAGGAAAGCAAGTTTTGAGCTTCATCTGAGAGCTCGGACAGTTTTGGGGTTTTGAATGGATTCCCGGTCATCTCTCAAGGCCATGCCGCAGGTAAAGTACCTGCTT
>JADZFV010000172.1 GCA_020854255.1 Candidatus Melainabacteria bacterium | reverse complement strand
GTTCCTCACGATGATAACTCGGCGTGGCTGCCAATTCTGACTAGTTGCAACTCTGCGGTTCCAATTTTTCTATAGATAAGAACGAGGTCCGGTTTTACGTGGGCATCCCGGCAATCGTCCCACTCTCCGACGAGAGGATGGTCTTTGTACTAGTGAAGTAATTCGTGCCGAGCTTGGTTCACTGCGCCTGGGTATTAGCGTATTTCTTCATTCTGTCTTTGTCTTCAGAATGCCAGGGCGCGCGTGCGGTTCGACCAGCAGATCGAGCTAGCGAATAGTCCATCATCTGCATGCGAACCAATGCGAGAAGCTTCCGCTCAAATGGTTCTGCTGCGCGCTTTCTTCGGGACTCAGCTTTGGCCTTGTATATCTCTTCGTTCGATCGCACAGTTTGAAAATCTGTCATTCTTCGATTTTGCGCCTCCACTTCTCCAGGAGCCCATACTTGGTCAGAAGTGCATCAAGCTTGTTTTTGTTCGGCGTAGCTGATTCCAGAGCTGTTGCTATCTGTGCCCAATCCTTTGGTCTGCCTGCTGCGGCTTTTACTGCAAGTGCGTATTCATACTCAAATATGTGCGTCTTCACGTTATCAATCGTGACGGACGCAGCATTCTCTAAAGCTTCCTCAACGAGTGGCTGATTAGCAGGCACTAGAAACTGAACATCGACACCCCTGACGTTAATGTACAGATCTTTGAATTTGCAGCCTAGCTCTTCTAAACGTTTGTAGATTGGTCCCAACTCGACAAGAAATTCACGCTTCGGGATGTAGCAGAAAATATCCAAGTCGTCGGTTTTCACTGGTTGTGCGTAATACATGATTGCAACCGAACCGCCGATGGTTGGCTTTTGAATGATTCCTTCACTCTCAAGCTGGTTGATGAGTTCCAGTGTTGGTCCCAAAATAGGAGGTATCTCTTCAAACAACTCTTCTTCAACCCTCCTTCTCGGCCGCCCCCCTTTAGCCCCATTCAACCGGCTAGCATTAGCCCGAGCGGCTGATGTAGTCTCTCCACCCAACTTCCCAAGCAATTTTGCCGCCTTCGTTAATCTTTTCACGGAAATGTCTCAAAACCATTGCGGTGCGGTCATTATAACCCAAGCGCTGGGTTTAGACAATGATGCCAAAATGAACTTTGCGTCGTACAGTTATTTAAATGGCAATACCCTAGTTAGCGATTTGCTCATCTGCATTGTCTTGCAGAGCCTAGTCATTTACGGTGTTCGATTTTGCCATACACGAGCCTCCAGCAAGTGGAATCGAGCGTGTAAACGGTTATACCCGGCCGCAACCGATGCTGTGTTGTCCTGATGTTTATAGTAACTATTTGGAAAGCGGCAACTTTATGGAACTCTCGTCTCACCCATGGCGCGACGTATTGCGTGATGAATTTGTCTCATTAGAGACGGGCTGATTCGATCTGCCAGAGGACCTTTTCCAAGCAATTTTTTGCTGATAGTGGTGACCTGATCGCACTTGGCTGTGGACTCTTTTGTCAGTCCCCCCTCTCCTGCTTCAATAGTCACAAAACTATCGTTATAGCCGCTTGGCTCACCGAAAACAGGCACGACCATGATATCGGGCGCCATCTGATTGCGCATATCTCGGGAGACGATTATTGCAGGACGAGGTTGGTGCGGATCGTCCGGCTGATTCGGAATTTTCACATACCAAACTTCTCCCTTTCTAGGGAAGCTCGGTTGCGCTGGTGAATGAGTTGCCTCTCTTACCAAATCTCCTTAGCCGCCTCCATTTGAACGGCTTCCCAATCAGATGTTTCTTTTGACTTCTGAGCCGACGAACTGGAATAGCATGCGATATCGCTCTTCTTTTGGGTTTCTTTAGCCCACATTTCGAGTGCCCTGTCGAAAATTTCGCTACGATTGCATCCTGAATGTGCCTGCACGTAATGATCTACAAAGGTCAGCAAACCACGCTCAACAGTTACAGAAACCTTCGTCATTCGCGGATCATCAGCTCCATTCACTGCATCTTCATAACTGGTCGGTGATTTCAAATGCGGATCTGTTGCTGTTCGCAGAGGTTTATTTTGTGATTTCGATTTGCTCATTATGGGGCTTCTCTGGAATCGAGGAGACATTTTTTATCCTACCAAATTATCCTACTTGTGCAAGTTTTGATATTCTGGATTTAGTTGCGGCAGTCCGGGAGATCTGAAAAGGAAATTGTTTGGTCCAGTGATGCAAGAGCGAATCGCTGATTTCATGCCGAAAGCTTTTTCACAGATTCAATTCCCTTTCGATCGTGGTCACTCGCTTGAAGAGTCGGCGGGGCGATTTTGGAAGAGGGGTGAAGCCGTATTGTGTGTAAAAACCCATGGGATCTCGTGCGCCTGCTGCTATTTCCACTTGCGTTGGTTCTTTGACATCGATCACCATCACAGCAGAAGCGACTATTTCGGTGGCGTTCAAACATCTCCTTTGCGCATCCACGAGGAGCAGTTCGCCCAATCGAGGTTTTTTACCTTTTGCCAATTGCGCCGCTCGAAATACCTCATCTACTCCGAGACGCCCGAGCAGCGTGGCGCCAACTTGCGGATATCTGAGCAGCTTCTTTTGCACTTTTTCCGGAAGCTCGTCAAACTTGACACTCATGGCTGAAAGGGTGTAGTAGCCACGTATTTTTAGGTCACCCTTTTCAGTTAGAACAAAGACTGTCGAAATCTT
>JADZFV010000171.1 GCA_020854255.1 Candidatus Melainabacteria bacterium | reverse complement strand
TTCTTTGCTCATTTTGCGATAAATCTCAATCTGACGTTTTTTCCATTATCATGAAGACTTGGCAAGCGTAGAAAAATTGTACCAATTGATGGGACGGGCACGTTCATTCGTAAAAGAGGGGCACTGCTCACAATCTAACCCGGAGCCTTGTTTTTCCAGGTGAAAGTAACAGCGATCGGCATAACGCCGGCAGTCTGGTGCCGATTCCTTCTACCGGGAAACACTAAACTCGAACTGTGTTCGGTTCCATACAACCGAGTTTTGATGCAGATAGATTCGACCTGAAGGATGCGCTGAAGGGTGTGGATTCATTCGCGCTGCTAATGATGACACTGTCATGATACCGACGGCACTACGCGCTCTCAGACTTCTTCTCGTCCGCAGGCGTTTCTTTCACCAGCTTGCCATCGCGAGTCAACACAATCTTCGTGCCTGTTTGCCGGGCCAGCTCCCTTGCGCGTTGTGCGGCTCGCGTAAGCGCGGCAGTCGCCCCGTCTTTCAGCTTCTTCAGTTCCTTTTGCTGGTCAGGACTCATGGGTTGGTTCCTTCGTCAAGGATCTCAAGTACGTCACCGCTGTTATTATACCGCCGCCAGAAGTCCACCTCTTGCCGGTATAAGGTCTCAAAATTCTGTAAACCGGCTGCGAAGCGCCGCCTAATCACACTTTCCGGGACATGATGACCGCCCTGGGCGACACGTTCCGCCACTCGGGCAATCGCCTCCTCTGGGCTTGCCAGGCAGAGAAAGAACATCACGACCAGGAATCCATCGTTGCGCCATTTGCGGATCAGCCGGACATAGCCGCGCCCGGAAAGAGTTGTCTCGAAAGCAAAGCTCTGCCCTCGTCTTGCGTGGTCGGCAATCTGTTCAAGCATCATACGTCCAGCAGCTATCGCTACCAGCTCAGGATTGAACGGCGATAATCCGGCAGCAATGAGGTCAGCATTAATAAATACCGGGCATGCCGCCTCGTTCGGCAGGAATTCGCGGGCAAATGTTGTCTTACCCGCGCCGTTGGGACCGGCAATGATGATGATTGTCTTTTGCGTCATCCTGCTCCTGCAGAATCAACTTCAGAAAAAGCACCGCCCTGTTTGATACGTTCGAGAATCCTAACACTGATTAGTTGCGTCGGCAAAAGCTAGTGCGATGTCTGAAATAAAAACCGATGTATGCGGTTCTCGCTGCCAATCGCCGAGGGAAAAAGAAGCAACAGGACCGGTTGCTGTAAAATTGAACCTGCGCTTTCTCGGAGCATATCAGATGAACACATCTTCAAAGTTGGGGCGTTTTCTTGCAGTGAGCTTGTCTCTGTGTTCGTTGCAGGTAAGTTCAACCTCCGCTGAAAAACTGTATCGATCAAACAGCAAACACGTGCGTCAGCTTGCTCAACGTGTTTCGGGCACCGACTCAAAGTTGCAGCCGAATGATGATGCCCGGCTCTTCGAAAGGGACAAAGGAATGCGAGAGTTTGAGAAATATGGAATGCGCGGTCGTGTTGTTAATCATTATGTATCTCTGTTGAAGTCAATCCTGGAAAAATCATGGCATCCACCTCAACACAGTGGCCTACTTGTCACAACACGAGCAATTACCTTAAATCAAGCAGGCATCATAACTGAGAAAAAGGTCGTAGCAGAGAGAAGTTCCATGACAGAAAACGAATCTGTTGATGCTGCGCTTGCGGTGCTCAGCTTTCCGGCTTTGCCATCGGACTTCGATAAACTCGAACTGGTCCTAACATTCATGTCAGATGGGGCTAATAGTAAGGTTGAAGTGAAAGAGCCTGAACCGTTAAGGACAGCGCGTAGGCCTGCTGTCGATTTCGGGCCATATATGGACGATCTTCAAAGAAGAATAAAAAGAGCCTGGTTTCCGCCCAAGGGGTATGAAAGCAAACGAGTTGTGGTTGTCTTCAAAATACTCAAGGGCGGAGAATTAGATCATCTCAGATTGGATCGCTCATCAGGTGTTGCAGTCGCTGACCAGGCTGCTCTTAAGGCAGTGGAGAATGCAGCACCCTTTCACCCACTTCCTGAAAATTCTCCAGATCCTCTCGAAATACAATTCACATTCGATTTCGACAGATTTGCCGGTGGAGGACGCGGTGTTTTCTGGCAGCACTAAGAATTCGACTGTCACGTTGATTTCAGAAGCGGCAACTAGAGATTTCCATTCCTCATGAATAAGCGCAGTCAAAATTCCTCAAATCCTGCAAGCAAAGGCACTATGGAGTATGCAACGAGAAAGAGTGCTCTAAAACTTTCGCGCCATTGCTAGTGCGATCTCTGAGATGAAAATGGATGTTGTGTTATTCGTTGGTGGGCTTTGTTTCATATCGGTAGCCGACGCCGTAAACGGCATGAATGAGTTCTTGTCCAGGTAGAGCTTTTGCCAGCTTCTTCCTGACGTTTTTTACGTGGCTGTCTATAACTCTGTCGATGACAAGCTGTTCTTGCTGATAGCACAATTCTAAAAGTTGATTCCGAGAAAAGACACGACCTGGTTTTGACACGAAAAGTTTTAGCAATCGAAACTCTGTTGGCGTCAGATCGAGTATGACACCATTAACGGTGATTCTTTGCTGTTCGTCATCGATTGCGAAAAGCTTGTTTTCTGATTCCGCACTGGCTCCTGCGCGTGATCTTCTGAGTACAGCCTTTACTCTAGATACAACTTCGCGAGGACTGAATGGTTTGCAGATGTAGTCGTCCGCGCCAAGTTCGAGCCCAAGCAATCTGTCCAACTCATCGATTCTCGCGCTTACGATAATAATCGGTATAGCGGAAAACTTGCGAATTTCGCGGCAAATTTCCAGACCGTCGCCACCCGGCAGCATGACGTCCAAAAGAATCAGTGAAGGCGGCTGCTTGCGAACCATCTCAACAATTTTATCGCCACGATCTTGATGCTCTACTTCAAATCATGATTGACGCAAGTAGTCCGTAAGGATTTCGGCAATTCGCCTTTCGTCCTCAACAATCAAAATGCGCTCTTTCTTTTCCTGCGCTTCAGCCACCGCGTAATCCTCTAGCCGTCGGTAGAACGATCTCTATTCTTATTCCACCGAGGTCGGACTTGGAAGCGTTGATGCTGCCTGAATGTGCCTCGATGATTGTCTTGCATATCGCCAACCCCAAGCCGGATCCGCCAAGTTCTCTACTCCTGGAACATTCAACGCGAAAGAATCGATCGAAGACTTTAGGCATCAGCTCGTCTGGAATGCCGGGATGCGAATCGTCAAAACGCAGCACAATAGCTGTAGGGGATTTCTCGATTGAGAATTTTAGCTTCCCGCCTTTATCCGTATATCGAAGTGAATTCTCAAGCAGATTGATGAATACTTGCCGCATTCTGTTGTTATCGGCATACACAGTACAGGACTCGCTGGTGATACCACTTTTGTCAATCGTCAATTCCTTTTCGGCGTATCTCTCTTCGAAGAGATCGGAAACATCTTGCAGTGTTGATACCACATCCACCGGAACAAAGGAGTGTTTCAAACTGCCTACATCGAATCGAGCCAGCCAATGCAGATCATCGACGAGTTTGCTGAGTCCCATAATTTCTGTATGCAGCACTTGAAGCGTTTTTGGCGTCACTTCTTGAATGCCGTCTTGAAAGGCTTCTACTTGCGCGCGCAGAATTGCAATTGGAGTGCGCAATTCATGCGAAGTATCCGCCATCCATTGCTTTTGATTTTGATCTTGGGTACTTAATGAATTGGCAGAAGTGTTTAGTATATATCCAGCTTCGTTTCTCGAATTTAATTCACCATCCGCAGGTTTTTTTGTGCCTTCAGATATGGTGCGTACATCACTCTTTAGATCTTTGGCTAGAAGTTATGCGGAACCTGTAGTTACAGAAAAAATCGCCAGAGCGACCAGTGTTAGCTCGAGAATCTGCTTATTACCCAATGTGGAAAGACACGACATTGCATATATCGCGAGTATGAGCGACGCCACTACCGAGACGAAAATTGCGGTCAACAGAATTTTCTTTTCTAAACTCACAGGCATGCTGTCACAATATGGCAATCTAAAGAGCTAAGGGGCAATTGTCTGCGCTGTTTCTGCCGGTTTGTCCTTCATAACCATGTATAACGCAACCAACCCAGCGCCTGGTACGATGCAGCCGGCTACGTTGATAATAGTGATAATCCATTTCTTCGAGACGTTGTCTTTAAAAGATAGGATGGCTGGAAGGAAGAAAACGGCGATATACATCAGCAAGAAAAACACGGTTAGAGCGACACCGACTGCTGTATTGCCGGACATCAGAATGATTCCCGGCGCGGCCACTGCAGTTATGCCGCCGACCAATCCAACCGCAATCATCAGTTTGACCAGACCGAATCGCTTTACGCAAGCCGCCAATATCGCACCGGTTATCAGCATCAGACCGGACGAAACTCCGAGGAGTTCTGCCACTATCCCTAGGGTGTCCAATTTCTTCTCTGGATTTTTTAGATCCTCCATCAAACTACGGGTTGCTTGATTTGTGGCTTGATCTTGATCTTGGGATTCTTTGCTATCTGCGCCGACGATCGAACTTTGAGGCATCGCGGCGCTTGATTCTTTCGTTGCCGGTGTCTCCGTCGGAGAGTCTGCAAAGGACGGTAATGCGTAAAGCACACTCGCTATCACGAACAAGCTGAGAAGTAGCCTTACTAACAGTTTCATAGTCTTAGCTCCGCGCGTGCTTTACATCAAGAATATAGCACTGATTAGGTGTCCTGCAGGTCATGTTTTTGAAGCCCAATGTGCGTTTCGGAAATATCGGAAATTTTTTTCTTCGGAATTGAACTTTTTAGCCAGAGGCGACGTCTGTATAAGTGGAAAACAAAATAGATGCGTTAGTCTGCTCGTATGGTTTTGTAGTGGGGAGAACTATTTTCCTGCGAGTGGACTGGCGTGTCTAAACAACGAACGAGATTTCACTTTCTTACTGTTGCGCGCTGTTCAGCGCAGTGATTAGCGAGAGTAAACAGAGTCGAAAAGATAAAACCGGCAGTAATCAGCGTGAAGCTGAGTCTGAGCGATTTGGCGAGACGAGAGAGTACTGATGCGGTTCGTTTCAAGAGGGTGATTACTTTCTAGTTGGAGTAATTTGGCAGTTTTCTTTGCTTAACGTTTTTAGGAGGTGATTGTTGAAGTAATTGCCGGCATTGGTCCGAATAAGAGTGCCTTCTTCGCCTTCAATTTGAGGGCGCGGTTTGCGGCGATTCTTCCACCCATCATGGCAGACTCGGCGGCGGGCAAGCCATGATAACTGGAATGCGCAAATGAATAGCTGTTGGATTGGCCTGCAAGCACTTTTTTCATTCGCTTGAAATAGTCAGGGCCGGTTATGGCCATGGCGTGGCCCCAGCGTGTGAGCTGGACTGTTTCGAGTGCGGCATCGAATTCTTTTGCCAGCAGGCTAACCAGTTGTTTTCGCAACTGGATGGAAAACTTGTCGTGGTCTCCCTCAAGGAGAAGACTGCGACCTTCAGAACCAGGCGCGTAAGGTTGATAAATAGTGAGGACCTGCCCCATTTCTTTTTTGTAATGGCCGTTCAGGTCGTAAACAGTGTTGGCAATCGTGATATCAGGAAATGAATATTTTGATGGAAGCCAATTATCAAAACTACTGTTGAAGACCTTCTTGTTCAGAATGAAATTTCCTACAAGATAACTTCCATATTTGAATGAATACAGCTGTGCTTTGTCGGCGACCTTGAAATTGGACACTACTCGTGCGGCGATCATCGGTGGAATTGCAAAAATTACGTGCTTGCAATTCACGCGGTGAAGCGCGCCGTTCTTCTCCTGGTATACAACTGACGCACCATCATCCTTCAAATTTACGGACCAGACAAATGCGTTTGTCACTATTCTTTGAGGAGTTGTTTTTTTGATGCTTTCAGCAATTGCGCGAGTTATAGCCGGATTGCCTCCTTCGAGCAAATAGCTTGGTATAACCAGATCTTCCAATACCGAAACTCCCGACAGTGCTGAAAGTCCATTTACTCCTGCACACATGGATGACTTCAAAAAACCTTCCATCAAGTCGAGAAATGGAGCACTATATCCGGTGAGCATTGATGACAGTATGACTTTGTCGAGTTTCTGAAGCTCGGGTGTCAGATCGGAAACATACATGGTGGCATTGCCCATCTTTTTCCATAGTGGCCCAAGTTCGGATTGAAGCCGCTTGAAGTCTTTATAAAGCGCATTATTGGTGCCATCCACGCCCTTTAGCCAATGAGCGCCATCCCACCAGGCGTTCTTCTCCCGACCAATTTTTACTGGTTTTAGCTGCAGATCTGAAAGCAGCTCACCTATATCTCCGTCGACTTCAGTCAAATATTGCGAACCATACGAGTACCAGAGTCCGCGTGAATTTGCACCGCGAGCGTTGCCACCTGTTTGGGCGTACTGTTCCAACAACAAATAGTCGTGGTTGCGCAAGTGGTGAGCCGTGGTGAGTGCCGCCATGCCACCACCGACGATGACAAAGTCAATATTGCGCTCGCTGGCAGTTGGAAATTTGGGAACTTCTGAATTGCGCAAGCGATGTCCGAAAGTGAAATCGTCGCCTGTCCACGGCAACAATTTGACGTTTGGTTTCAGCGGCTGGCTCTTGTCGGCAGCCAGTGCCTGCAATTGAGACAAAACAGACAGTCCGCCAGACGCACTAAGTCCGCAGAACAAAAGGGCGAGCTGGTGCAAAAACTCGCGTCTTGAACTTTGTTCGTCGTATGTCAAAACTGCCCCTTGGCTAGCTGCTGGTTTTATGCACCTTGCCCGGGTTCGGGCGCTTTCTTAGAGACATTATATTCATTTTTGAGACGTTTGCCGTCTTATCAATGCTGTTTTGGCTCGGTTTTGCGCGTTTCTTTTGCCGAAAAAGGGATGCCGTTTGCCTCGCCAATCTAAAACAATATGTACTGTTTATTTATATACACGCCTGGTCGTTTTAAGATTTTTGGTTGCCGTCTTCGGCCAGCATTTCAGACTGGATTTCTCTAAAAGTGAAGACGCGCTTGTGACGGCTATCGTTTCAAAGAAGGACGAACACAGGATGGGTACGGAATTGAAGGAAGCAAAGAGTCAACCGAACCAGGGCTCTACCAAAAGCGGCGCACTCGAAGAGCAAATTGCCCGCATCAGAAAAGGCGGAGCACCCAAATACCACCAGAAGCTGAAGGAAGACAAAAAACTGTTCGCTCGCGAGCGACTCAGCCTTCTGCTTGATCCAGGCTTTGAAATTGAAGATGCGCGTTTTGCCAATTGCCGCGAAAGCGACTTGCCGGCAGACGGCGTTGTCACCGGCATCGGACAAATCGAAGGCAAGACTGTTTGCTTTATGGCAAACGACTCGACAGTGAAAGCCGGCTCGTGGGGTTGGCGTACAGTTGAGAAAATCATCCGCATTCAAGAAACAGCCGTCAAACTCAAAGTGCCTATGATCTATCTGGTTGACTCTGCTGGTGCTCGCATCACCGATCAGATCGAGATGTTCCCCGGACGCCGCGGCGCCGGAAGGATTTTCTACAATCAGGTGCAAATGAGCGGTTTCGTTCCGCAAATCTGCTTGCTCTTTGGACCATCGGCCGCCGGTGGTGCATACATTCCTGCTTTCTGCGATATCGTCGTAATGGTCGACGGCAATGCATCGATGTACTTGGGCTCACCGCGCATGGCTGAAATGGTCATCGGCGAAAAGGTGACGCTCGAAGAAATGGGCGGCGCACGCATGCACTGCTCTGTGAGCGGGTGCGGTGACGTGCTCGCGCAGACAGAGGAAGAAGCAATCAGGCTTTGCAAAGACTATTTTCGCTTCATGCCTGCAAACTGCGATGAGAAGGTTGCTCTCCTTCCTGTGCATGAGCCTGTTGCAGGAAAGAGATCGTTGGAAGAAATCATTCCTGAAAAGGAAAGCATTCCTTTTGACGTGTACGAAGCAATTGATACACTCATCGATGCCGGCACCTTCTTTGAAATCAAAAAGATGTTTGCGGCAGAATTGGTCACAGGTTTTGCCCGCATTGGCGGTCGCGCTGTCGGTATTCTCGCCAATCAGCCGAAAGTAAAAGGCGGCGTCTTGTTCGTCGACTCGTCAGACAAGGCAGCCCGCTTTATCTGGTTGTGCAATGCCTTTAACATTCCTCTGTTGTTCCTTGCCGACGTTCCTGGGTTTATGATTGGAACAAAGGTCGAACGCGCAGGCATGATTAGAGCTGGCGCCAAGATGATCTCTGCGGTTTCCGCGGCCGATGTTCCGAAAATCTCAGTCATTTTGAGAAAAGCATATGGTGCTGGTCTATACGCAATGTGCGGACCAGCATTCGAACCTGATGCCTGCCTCGCATTGCCTACCGCATGGATCGCAGTCATGGGTCCGGAAGCGGCTGTCAATGCCGTTTATTTCAATAAGATTCAGGAAGTCCCTGAAGCAGAAAGACCGGCTTTCGTTGAAGAAAAACGCGCCGAGTACAGAGGAGACGTAGACATATACAAACTCGCCGCCGAGATGATCGTCGACGACATGGTGACACCGGCAAGCCTCAGAGGCGAGCTGATCAACCGCTTTAATGCATACGCCACCAAAGATTTGGTCTTGCCGAAGAAGAAACACGGCGTATTGCCGGTATAGCCAGTCCAGGTCTGACCGAATTGGTGGGGCAAACCTCGCCCTTTAAGGCGGGGAAAGATACCACCCGGATTATTCCTTTTCCGGGGGTTCTGGCCTGATGGTCTGTTTTGTATGGGGGCAGGCTCGTGCGCCTGCGCCATTTTCCTGTATAGAGGTTTCTGGTAAGCCTGCCAGACCACCCTCCGTATTCCTCGGATCCACCAACTGGCTGGATTATGAGGAATTGGTGAATTTGTAACAATAATGTCAAGAACGTGGTAATTTAGTCTCAAGGAGTTCGAAACGAGTCGAGTCAAAGTAAATGAAAAGCGAATTGCACGAAAGCTATCTACGAAGTACAGCCGCAACGCAATTGCTCACATAGCCAAGTCACTACTCCTTTTGAACTCAAGCCCTAATTACTGGATCCAATGCGGCGAACGCATTGGCAAGCGAATGGCATCGCGCACGGACTGCGCTGGATGCGTTCGCGACCTTGGAGAT
>JADZFV010000170.1 GCA_020854255.1 Candidatus Melainabacteria bacterium | reverse complement strand
GTGGAAAAGACAATTGAAGACGCTTTTTCCTCCGTGGAAGAAGAGAACAAAAAGCAAGACTGAAAACCCGAGCGTAAGCCTGACAACGGGTACCCTATAGACAGCGAAAGAGCCAGGTACGCCTGGCTCTTTTACCGTCCCGAGTTGGGGGATCATCGTTGTGCGTTTGGTGGGTTAAGTCCTCATTTCTTTACGTGTCCTTCTTGAGTCGGCGTCGATATGTTGGCCAGTTCGACACGGAAGCGAACTGTAACGGCGGCGCCGTTTTGCAGATATTGCGGCGGCATGATTCCCCCGGCTGTAGCAGGGTAGTTGACCGCAATCAATCCAGGCTCTGCAAAGTCATCGAGCTTGTACACCGTCGCCGGCGTGGTGGCGATTGTTCCACCACTCCGGTCATTGGCGCCGGAGCCCATTGCTCCAAGATCTCCGAGCTTGGCTGTTCCGCCATTGCCGTTCAAAGCGATGGCTGTATCGGGCAGCGCCGAAGGCAAGCAAGCGATCCACTTATCGGCCGGATTGTAGGCCAGCGAAGTGCCCGTGACTGGAAGTGGTTGACCTGCGTGTTGTCCACCGGCTACTTCTCCCCATTGGCGGCATTCATCTTTCATATAGACTGCCCAGGGCGAAGTCTTGTTGCCGGGAGGAGGAAGAGAAGCGTCAATTTCGTCCAGCGCGTCCGTGCATTCCATGTAGAGCTGGTTTTCCGATAGGGCTATGTAGGGTTCTTTGGCGCCCACAGACGCGACGCAACTGATAGTGCCGTTTGAATCGATTCTCCACTTGTACATTTGATTGGCCTGGAATTTTCCGCCAGGAATGCCGGATCCGTTGATCATGGCGATCACTGAGTCAATGTTGACTTTGTGGCCGCCCTGTCTCAACCAGTCGTGTATTGCAGCTGCCAGAGCGCCCGCCGGCTGCATGGTGCTTGCTCCCAGAGAAGAGTCTGGTACTAGAGTGCCAGTGCTTCCGGGACCGTTATAGTCTCCACCCCAGGCTTTCTTTATGAATGCCGGGTTTGGACCGCCATTCAATTGACTTTGATTGAGAAAATCAGATGGTCTTTCTATCGATTTAGGTACTGCACCGTCAATGAAATCAGCGATGAACAGACCAGGGGCCGGTCTTGGATCAGGAATGCAAGCTGGTTGAGCACAAGCTAACGAGTGCACGATGCGGACTGGTTTTGAAGTGTCACCATTTTCGAAAAACTTCTGGTCGGCTTCCGCCATCACGACAGATGGTATGAAATATGGCAAAGCCAGGCTTGTTTTGAAGTTCTTCTTGTCGATGAGCTTGATGGATGAACCAGCTCCTGTGAATACGAAATTCTTGCCGTTATACGGGTAATTCGTATACGACATGTACTTGCCGTTCTGGGTGGGTTGACCAGAGAGCGAGGCTTTGGAGCTGGGCGAAGGCACATTTACAGTGGTTTCACTGCCGCCGTCCAGGCATCCCAGGGTCAGTTTGAGGGATCCGTTTACATAAGAGGAACCGCCGGTTGCTCTCATGTTGTTTTGCTTGTAGGCATTTTCTGCACTTGTATAAGGTGTGACCAGGCTGCCTTGAATGTCTTTGGCATTCGGGTTGCCGCCCGGAAGCAGTGAATTCTGCAGCAAGGTGGCGAGATTGTTCTTGCTGGTCATTGCTGCGTTGTAGTCTTTATCGGCCAGGTTTCTCCATGTATTCATGGATGTCGGATTACCGGTGGCTGATGCTACCTGGTCGGCAAGGATCATATCCAGCCGAATGGAGGCAAGAATGCTGTTGATGCTGTATACGGGCTGGTACAACCCGTCCGGCGCTTTGGTGAGTGTTCCGGTCGGCGCATAGTCAGACAGGCTGACCCAACCAAAATAATCGTCTTTCATGACGATTCGTCCTAGATCTTTAGCAGCTGCTAGTGATGCAGCCTCTATGGCAGTTCTCTGTTCCTGATTGCCGCCTAAAAGTCTGGTATAGGCTAGAGCGAACAGGAGCAGTGCCACCAGCAATCCGGCACCGATCGCGCCGACTAGCGCGATCATGTTGCCGCGTTGCCGTCTGCCTTTCGGCAATCCTGGCAAATGGCCCCTCTTATTTTTTCGCATTTGTCATCACCTGTGATTGATGTTGGTGAAAAGGAAGTCCGAGTAAGTTACGAATGCTTCCAGTAAATGGCAGCAACCTGGCATATAAAGGCCGGACTTTTTGCCGCATGCTACAAGCTTAACTTTCGCTCAGGAGGGCTGTCAAGAATCCCCCGCGTGGGGGAGAGCCTGAATTGCGGCGGCTCTTGGGGCTTTTGTGTGTTCCCAAAAAACAATTTTTTCAATAATTTTTGGCTTCATTTGGGCGTCTTGTAAATTTTTGAAGTGAGTATGGACAAGCAAAACCTTGATGAAATGCAGCTTTTAGCCAGATCGCTTGTCGTTTATTAATCGCTGGAACTGTCCAGGTTTTTCTCGTCGAACGACTCAGCCGTGTGAGAGCCGTCTGCTTGCCGGCGCAAGATTTCCACCTTCTGCTCGGCTACTTTTAGAAAGGACTCCAACTGCGTGCTCAATTCCATGCCTCGTTCGAAAAGGTTGAGGGCCCGTTCCAGTTTTATTTCGCCATCCAGCTCCGATACTACTTGCTCGAGTTCTTTAAGCGACGTTTCGAAATCTACGGTTTTTGCCATCTCACACACCTCCTGCCTTTGCTATCACCATTTCTTTTCAACCGATTCAATTTTGATTTTCAGCTTGCCGTCAAAGAGCAGCGCCTCGAGAGTCTCGCCGGGTTGTACTTCAGAAAACGATCTAACAACTGTTGTGTCGGCTCTTCTGAGGACCGAAAATCCGCGGCTGAGCACGTTTAAGGGACCCAGCGCAGCAAGTTTTTCCCGGCTTGTTTTCAGCCGATGCTGATGAGAGGCGATTTGCATGTTCAGCCTGGAGTTTAGGGTTAGCCTTTCAGAGATCACTTTCTCTTGCAAGCGCTTGAGGCGCTCTTTGTATCTGATCAATGAATTGAGAGGGCTCAGCCTTTCGACCTGACGCCTTACGGATGAAAGTTTTTCGGCGATCTGGGAATTGAGGCGCCTGTTGAGGATGCCCCATTTGTCCATAAGCTCAACTGTACCTTTAGCAACCAATTCGGCCGCTGCCGTAGGTGTGGGTGCTCGCATGTCGGCTACGAGATCGCAGATGGTGATGTCGGTTTCATGACCAACGCCGGAGATTACGGGAACCGCTGACGAGAGAACGGCACGGGCCACAATCTCAGTATTGAATGACCAGAGGTCTTCAATCGAGCCCCCGCCTCTGGCAACGATGATCACATCTACATCTTCGATTTCGGAAAGAATTGCAATTGCTCGCGCGATCTCTTCGGCGCTTCCTTCTCCCTGCACCTTGCATGGCGAGATGATCACATTGACTGAACGATTGCGTCTCTTCAATGTCTGCAAAATGTCACGCAGAGCGGCTCCAGCAGGACTTGTCACCACACCGATGCGACGCGGAAAAATGGGTATAGGGCGCTTGCGCTCGGGCGCAAAAAATCCTTCTTTTTCCAATTTCTCAGCTAATTGATCGAATGCCAGTTGCCACTCGCCTATACCGACTGGCTCTAGTCCCGTCACGATCATCTGGTAGGAGCCACGCGGTGGATAAACACTGAGTTTGCCGCGAGCAACCATCATTAAGCCATCTTCCAGTTTGAACTTAATTGCGGAATTGGCATTTTTAAAACAGACGCAAGGCAATGTCGCGTCTTGATCCTTCAAAGAAAAATACCAGTGCCCGGAAGGGTAAACCTTGGCGTTTGAAACTTCGCCAACTACATAGATATACGTAAATGTCTCTTCCAGGACGTCCTTAATCAGTCCGGTCAATTGCGAGACCGTTAGTACAGGCTGCATTCGGCTGACTTCGCGTGTGACGAACAACGGCCTTATCCTCATAAGGTGAAAGAGTGATTTTTCAGGCGCCGTTCTTATAGACGGAAAAACCGCCACAATAGTTCACCGAAAAACATATTCTATCTATATTGGTGATTTCAGTGGACGGACACCGATAGATTTTTCTATCCGGCAAATACCCGCTGCAAGCCATTGTCTGGCTGTTGACCAGGTTGGGACCATTTATATATAAATTCCGGAGAGCTGTGTACAAAGCTGGAATGCTGCGTTTGTATAGACAAGCGGTGTTGTCTGTGCGGCTGGCGTATGCGGGGCGGATATCGAGGGGGTGTATTTTGTTGCTGCTTGATGCCTGAAACCCTGTTTAGGAGCGGGTAACAATCACTGCCGTCCGGGAAAATGGATCTTGTCGGTCATAAAAAGTGGGCAGTCAAGATGGAATTTCATTTGACCGCCTTGATTGTCATACTATATATTGGTATGACATACAAACGTAGGGTAGTTGCTGGGTGAAGGGGGTGCTTTATGCACAGGACGTTGTTCACGCCTTCTATGGTTGAGGCTTTTCGCATCTGCAAACGGGCATATCAGATGGGTCAAGCTCAATACGCCGAAGGAACCAATACAGTCAAGGGTCGCCTAAAAAGTCTGACTAGGCGGTTCATTCTGCGCGGTTTGGCGGAGATCAATCGAGGCAAGCTTGCCAGCGTCAATCAAGTTCAAAAGTACATGGGGCAACAGTGGCCCGTAGACATACTGAGCACGGCCGCTCAAGATCGTGACACGAATACTCGTGCCTTCCTGTTTGCCTATAAGACGCTCACGCGTTATGTCGGCAAGCCTTACAGACCTCACGGTTCAGAGATTGTCGGCGTCGCTCAAAAGGTGAGAGCCCGCGTTCCGCACTTGCGCGTCTATGTAGAAGACACGATGGACCTTTTGTTGTGGTACCCGGCTGAGAGGCGTCTTGAACTTGTCGATTATCAGCTGAATCCACTTTCTCACTACGACTCACGCTGGCCGTCCGCTACTATTCTCGTCAAGCAATATCTCGCCGAGCGGCTGAAAATGCGCTTCCCGTACGACAGGGTGACCTTGACCTTTGTGCGGGCCGGGACCAAAGAACATCAACCGGTCAGCTTAACGCTTGATGAAAGCATTTTTGCACTGCATTGGTCTGAGCTGGTGAAGACGCTCGAATTAATGAAAGAAGGTTCGCAGTCTGCGGGTGAATGCAATGAAAGTTGCCGCCACTGTCAGATAGAGACCGAGCAGCAGATGGGAGATGAAATGAAGGTTAAGGAAACCTATTCGTTAACGGCTTGATGATCTTGTTTTTGGCTTTTGGGTTGTAATAGCGCAGTTAAGCTGCAGCACCGCAAGCGGTGTCAGGATGGCAGTCGACTTTGACTACGGCGAAGGTTATCCTGACTTCTGCTTTTGTCTGGAAAGGGTGGACCTTAACTGCTTTGATTACGCGTTGTTAAGGTTGTTTCGGCTACCGCGCTTGCACGCGCCTGATTTCCTGCCTTTGGCTTATGATCGTATATCTGTAAGACAGGAATTGGGTCATGACTAGAAATCCCGGTAATCCGGCACACGCGCAGACGGGACCGGCAAAAGCAATCTCCGAGGATGGACGCGTGCCGGTTGACCTCTTGATTAGTCCGATTGGTGAACTTGTCACTGCCCGGTCCCAGGCGGGACCGATCCGCGGTGAAGAAATGCGTGATGTCTGCCGCATAAAGGACGCAGCCATAGCAATAAGTGCCGGGCAAATCATAGCTGTTGGAAGTGCCGATGAGATCAAGCATGCTGTCTTCGCCGACGACACAACCGTAGTCATTGATGCACGTGAGAGTTTGGTTACCCCCGGCCTGGTCGATGCGCACACACATTTGATCTTTGACGGCAATCGCGCTGATGAATTTGTTATGCGCAGTCAGGGTAAGACCTACACCGAAATAGCAGCCGCCGGTGGTGGCATAGTCAAAAGCATGAGGGCTACTCAAAACGCTGATGTTGAGCGACTCGTCTCTCTCGGACGCAAGCGTGTTGAGCGTATGCTCGAGTCGGGAACCACCGCTCTTGAGGTGAAGACAGGATACGGTCTGGAAATGGAAAGCGAGATGCGTATGCTGGAAGCGATTTATCGCCTCAAATCGGAATCGGCGCTCGATATAGTTCCCACTTTTATGGCAGCGCATGCGATACCGCCTGGCAAAGAGCGTGAAGCATATGTAGACGACATCGTCGGCGATATGCTGCCGCGTGTGGTGGCAATGGCCACTCAAGAGGCAGAGCGGGAGGGCGTGGCTCTAACCGATATGCTGCCTTACGTTGACGTCTTTTGCGACAGAGGCTATTTCACCCTCGAAGACACGCGCAGGATTTTTGCAGCATCGATTAGACTTGGTTTGAAACCACGTGTCCATTCCGACGAATTTGTCAATTTAGGCGCCACCGCATTGGCCGTCGAATTGGGAGCGGCAAGCGCCGATCACCTGCTTAATGTGAGTGACGAAGAAATAGCGCTTCTGGCCAAATCATCAACAGTGGCCGTTCTGCTTCCGGGGACATCCTTTTATTTGAATCTGTCCGACCATGCCCCAGCCAGAAAGATGATTGAGGAAGGAGTGGCGATTGCACTGGCGACCGACTACAATCCGGGCTCTTGCCACATATCTTCTTTGCCCTTTGTCTGGGGACTGGCATGCCTACATTTGAAGATGCTGCCGGAGGAGGCGCTCACGGCACTAACCGTCAATGGTGCCTGGGCGATCGGACTCGGTACGAATATCGGACAGCTGCGTCCCGGATTTCAGGCCGACATCACTATTTATGACGTCGAACAACTGGAAGAGGTCCCCTACAACATAGGCTGGAACCCCGTAAAACAGGTGATAAAGATGGGGCGGACTATCTATAGCAGGTAGATACAGTGGTGGTTCTTGAACTATCTGTATGCCACCACCGGTAATATTTTTTTTTTCGAAAAAAACTTTTCTGATTCGCTTGTCTTATTATCGGCTTTAGTTATAATTCTAGAGGCGCCACCACGGACGGGGCCATTTCAGAAAAAAACTGTTAGTTCGACTGCAACACGCGAC
>JADZFV010000169.1 GCA_020854255.1 Candidatus Melainabacteria bacterium | reverse complement strand
TCGTGCTGCTTACATCACCGCCACCATCAACTCGCGCACTACCTCCAGCATCGACAATGGTGACATCGGCAGAGCCCGTCTCTTCCGCTACATCACGAGAAGGGCCGGAATCCCGCCACCCAGGGCTATCATAATTTGCGGGCGGTGGTTCTATCGGCGTTTGGCTCGGCAGCCTTGAATCTTGATCGGGTCGATTAACAGGGTCAACATAGATAGCCGGATCGACTCCGGGAAGCGTTCCTCTGCGGCGTTCATTATAAGACTCCCAGTCGCGGAACCGGCTGTTCTCATTCGACGGTCCTGGACCAAAAATACGCTGATCGCGATAAACATCATTATTTCTCCAAAAGTTACCAGGCGGGACAACCCCATCTACCAATGGCCTGGCAGGTCCCTGATACGCGCTACCGGGATCTCCATAAAAATCTGCGCGATTCGCTGCATATATGTTTGTCTGTCCAAAGTCAAGCGTGCCTGCATCAGCCGGACTGACAGATGATCTTGCGGAAAACACCTCCCCGTAGGCGGAATCAGTGTAAGCCTCCTGAGCCAGAGAAGAGTCAGACCTATCCGTTCCGTCAAACCGCTCCCCTCCTTCCGTCCGGTCGTATATTTCGTACATACCAACGTCTCCCCCAGATAGAAGCGAAATTTTTTGGTGATTAGTAATGTGTAGTGCCGGATTGTGAAGGTCGAAACCCGCCCGGAAAGTAAATTTCTTATTGGTACAAAGAGCATTTTAGAAAGGGCATTTTAGAAGTGATGACGGCGCCATCACTCTGCTGCGATTGAACGCCATCAAAATGTCTGAACTATGTCGGCACGAGAAAACCACTTTCTATACGCGGGCCCATTTATGGAAAATTCCTGTTGCTTCTAAGCAAAAGAGATAGCAGCAATCGTGCAAAACCACCTTCATCAATCTTTCTTTTCGCTTCCCTCAGCATGTGATGCTTCATCTTTGCGTTTAGAACTGGACTTCGGACAACACCCAGGAATTCGCGGAGCAAATCAGCACCCAATGATGCCATCTTCTTGCGAGATCCACACCGCCAGTGTACGCTATTAATGTACAGTAACTGTACATCGTTAATGCACACTGGTACAACCAATGCCATCTAAAGAAAACATCGAAAAGCAGGCGGCTACACTTATGGGCTTCACACAGCAGTCCATAGGCAAGACTCAAGCACGCAAAGATTTTTTCCCGCTGGTTGATTCGCTGACTACTTCAGCGTCTGCCGTCGAGATAACCGACCATGACAAACCTGTCGCTGTACTGTTGAGCTATGAGCACTATATCGCTCTGACCAGCAAACTCTGCATGTTGGCAAAAACTTCAGCTTATCCAAAGTCTCCGAACTTGATCGGCTCAATCAAACTCAGGACCGACGATCTAGAAGCTGCGAGCGAAAAGGCAGCGGAGCAATTCAAGCAATCGCGTAAGGATTCGGCAAGTAGCTTGTGACTCAAGAGAAGTTGCTGGTAACAGACACGCATCCCATCATCTATTTCTTTTGTGATGGAGGGAGGCGTCTTAGCAAGAAAGCAAAAAAAGCTTTTGAAGAAGCCACGACCAACGCTCAGACGGGAATCTTTGTACCGGTGCCTGTACTGTGGGAACTGTCGTTACTGGTCCAAAATGGCGATATTGAAATTGACAAACCCTTTTCGCAATGGGTGGACGAACTCTTTCAATACCGAACTATCAATCCTCTCTCTTTCGATGAAACGACCGTGAAGATATTCCACGATGTGCGCTATCACAACGATCCGTTTGATCGAGCAATAGTGGCAAGCGCGATTCAAATCGGATCGCCTTTAATCTCCAACGATGGAAAGATGCACGATCACACTCCTTGCGAACTTTTCTGGGACTAGACGCCGAAGTCAGCGGCAATAAATTGTGCCCCGTGTCACTGTTGCAATCAATCCAAAAGGTGGAGCACAGCAAAACGGTCGCGAAACCACAACATGCCACATTCCGTGCGAAATATCTGAAACTCTTCATTGACGAGCAGCACGGCGCCTGAATCGAACGAAAAGCAAGCGGCGCCGGTCGATGGATTAATTGAAAAACGAACGTTTTCCTCATTTGCAGTCTTCAGGCAGCACGTCGGTGGTTCACCACTCAAGCATGAGGTCAAGGTCAACTCCGAAAATGGCGATCGCTGCGAATAAAAACTATTGTGCATCTTTTTGCTTTCGGAAAAGACTATCTCCGCTCCGGCAGGGGAAGACGAGAAATGGGATCGACCAAAATGTGCTGCCTCCCGTCGGACGGCGGACGGACGGGCTTGGGCAGATGGCGTATCTCATCGCTCATTATCGGCAATCTATCCATCAAGTCACGAGGATTGGGCAAGCGATCGATTCGCGGCAGTGGATTACCAGTCCCAGGAAGCTCGCGAATTTCACGAACAGGCTCCGGCAGCCGGCGTCGAATATCTCGATTGTCTGGCATTTGATTTCTGGGACGCGGTAATGCGTCAACATAGTCTCGCGGATTAGGCTGCCAACCCGGCACCGGCAAGGTGGTCATAAAGTCCCCGCGATCAGGCAAACCGTGTCCGGGTCTGGGCAGATCGCGAAGTATGTCCCGCGGATCAGGCAGATTTCGTGTCAGTCCACGTACATCCGGCAACATAATCCGAAACTCTGGGCGTGAATGAGGACGCGAATCAAATCTCGGATCGAAACTTCTATTGATACCTGGATCAATACGAATATCGAATCTAGGAGACCTCGGATGGATGCCCGGATCAATTCTTGGATCGCAAGTCCGATCGAAAATACCTCGGTCTGATCTCCACGCTGGCTCAGATGGACAAAAGCGCTCTGGCTGCCTCACACGCCGCCCGTAAGCGTCAAGCCCGGTGCCGTACAAACAGCCGCTCTGATCTTCAATGTACAGCCCTCCCCTGCGCCCCTGCACGAGGTGATCGCCTCTGTACTGGCGACTGTTCAAGTCTGCGACACGCTCGACCAAATAATGGAATACTCGCGGATCCCTCAGGTCTCGTGCATCTTCTCGCAAAGCCTGCGTAGCCTGTTCCAAGCAATCGTTGGCCAGCATCCTGTTGATGCGGTGGGCTTCATCCTCGATGGGATCGCGGCGCCAGTTATCTCTTTCCCTACTCACGGCTCTCTCCAATAATTGGTTGCTGACAGTAACTCCAGGACAAGCGCAGCGATTTCAATCTCTCTGTCCTTGTGCCACCTCATTTGATATCATCCAATCCGGGCAAACTGCAGTCACGCAAGTGCGGTAATTACGAAAGAAAGCTAAGTTGTCACGGCATTTTCCAATCGCTCTGAAGTGTCTTTCTGAAACTGCATATAAAAAGAGAGACTGCGCGACATCTTCCACTCTTGAATCGCACCAGCACAATGAAGGATCTTGCGTTGGGGGCTGTCACGAAGACGATCAAAGCAAGCCCGAGCTCTCGCTCGGCAACGTCCTCTAAGGGTCAACAAGGTCATGAAAGTCTGGGATACCCAACTGGACTCAGTACCATTCGTAATTCACGTTGTCACCACCACCACCGCCACCGCCACCACCCCAACTGCCACCGCCGCTGTCGTAGCCACCGCTGTCGTAGCCACCTTCGTAGCCACCTTCGTAGCCGGTGCCGGTGCCGGTGCCGGTGCCGGTGCTTCCTCTGTCGGCAAGCATACCCGAATCAGAGACGCCATTGGAGTTGATACCGGAATCGACACCGGAGTCTCCGCGTCCACTGTCTGAAGGATCGAAGCTCAGTTCAGGATTTCTGCCACTGGATTCGGTGCCCTCGTTTACATTGCGCTGGCCGACAATGACAATTCTATAGTCTGGCTCATCGCCAGCTCCTGTCTCGCCAGTCTCGAAATCATAGTCCTCCCAACCCTCCCAGCTTGATTCGTCATAAAATCGCCTATCGTCCTGTCTTTGCACTCCACGCACAATGCCTGCCGTTTCCCATCGGCCCCGAAAATAACCGGGTGCGGAGGATTCGTAGCCGCTATCTACTGCTCGACGAGCTGCCTGATACATACCATAAACATTGTTGGCTACTTGCGCAAATCCTCCCGCAACCACATCGGGTAATCCCATTTCCGTCCCTATATTCTCTGTACATCGGATTTCACCATGAGTAAAAGCGATCGCAGCGTCGATTGTTCGAATTGAGCGCCTTTGCGCCTTGTCCGAATTGAGTATGGGTGAGATGAGCGACTCAGTTATGTGCTTAACAGTCAACAAAATCAATATGTCGGAACAATGTCCGAGCAAGATTCCGCTCAACGTTTGAATCCTTATATAGCAATCAAATGCGTAGGGCCGTGCGGCGAAGTTCGCGTAACAACTTTGAAATTGTGCTTGTCGCCATGTTTGGCTAAGTCGGACAAAATCTGCAGCGCAGACATTATTTCGACATTTTGACTTTGTTCAATTGTTAGCACATTGATGAGTTTGCCAACACCTGTCAAATGTACCTTCGACAGCTACCAGGAATTGATTCGCCGGGAGGGCTTCAACCTTCACCATCAGGCAGAACCGATAATTCCCTTGCGAAGTTTCGATTGGCAATCATCGTTTGTGAGAAGTCCCGGCTATCCCCACAGCAAACTTACGAGGGCTCTATTGATGCGGTCTACATCACAATGTCCAGCAAACTCGAATGAGCAGAGAATTTGCATCGCAAACACCTTTTCCGCCAATAACAAAGGGTTTAGTTACAAACATGATCAGTCCATTGACTGGAGATCGGTCCTGGATGCTTATGACCGCATCGGTCGAAGGGCTGGAGAAGCAAAAGCTAAAGACGATACGCCAGCGCAATTATTCGAGCACCTGTACTTGAGACTGAAGTGTGCACTTTCATCGAGATTCAAACGTGAACTGGTTGAGCAGAAGTGCTGACTTCACTGATAGCATAAAGCACATATTGTGATTATTATGCGCGGCACGCGCAACGCGCCTCTACGGCAATCGGTCATCATTCCTGAATCGAAGTACTTGCACTATTTCACGGGGAATTCGAAGGGTTGGCATAGGTCCGCATTGCATGCGGACAAGGCGCATACATTACGGGCCTGAGATCGATCAAGCGATCACTTCTGTGACTAAGTATTGCTAGTAACTTGATAGTTTTTCCGGGGAAGCCTGATAAGGGCGTGGGTGCGGTACTCAGTGCCGCATCCATTTATTTCTTAGCCAAATTTGTTTCTTAGCCTAACGCCAATAATAACAGCAAGCAAACCGCAACAGCCGGCAAAGTTACGCACTCGTGACCCCATTTTGCCCGGAACGCTTGGTATTAAATGAAGTGGCAATGGCATCGAGGGAGCATCGCTTCACTCGCAACTGGCAGAGTGCCGCTCCGATATTACTCCGGCTGGAGGAATACTAAAATGAATGATACCAGTTTTTACTCTGACTCATCATCAGCCGCGGCAACCGATCGTTCGAACGAAGGGGCGCACCGTACTTTGCTTGATGAATACATGGACCGCTCACCCAAGAACAAAAACGACTCCGCTCTGAGAACGGAAACAGGTGGCATTGGCCTACCTTCCGTCGACTTCACGGGCTTCAATCAAGAAGCTGAATACAAGAGCAATGGCAGGCTCGACTCGGTATGGCACACGATAAAACACATATTCTTCAAAGACGAAACGGTAGGAGAAAAAGTAAGAGAGTCTATCAAAAGCAAGATGACGCCCGAAGAACGAAAACAGTATGGCAAGGAAGAGGAGGCATTGGAAAAACACCGCAGTGCCGTCAGAAACTGGCAAATGCAGATGACCCTGGAGCCAGGTCCGTGCCCCAAAGCGCCGGATACGCCGACGCACGATGCTGTCCGGAAAAGGCTTGAGCAAGCCGAGCAAGAGATAGAAAAACGTGTTCGCGCCCAAATGTCACCCGAAGAGAGGAAAGCGCTCGACAAAGAAATGGCTGAGTACAAGAAAAGCACGCAAATCGGTCTGCAATCGAAAAACCCATTGGAGACAGGGGGCTTTCAGCCACTGCCCACTCCAGGTCCGGCAATCAAAGAATACTACAAGCGCATAGCCCAGGCAGCGGAGGTTTACCTCCAGAAGCACTAGATACAGTAACCGTAACTGTAATCGGCACGGCAAAATAGCCGGCTGCCAAAGTGGCGCGTTGCGCGCGCCGGGCGCATGCAATGCCCCACTACAAAAACGACGAACCAATCAAAATCACTCTGTTGGAATATAAGATCGCACCAGAAATTACTATCGGATGTGAGCCGATCTTAGAAAAGGAGAAATCTCAATGACATATGATACGCCGGCGCCGCCACCACGCACCGAAGCCCCACCGCCGCCTCAAATTGACGTTGACATGCGCCAGAGGCAGGGGGACTTGCGGCAAACCGGCACGCAGGATCTGCGCCAGACCGGCACACAACAGCAAAATCAAGAAGGGCGTATTCAACAAAGCGGAACGGTACGCCAGGACGTTGCAGGCAACGTCCAACAAAACGTCGACGGCAACACGCTGAGAACCGGCGATGTACGCAGCGCGAATACAAATCAAGCAGGCGGCGCCAGCATCGACGACCACCGGACCATAAATCGAACCGATAAAAGCGTGAGTATGGGCACTCAGTTCTTGCCGGAGTGCACGGTCGGTCTGAGCATAGGCGTGCCGGGCAGCGGAGCATTTCAAATCGGCGTGCCGAGTAAAGAATGCATCAGAGAGCGCGGCAAAGCTACCGAGGCCCTGGCAGGCGCGCAGGTAGGCATTGCTCAGGCGCAAGCCGATGCAACAATTGCCACGGCCAGAGCCAATGCACTGGCGGCAATTAGAAAGGCGGATGCGGCTGCGGCAGAAGCGATTGCAAAAACAGAAGCAGACAAAGAAGTAGCATTGCAGCAGCAAGGTGACAGCCATGTGCAGGCTATGACGAAGATGTCTTGCGACTTTTCAATAGATCGTGCCGGTACAGCAAGGCAAAGCTGGCAGCAATTCGATTCAGTAAGTTCGAAGATAGGCCGCCACCCCACTGCAAAGGCCGGTGCTCAACAACTTTGGGGAGAAGCAGTGACTTCGTCGGCTCAATCGATGGAAGCAGGCGCAGTTTGCGTGGAGTCGACACGCAGCCAGCTTGGAATTAAAGCGCAGAAATTCGAAGTTCCAAAACTGGAATTCGAAACTCCAAAACCGCCGAAGCCGGCAAAACCACCGGAAAAACCTCCAGCAAAAGAAGAGGACTGCCTGGACAAAGACAAAAAGAAGAACTAACCAACATGGAAGCGTTATCCGGCAAAGACTTCCCCCATCCTCCACGTCAGCCCAGACAGGAGGATACGGCCGAGAAGCTGCGACTTGAATCGTCGCAGCTTCTCGGCGCACAATCAAGCACGCCAGAGGACACCACTGGCAGTGGCACAACGAAAAGAAGAAAACCGGAAGAGCAGGCATCGAGGGTGCGCGGGTTCAACGGAGACAACTATACTGTCGGCAGCGGCGACAGCCTTGGTTCTATCGCTCAAAGAATGCTGAAACTCAGAGGTGAAAAGTCTTCTGCACAAGACGTCTACGAAGAAGTAAATCGTATTGTCGACCTCAACGTCGAGAAGTATCCATGGCTGGCGAAAAATCCGAATAAGATTCGCCCAGGAATGGTCATTCAGGTCTGGGACAAAGAGTCAGGTCCTGATCCCACATGCCGATGGAAAGACTGGAGAGATGCGGAACCCGGGCGCATAAATGTGGCATTAAGGTGTGAGAGCATTTTTGCGGGGAAGGACACGCAGGTGATTGTCACTCCAGGCGCTCGCGCAGTATTTACGGAAAACTCGTATGGTTTTGTCGCACCGAAAGGCTACGCGCGAGCACTGACCGGCGCGCATGTGATGGCCGTAGGCGGCGAAGTAGTAGCTGACGGCGGCGCTCTGCAAATATTGCACCCGGAGGTAAAGGTCAACGCAGACAGGCGTTCGACAACGAGCGAAAAAGCAATTCTAGCCACCAACGAAATAGCACCGGCAGCAGATGTGAAAGTTTCACCATCGCACAGCAGTGCAAGCACAGAAGAAACAATCGACGTGCCACCGATATAGGCTTAGAGTGCAGTTTAAATTCAAATGCAAGTTGACTCCAGAGTAGCGCATTGGTGAATTGCATGCGCCAAAATGCGCGTAATGAGACAGTGCACATAGGGTAAATGCGCAATGGAGATAGAATTACCAGAGACCGCTCATATCGGCAGAGTTATAGGCGGCAGTACGCTGAGTCAGGAATTGCTCAACTGACAAGCTACCTCAACACCCACTCACCTTGTTTCTTGATCTCATGATACATAGCATCTGGTGCTA
>JADZFV010000168.1 GCA_020854255.1 Candidatus Melainabacteria bacterium | reverse complement strand
TTGGAAAGTTTGGATAATTTGCAGTTGTATTGCAAGCCTTGCCGGCTTCTGAAGAATTCGGTCATTACCTGTCGACAGTATTTATGTCTAGCGAGCCGGTCGAGGTCTGCGGCAAGAAACCGCCGAAGCCTTGCTGCGCAAAACCGGTTGGTGACCTGAGCATGGCGCCGCCATTATTGCTGAAGCCATATCTAAATTGGCCGGATGGGATGCGGGTCATTCCATAAATGTTGTCGAAAGCTTGAATGGCAGTGGTTGTCTCCGGCAAACCGCCGCGAGACATGGGAGTTTGCTTGCCGTCTGTGTCTCCTGCATAGTCATGCTGTCCGGAATCTTGAAACGACAATTCACCGGACTCCCGTCGAGAGCTTCTGCCCATCACGCCTGAAGTACCCGATGAATTGAATTGATTGCCGCCGGCTCCAGGTCCGAATGCTCCGGGCGGAGGCGCGACATAACTCATGCCGTGTGAGGGATAGGCTGGATCAAGGTCATAAGTGCGACCGAGACTGGAATTTTGCGTACCGTTGCCCCAGCTGAAGCTGCCACCTGGTCCGCTAATTCTGCCACCAGAATTGCCGATGCGTACCGTATTGCCGTTCATACCAAATGTGGTGCCGGATGGATTTATCCCTATGGAGTTTCCTCTGCCGAAGTCCAGGCTTGTGCTCTGCGCAAAAACCGGCGCGGCCAGTAGCGTCGCAAACAGAGCGACTCCAAATGCAAATACGAAATGCTGCAGCTTCTTCATGTGTTTAGACCCGTCAAAAAAGGGAGTCCGACAATTTACTTAGTAAGTTTTGTGATTGCTCACTGGGGTGGAAGAATTCCACCTATCTGTCTTAAAACACGCCTTGTCCAGGCATGTATCAAAAGAACCTGACGATCCCAATGAAAAGAATCATTCGATTCTTTGCCCCTTTATTTTGTGCCCGCAAAAAGCACGGGCGAAAAGGGCATAGATGGCAGAATACTACTCTTCTCAACAGCCCTTGTCAATAGGCCTCAAGCCCGATAGAGAGCCCTGACGGCGGGGATTTATGGGGTAGGCTTTTCTGCTGAGAATAGTCTCGTCCTAAGCCTGAACCGGCACTTGAGCATGGCAAAAACAGCGGCAAGAGAGGATTTCACAGCTTCTAAACTAAAGGTGTAAGATTAGATCTCCTGTTTGAGCCGAAAAATGACTGTTTTACTCGCTTTAGAGACCAGTTGCGATGAAACGGCCGCCGCCATAGTTAAGGACGGGCGCCAGCTTTTGTCTAGCTGTCTGGTTTCTCAAACTCCGATTCACCAGAAATTCGGCGGCGTTGTCCCGGAGGTTGCTGCCAGAAGCCACGTTCAGACGATTAATTTGATGATCGACGAAGCACTCGCCCAGGCCAATCTCACTTACGACCGGCTGGACGGCATTGCCTGCACGCGCGGCCCGGGACTTATAGGCACACTTTTGATCGGACTGTCGGCGGCAAAAGCGCTGTCATGGTCATGGAATCTGCCGCTCAAAACAGTGGACCATCTTTTTGCTCATGTCTGCGCCAATTTCATAGACACCGATCTCGAGCCGCCTTTTGTAGCTTTGCTGGTTTCAGGCGGGCATACGCAAATATTGCACTTCAGGAACTTTAATGACGTTGAAATAATTGGCGAAACTCTTGATGACGCAGCCGGCGAAGCATATGACAAGGTGGGACGACTTCTGGGTCTGGGTTATCCGGGCGGTCCGGTCATAGATAAACTTGCCCTCGAGGGAAACCCGGGCGCCTTCAAATTTCCCGAAGGTGTAGTCAAAGGCTACGATTTCAGCTTCAGCGGGTTGAAAACTGCTGTCTTGAGACAAGTGGAAAAATTGAAAAAGTCTTCTCAGGAGCTGCCAGTCGAAGATCTATGCGCTTCGTTTCAGGAGGCGGTCAGCAAAGTGCTGGTTAAAAAAACTCTGAAAGCCGCAGATGAATTGAATTTGAAAACAATTGTTTTAGCCGGAGGGGTGGCTGCCAATCGTGAACTACGGGCCAAATTCGAGAAAGAAAGCGGCCTCAGCGTCTACTTTCCTTCCCATCATCTCTGTACTGACAATGCAGCCATGGTGGCCGCGGCAGCTTTCTTTCATGGAGAAAACGCAAAACTCAATATCGGAGCGTACTCCAGGCAGCCCGTCCGGGATTAGACCAAGCCTATTTCGAACCGGCTTGACAGTATATGTCTCAGGCTCAGACCAGTTGCAGGTTTGGCTATGGTGATTACCATATTTGTATGGCATTTTCCCCAGCGTACCGGCGTTTAGCCTTCCGCATGCCTGTCCCGCGTGATAGCATGGGCTAGTCTGCCGTTGTCAGCAAGCAGAACATCCCGCTATACAAGGCTCTTTAGAGCGGGTTGTATATGGAAATCCCCGGGGCAGTTAAGGTTTCTCGTATATGGAATTTTCGAATAAAGATCTCACTTGCCGCGATTGCGGCAAAACATTTGTCTTCTCAGCGGGCGAGCAAGAATTTTTCAGCGCCAAGGGACTCGTTAATGAGCCAAAAAGGTGCCCAAATTGCCGCATCTTGATGAGGGTCCAACGCAACGGGGAAGACCCCGGGCGCACTGCTGAAGTAAATTGCGCAGAATGCGGCTCACCCACAAGAGTGCCCTTCCAGCCGAAAGGCTATCGCCCGGT
>JADZFV010000167.1 GCA_020854255.1 Candidatus Melainabacteria bacterium | reverse complement strand
TGCCGGACACCGCCTGCTGTTTTCGCTGCCGCATCTGGATGAAGAAACACTGGCAGAACGTGTCTTTGCATTTAAGAGCGAACTCGACAAATCAGTTTGTCTGCCGCCAGTCTCGTGTACTGTTCCTATGAACCATTAGTTCCGTGAGGATGCAATGCCATGCCGCCCTTTGTGGCAGCTCGAATTGATTTGTTTTGACTTTATGCAAAGGATGCTTATGATAGAGAGACAATCAAAGATGACGCCAGGTACAAAATTAGTACTCTTCGAAATTTCTGTCGCCGTCGATTTCAATATGTCGAATCGGCTCTATCGGCTCGACAGTAACCTGTAATCCACGTGTTTCGACGACGGCTCCCTTCTCGAATCTCACACGGGTCTTTCCGGAAGCCACTACATGGCAGCCTGAGCGCGCTACAACCTCAGCATCATTGGCATAAACGAGTGCTCCTTCGAGCGCCTCCACAGCACAGTCGTATTCGGCGTGCACGACAGAGTTACCAGAAGCCGTTACTTTGGCGTATAACTCTCCGTATTCGGAGCTTTTTGCGTTGTACTTGCCGCTGCAAAACACGATTCCGCTCTCGGCTACGACCGTGGAGCCTGAGTACGCGAACGTCCGAGCCAGAGGGCTTCTCAAATAGACTTTGCTGTGCATGTACGCGTGGACGATGGAGTCGTTATGGGCATGGATGGTCGAACCACCACCTCCATGGATTTCCGAATTTTCGAAGGCGTAGACCACTGCTTCGCTTCCTGCCAGTAACTTTGCATTCCTGACACTGACGTGGGCGTGATCGATAGCTTGAATCTTGCCAATCGTGTCGTGATAAGCCTGCAAACGATTTGCTTGAACGGCAGCACAAGGCTCGCATGGCATGCTGCGCGGAAGCTCTGGTGGACCGGTTAACGCCACCAGTTATGGTGCTTTCCTATCGAATCATGGTTCGATTTCGGGTAGTTCGCAATAGCATCTGGCCTAATCGCTGAGCCTGTCATAACTTTGTAAGAACCTGCTGGTAACGTATGATAATCGGAAAATCGGGTTTTTCTGTTGATTGGCTAGGCACGCCGGTTCTTGAAGGAGATTAGCCATGGTGTTTGAAGGTGCGGACATATCCAAGATTCAGTCGAAGCAGTCGGCTGATTCAAGCGAGCGCTTAATGGCCGAGGTCGATGTAATTAATCACCTGACTCTAGTCAATCCGGCCAGGATCCAGATGCAGGACATATATGGAAGACCTACCATCTATCGGGGGTCGGAAGAGGCTAAGATGCTGGATGACTTCGCTATCGCTGATCCTAAGGACTTTATGAAAGGCGTTCACGGTTTGTCTGACAGGGCCAAGGAAAAAGCTGTCCCTCTCAACAAAGATTTTTTGAAGGAGATTAGATATGATGCTCGGCTAAGCAAGGAAGAACGCTCTGTCGCCATAGTGATGGGCGAAAGCTTCAAAGAATACGGTGATAAGACCGGCGATGAGCGAGAATTAAAGTGGTGGTGGGGGTATGAACGCCGCCTGGTGCTCTCGGATGAACGCATAGCAAAAATGGATCGCACGGCTGATGCGATTGACAATGCAAAGAAACACCCTGAGATGCGCGATGCCTCTAATCTCGCTGAGGCCGCCCAATCGATTCTCACTAAAAGTGGCGGTCAAAAGCTCAGCCAAGAGCAATTGCGTGATGTCGCTTTCTCCACGAAACACACACCCGAGGAACGGGCGGCAGCCATGACCCTTATGTCCAACTTTACCACCTTCGATCAGCTGGGCGCCAAGAACAAAGGAATAGACCAGGACGATATCAACGAGCTGAAAAAATTGGCAGTTGAAAATCCAGAGCAAGCCGGCTCGAAAACCGAGTCATGCCTGAAGGAGAGCGTGTCCGGCAAGGCTGCCGCCTGGGGAGTCGCAGTCGGTGTTCTCTCACTGGCCACAGGCTCCAAGCACGCGATGCGCAACGCAGTAGTGGCCGCAAGCTCAGCTGCAGCCACTACAGGAATCAAAAACTCGCTGGAGTGCAAGAGGGACAGGTAGCGCTCCGGAATGGTATCACCCACGGCGTCACTCTTGGTGTTGCACCTGTGATGATAGTTGCGTTTTGTGCCGCAGAGGCTGATGACTTGCGGTTGCTGTGTCGGCAAACAGCTAAATTTCTCAAATTTCTTCAGCGCCTAGAGATAACGGTGACGACGCCTCAATGAGGCGTCGTCACCTTGCGCGTTCAACCCAAACCTGCTGCTACATTCTGCCATTGCGCGTTTGCGGAACGCGCAACTTTTGACCGACTTTAAGATAATCATTGCGGTGAATGTTGTTTTCCTTAGCGATCGAATTGGTCATGTCGTTTATCTCGCGGAAAGAAGGCTTGTGATTGCCGTTGTCCTGCAATGAATGTTCGGCAATCATCCACAAGTATTGGCCTTTTTGAACCTTCCACTCGGGCAAATTGTCACTCTCGGGCAGCTCATAGCGATGCCTATCAGCGGACTGGCTGGCCGCCTCAAATGTATTCCATAGTGAGCTCGCAGCCGTATTCGTGATTGCGGCCGGAACCTCATGCGAGCCGATTGCGGGCTCGCTCTTCGTGGCAGAATATACCTTCAAATCATTATCGCGCATAATTTGATCGGTACCGGCATAGGGCGGCGGCGCATCTCTTCGATCCGGCATAAACTCGTCCAAATTGCGGTCCGTCAAGATTTGCTGTGTGCCACCATCGGGCAACGGCACGTCCTGAAATTCTTTCGACAGCCGGTTGAAATCTTTCGCGGCGACAGCACCCTCATCAGGGATCCTTTCTATGGTAACAAACGTCCTTTCACGCGGAACATAGTTTAACCCGGCGGCAGCACTGGCTTCGGGAGAAATTCCATTAATGGCATCAAACTCGATCCCCCCGGTCAGAATTCTGTCCATCCTGCTCAGAGTTATACCGCCTTTGTCCCGTTGCCCCGGTCCGAACGCATCCGGGTAAGTGACGACGTCTTTGCGCATCAATTCTACTTCGGAACTGTCCCAATTTTTGACCATGTACTCGGCAGCCTTGCGTTCTCCGGCAGTCAAAGTGTCGGCGCCAAACTCTTTTGTACGGTTATCTTTGATGAGCAGCTCTTCCAGATCACTCTTTTCGATTTCATCATGCTTGCCATCCCTGTCCCCGCGTGCCAATTTTGAAAAACTAACGCCTCTGGACTTAAGCAGATCGCCTGCAATCTCTTCCATGACTCCATGGCGTTGCTCCTGCTCAAAATGCACCGATGCACGATCCATGTTCGACTGTCCTTCTTTCAGTTTGGCATTCAAGTCATCTAGAGTTATTCCTTTATCGTCTTCAGAAAAAGGATTGTATTTGTTCGATTCGTGTGCCGAGCGTATATCGCCGAAGCTTCTCGAAAGCAAGGTCAGCATGCTTGCCTCGACTTTGGAACCGGACTGTTCGCGAGCAATTATCAACTCGTCTCTGGAGAGATCTCCCGATCGGTCAAGATCCATTTTGTCAAAATTATTCTTGGCGTGCCCCAGGGACAGCATTGGCAGTGTGCCGTTTTTCTCGAGAGCATGTGAGACAGTTTGATCGTAATCAGAAAAGCATTGCGAGTTTCCTCCCAATTCGGCCCTGGCACTGTTCACGTCCAACATCAGATTCTCAGCGCCGCGCTCTGCACTCAATGAAATTTGCGAAACATCATTGACGGTCTGGCTTGCCATTTCGAAACCGCTGTCTTTGCTCATGGTAAAGTCCTCGCCTGAGGCTAGAATCGTGTTGTCACCGTGTCAGCAGGAAACGGACCTGCCTTGAGACGGAATACTAGCAGCGATTTCTAACCAAGTTTCGTCATTTCGAAATTTTTCAAGTAATCATCAGTCCACCCGGCACAAACACACCGATCCACGCGCGGCTCCAACAACCTTGCGCTGAGGCATGAGAATTGTGGCCAAAATTCGGTTATTGGACGCAGCCGGACAGCGACCGGCGCGAAGCAGCCTTATTGACCGGACTGGCACCATGCCACGCGCAACCAGTCCAATATATGTAGCAAAAAAAACAGCCCGGCAGTCTTGTCTAAAAATGTCCGCGTGCATAAGGTCGAGATTATTACAGGCAAACAAAACCAATTAGAGGCGTCGCAAAGAAAAAGCATCCTGCAGGCACTGAAACAGTGACATAACGCTTTCCATCGAGTTCGATGTGAAAGACGTAAAGGATTGTCCTTCTAAAGAATGCGTGCGGGAGCTGCCTGACTGTTGGCGACGATTACTCAACAAAACATTTTTACAATGGAGACTGCTCATGAAAAAGCTGCTTCTAATTCTAACTTTCTGTGCGCTTTTTGCAGGCATGGCAACAAACTACGCGGAAGCT
>JADZFV010000166.1 GCA_020854255.1 Candidatus Melainabacteria bacterium | reverse complement strand
GTTCCAGGCAAAAATTATGTGGCACTCACCGGCTATGGTCTTTATCTGAGCCACCTGATCGCAAAAATTAATGGCGGGCAATTGAGAATCACAAGCACCCGGGAAGATGGCACTCGGGTCTCAGTCCATCTTCCCAATGCAAAAGGCCGAAAGGACTTTTGCCGATCATAATTGAGATTGGCGGCGCCATCTCGGGAAGGGCAAGTAATTGCCTCCAACGTCTTTGTTTTTGAATTGAATTTTTATTTCCGGAGGACTGCTCCAGTTCTGTGTCAAATCCGGAAGCAAATCGGACGATCCTGTCACGAAGAGCAGCCCTACGCCGATGCTGAAAGTGGCCGTGATCAAGCTAAAACCCAAAAGAATGAATTTGCTTGCTCTGGTTGAAACCCCAGTCGACGCCATTACGCAACCCGAGCGTCAGAGCGGTTATCGGCAACGCCCAATAAGAATCCATCTCCGTCACCTCATTCTAATTGGAATCACCATTTACGGACCTTGGCAAATCGCTCAAATCTGCAACCAGAGCCGAGGCACTGTCGTCCCACCTGACTTTGCAATTGCTGGCAAAACAGTCGTCAAACCCGTTCTGTCGCAGAAATGATATCGTGCTGACGCATCTGTCGCCCTGAGTATTGCGAATCTTCAGCAAATTGCCGCCGGCGGCCTGATTGTGCACCGGCAGAATAAGAACGGCATCGGCGGCTTTCAGCAATATCACTGACTCTATTCCTGAGAGGTACCGATTGTAGAGATCGCAGTCGATAAAAAGATTTCCGTCGCGGAAAACAACATGATAGTTCTCGTCACCAGTCATGTCTGTCTTCCTTCTCTCAGCCGTTTGATGATTTTTTCGATGACAATCCCGGCCGCAGTCTCAACCGGCGCAGTCATTTCCAGACCCAGTCCAAGATCCTGAGCCTCAATCAAATACACGGTTATGTCTTGAGGAAACTGGTCCTTGTACATTTTTTGACCGGCATAAATTGCATGGTCCCAGCGAAAGTTGTGGAGATTAAAGCTTGGTTCTGGAATATTGGCCAGCCAGTCTCCGGGCACCTCAAAAATCGCCCCCGGCTCTGCTCCGCTGCGGTTAGCGTCTATGATAATCAAGGCGGAGCTCCCCTTCGCCTGAAACATAACATCCATACCAGAAGTGCCGGCATCGAAGATCCTCACATCGTCACGATTGAGGTCGGCGAGTCTCTCTCTCAGCTGATTGACTACGTATACTCCAACCCGGTCGTCGTTTCGATTGGCATTCCCGCAGCCGATTATTGTCAGCAATGTAATTAACCTCCCCACCTGTGCTCTGACTTCATCATCTTGCGCACCTTCCACTACGGTTCACAGAAGACAACAAATCGAATATCACTTTGACTTTCAGATTCTCCACAGCAGGCACCACCAATGCGGCTCCACCGGTAGAGCAATTTCAGGAGGGGCGCACCACCTGCCGCTGACGACATAGTACATGCACTGAGCACAACTATTTTCCCAAATCGGGTGATCGGCAAAGCCGGCAACAATTAATTTTTTCCGGTAGTCTTCCCGGTCGATTTCTCTCAGTCCGTTGGCTACCTTCTCTCTGTTCTTCAAGGTTTCCGGGATCGGCTCGAGCTGCGTTTGCAGTCCTTCGGCCAGCACTGCAGCAAAGGTTTCCCGAAGTTGATCAATGGTGGATTTGCTCACAACAAACTCCTGTTTGGCCAAGCGCGCACCAGTTTTCATCTCTAAGTACAATTGTAATTGCAGGCTGATTCTGGAATCATTAAGCATCAGTTCGGCGTTTTCTTTGTCGACCGACACAACCGGTTGGCATGGGATATTGAGGAGAATTTGTGCCTGATACTTTGTCTGATCAGCATTTCTTGCAGGCACTGGCCGCCCTTGATTCGCCGGAGACAAGCGACGAAGAAAAGGTGGAGATGCTCACGCAAACAGCCCTGAATTTGCAGACCAGACCGCCTTCACCCAAGCAGCTGCATGATGCCGTAGTGCTCTATGACAAGGCGCTTTCCCTCTGTCCGCCGAAAGAGCTTCTGCAGCAAGCACGACTGCGCGCGCTCAAGGCATCAGCTTTGCAAATGATTCCGGATTATGATTCGAGCCATTTGCATGAGGCAAGAAAAGAAATTGAGGCGGCATTGCCTGTCCTTACGGCATCCGGCCAACCGGAGGAGCTGGCAGAGGTGCACATGCACCTGGGACTGATTCTGCAAGCGCTGGCCAGTTCTAACCAGGCAAGGTTAACAGATGCGATTGTCTGTTATCAGAAGGCCTTACTGACGTTCCGCAAAGAGTCATTTCCGACGGAATTTGCCATTTTGCACAATAATCTTGCCACTGCATATCTTTCCATTCCACTGACGGGCGAAAAGGCGAAAATGAGGGAAGCGCTGGCCGTGCAGTCGTACCAGTCGGCTCTGGAAGTGATTACTCTGGAAAACGATCCCTGCGAATATGCCATGCTGCAAAACAATCTCGGCAACGCTTTGCAATATGCAGCCTCCGGTCATCCGGTCGAAAATAATCTGCAGGCTCTCAAGGCCTATGACGAAGCGCTGAGAGTGCGCAATTCCAGAGTCACGCCTCTTCTTTATGCCAATACCATTTCCAATAAGGCTAATTGTCTGCTCAATTTGCCCGACGATCCCGGCAATGCTCAGTCATCCAATCGACTCAATTTAGTCAAGGCAAAAGCGCTGTATCTTGAGGCCAGGGAGATTTTCAGCGAGCATGGCGAGAATGACAAGGCTTCGATGATTGACGAATGTCTGGGTGAGATTCAAACCCAAATCGACCTTTGCAGTCCGTATGATGGTTATGTATAGAATGGAGGAAGTTTTGTGGACTCCTTTGCACAAAGCTTGATGTCGGGTCAGATCACTCCTGTCAACTCAACTGTCTTCTGTTTTCTTTCGGTCCTGGTCGGTATGGCAGGCGGGGCGCTTGGCGGTATCAAAGTGGGAGGGGCGGCGCTCGGCAACAGCATGGCCGCGATGGTCGGCGCCTTCTTCGGCGTCACGGCAGCACTGCCTTCCACAATTCTCGGCTTGATAACTTTGGCGCTGATCGGCAAATAGGAGGCAGGAGCCCGTATGTTTGATGCAGTCATCAACATGATTACTCTTTTTTTGCGTGGCAGACTTTTCAAAGATCCTAAAATGGTAGCCATTCGAGCTTCAATAGGGATAGGCACGGGACTGGTACTACTGGTGGTGCTGGTCAAGTTGAATCTTACCCTCTTAGCGGCCATTGCCGTGTCCGCCCTTGTAAGCGGCGCATTGCAGCCCTTTCTCTTTCGAGATTTGAAATACCGGTAGAAGCACATTATCATTGGCAGGGTTGCCCAAAAGGGAGATTGGATTTGCCGCCGCAAGAGCGCGAGAAAGACACAGAAGCCGGTCTTGATAATCTGCTTGCTCAGATTCAAGCGCTGGAAATACAGGTAAGCAGCTTTTCTGAGGCGGAGCGCAATACTGTTTATGCGCTCAGGTTGTCTATTGATGCTCTCAACAAAGAGGCATTCGCCCGCCTGATTCGCGCCCTCAAATCCAATCCGGCCGCATTGGCGGCCATGAAGGAAGCCATAAAGGATGACCTGGTTTATTCGGTCCTCAGGCATCACGAGCTGATCAAGCCTGCGCTTGCGGAGAGGATAGAAAAAGCGCTAGCTTCAGTGCGTCCTTTCCTGGAAAGTCATGGCGGTGATGTCGAGCTGATAGCGGTCGAGCCGCCCAGTTCGGTGACCATAAGATTGAAAGGTGCCTGCAGCAACTGCCCGGCTTCGGAGTTGACTTTGAGAGAAGGCGTCGAAAAGGTGATAAGAGAAGAATGTCCGGAGATTGTCGAGATCAAAAGGGCGAGCAGCTTGCCCGGCGTTCAATGCGCTTCTTCCGGCCAGGCAATAGCCTTCATCAGCCCATTTGCCGATCAAAGTGAAGCCGGCTGGCTGTTCGCGGCGGAATTTGCAGCCATCCCGGATGCCGGAGTCGGCGTTTTCGATGTGCAGGGGCGCTCAATTTTGCTCTCGCGTTTCGGAGAAAAAATCACTTGTTATGAAAATGCCTGTGCTCACATGGGCATGCCTCTTGATGAAGGAGTGTTTAAAGACGGTATTCTCACTTGCCCCCACCATCAATTTCAATACCATCTTGAATCCGGAGAGTGCTTGACCGCTCCGGAAGTGCAATTGCATACACACGCAGTCAGGGTAAAGGGAAAAAATGTGGAGGTGAAATTGTCGTGACCGAAAAGCGCGTCAGCCTTAAGGTCACGCCCGATCGCGCGCTGCATGTGCCGGACGCGGCTACCACACCATTTACGCCTCTTTTGGTACCTGCACCACTGGTAGTGCTGGGCAATGGCAGGCAACCGCCGGTGGTGGCTGAACCCGTAGTGCCAGGTGCGAGCACTCTCTTCGGACCGCGTGGCGGCTGCCTTACTTCAGCCGGCGGCCCCTTATGGATCTGCGATACAGGGCATCATCGTTTGCTGGGCTGGCGCAAACTGCCGGAAATAGACCAACAGCCCGCCGACTGGTTGATCGGGCAGGTCGATTTTTCTCAGGAAGGACGCAACGGCAGGCAAGCAATCGGACCGGCCACAGTCAATGTGCCGACCGGCATTTGCGTTGCAGGCAGTGGGCTTGCAGTGGGCGACGCCTGGAACCATCGCGTTTTGCTCTGGCACCAGATGCCTGAAGGAGACAACATTCCAGCTGATGTGGTGGTCGGACAAAAAGACTTCCAGACCTGTCTTCCCAATCAGGGCAATGACTGCCCATCAGCCAGGAGCCTGCACTGGCCCTATGGCGTCGCCTTTGAAAGTGGCAAACTCCTGGTTGCCGATACCGGCAATCGACGAGTCTTGATCTGGAACAGCCTGCCTACAGAAAACGGCCAGCCAGCCGATCTGGTTTTGGGCCAGAGAGACTTCACGACCCGTGACGAAAATGCCGGCAGTGAGCCAGGCGACATGAGCATGCGTTGGCCGCACAGCCTCTGCCTCTGGCGTGGAAATTTATGCGCAGCCGATGCAGGCAATAATCGGATTATGATTTGGAAGGGATTTCCTGAAGCAAACGGCGCCGCTTTTTCAATGGTGCTTGGACAGAAAGACAGATCTCAAGTCGATCACAACCGGTCGTTGTATTGGCCTCGCGACTGCACATTGAATATGCCCTACGGACTGAGTGCCAGTGAAGACTGGCTGGTTGTCGCCGATACGGCCAACTCGCGCCTTTTGGGCTGGCGCTACAACGGGCTTGATACTGCAAATGGTGCAAGTGCTCTTTTCGGGCAGTTGAACTTTCACGAAAAAGGTGACAACCGCTGGCACCCGGCCGTGGAAGACAGCTTGTGCTGGCCTTATGGGATTCACATTAAAGGCGGACTGGCGATCGTTTCCGACTCCGGAAACAGCCGTGTTTCTATATTCAGACTGGCTGTCGGATCATGAGCAATGAGACAGACGCCAAAGGTGTAAGCACGGGGCGCAGAATTCGCGTCAGAGGAACCGTACAGGGGGTCGGGTTTCGTCCCAACATTTACAGGCTGGCCAATCAATTCGGCGTCGAAGGTCACGTGTTGAACGACGGCGAAGGAGTCTTAATCGAAGCGTGGGCTGAGGACAGCGCCCTCACCGCCTTTGTCAACGCCATCAGCGAGCAAAAACCGCCGCTTTCGCACATAACCAGCATCGAGCAGACGAAACTTTTCGACCATTCATCCACCGCGCCGAAAGGCTTCCGCATAGCCCAAAGCCAGTCTGAATACGTGCATACCAATATATCCCCCGATGCAGCGACTTGCATTGATTGCTTAGAGGAAGTGCGCGATCCATTCAATCGCCGCTTTAGATACCCGTTTACTAATTGCACCAATTGCGGGCCGCGCCTTTCCATCATCAAGACTATTCCGTACGATCGTCCCTTCACGAGTATGGCTATGTTTGCCATGTGCCAGGACTGTTTAAATGAATACAACGATGAAGGCGATCGCCGCTTTCATGCTCAGGCGAATGCCTGCCATGCTTGCGGACCGAAGGCTCGACTGGAACGCATGGACGGTCGCGTCTTCTCAATAGAGAGCCTGACTCAATTAGACGATATCGACGCCTGCATGACATTGATCAAACAGGGCGAAATAGTTGCAATCAAGGGTATTGGCGGTTACCATCTGGCGGCCGACGCAACCAATGAGCAAACCGTGGACAGACTGCGTCAGGCCAAAAAGCGACATCACAAGCCATTTGCCATGATGGCAAGAGATCTGGAGGTGATTCGCCGTTATTGCCACGTCACAGACAGTGAAACAGCTTTGTTACGCAGCTGGCAGGCTCCAATCGTTCTGCTCGATTTGAACGATGGCGATAAGCTCGCGGCCTCGGTGGCGCCCAATCAAAGGTCGCTTGGCTTCATGCTGCCATATACTGCCCTGCATCATCTCCTTTTGATCCGCATGGACAGACCGATTGTTCTGACATCGGGCAATCTTTCAGACGAGCCGCAATGCATTGGTGACGCCGATGCCAGAGAGCGCCTGGGCCAACTGGCTGACTATGTGCTGCTTCACGATCGAGGCATAGTCAATCGGCTTGACGATTCGGTGGTCAGAGTAATCGGAAGGGAGACGCAGATCCTCCGCCGGGCTCGCGGTTATGCGCCGGAACCAATCGAATTGCCTGAAGGTTTTGAGAAGGCAGATCGCATACTGGCCATGGGAGGGCAGCTAAAGAATTCATTTTGCCTGGTTGCAGGCGGCAAAGCCATTGCTTGCCAGCACATTGGGGATCTGGAAGAGGCACGTGCCTACTCAGACTACGAACATAATTTAGCTCTCTACAAAAATCTCTTCGCCTTCCATGCAGAAAATATAGTCACCGATCTTCACCCTGACTACCTTTCCACAAAGCTGGGCCGGCGGCTATCCGCTCAGTTAAATCTGCCGATCCATGAAGTTCAACATCATCATGCTCATATCGCTTCGGTGATGGCGGAAAATGGCTGGCCTCTTCAGGGCGGCTCTCTGCTTG
>JADZFV010000165.1 GCA_020854255.1 Candidatus Melainabacteria bacterium | reverse complement strand
GATTCAGCAAAAAGAGCACAAGCCAGAGAAATTCAGGGGCATGCTCATAGTCTCCAGGTAAAGCGCAAGCTCGGTGAGCTAAGAGCAGTGTCTCTTTTTCACTCCCCTCAAGAGCTACAGTTGTTCAATAACTCTAATGATTGCCGTGCTGATATGTTTTCGATATCGGATTGTCCGGAATGTGGCTATGGAAGCGGCGTTGTGGCACGTCAAGAGAGCTGTAGCCTGTGCTTCTGCTGCGGTTATACTATGTGCTGAGCGGGTTCGGTCCCCTGAAGCATGCGCTTTGAGTGCCTTCGAATCGCGCCTCGGTAGTAAGTGAACGGTGATGAGGGATTGGATGATGTCTATCCTGGTTGATCATGAAATTAAGCAAGAAGTGAAAGAGGGCAAGCTCATCATCGAGCCCTACTCGGAATCTTTAATCCAGCCGAATTCTTACGACGTAAGGCTGTCCGACAAATTCTCCTGGCATGAAGCTGCTGATCAAATAATCGACCCTTACGATTCTGAGACCGTACTAAAAGGTTTGGTTCACGTCACCGATGACGACATTGTCGTAAAGCCGCAGCAGTTTATACTCGGTGCCACCCAGGAAGCCTTCTGCCTGCCTGATGATATCGTCGGTCAATTGACAGGCAAGTCCAGCCTCGCTCGCCTTGGCGTCATGGTGCACGTGACTGCCGGTTTCATCGATGCTGGCTTCAGCCACCCGCCTGCGCAAATCACTCTGGAAATAGTCAATGTCGGCAACAGACCGGTTCGCTTGCATGCCGGCATGTCGATTGCACAGATGGTGTTCACCCGCACTGCCGTCTGCAATACGCCCTATCACCGCAAGCCCAATGCTAAGTACAACGGGCAGCCAGCCGCCGCGCACAGCCGCTATTACCTGAACAGCACCGCCGGCGCCTGAGCGGCATTTCCGCCCCGAAGTTTTCAGCCTGAAATTTTTTCCGCGCATTAATGCGGCAGGTCAACCCACGCCCTTACGGGCTGGGTGCTTGAATTTTGGCAGGTTGGCAATGGGCGCGCCGGTCCGCATATTTGGCGCTGGTGAGTAATTTTTAATACGAGGATGGGAATCCTCCCATGCGTCCGGGGGTTTCACGCATTGTTCCGCCGGTGAGCCGCCTCTAATATGTCTGCATTGAGCCAGGGCGAGCCGAGTCGCCCCCCCAGCGCAAAAGAATGGAGAGATTTCTGGAGGTTTCGCACATGGGTGGCGGACTTGAATTTAACCCTTACGAGCTGCAACCCGCTCAAGGTCAGGACGATGCGGCCGCGCAAGCCCGCAATGCGTCATTGCAAGCGAGTGAAGCAGGCAGCCTGCAAGCAAGCGATTATCAACGAGCTCAGTATCAGGCTGGTCAAGTAGAAAAGCCGTACGGAAACAGTGGCCGGGCAGTCTACGGCGGCGACGTTCAACAGACTCAGCGAGGCGTTCAAGACCCTCCCCTCACCACCACCGGCAATGGTCAGTGGAGAGCCGTCTATGGTGGAGATGTCGGCACGACCTACAGGCCGGGACAACCACAGCAACAAGACCAGACCCAGAACCAGGGCCAATGGCGCAAACCTTATGGCGCCGATTCCCCGCTCGTCGTTCCGCCCAATCAGCAACGTCCGCCGGAGCAGAACCGCCCTGTGCAACCAGGCAATAACAACGGTGGCGATATCGATCCCTTGACCGGTCAACCTCTTAGAAGGCCGGCTCCGGTCTCCGGCAATCCCTGGGATCAACCGGCCAATGTGCCCGGGCAAAAGCCCGGCGGCGCAGACACCAGACCGGGAATGACTGCGCAGCAGCAGGATATTGCCAATAAGCGCAAAATTGTTGACCAGGCGCTCGATTACAACACTGTCGGCTGGGGCGGCAATTTAGTTGCCGGTGGCGCAGGCGGCATACTCGGTCGTCACACTGTGCCATGGATCATGGACAAAGTATCAAGCACTGTAAAGCTTGATGCAAAAGCGGAGCCGACTAATTTCAGGGAAAGAGCAGTTCGCTACTGGCAAGACAATCACGATCCGGCTCGTTGGAATAGAGCCGATCTTGAATTCGCCAGGAAGGCTCTCGATGGAGCAGATGGGCTGGCTGCCCAGATGAAGGCATTCCATACGCCTGTAGTCGACGCTCTGGAATTGGCTTCCGAAAGAGCAAAACTGATGGAGCCCTTCACAAAGGCATCGTCGGTCGGCAATGCGGCCGCGATCGAAGAAGCGCTCACCACAGCCAAGCGTGCCAATACTGCAGGCAAGACCGCATTCTTCACAGTTGAAGAACTGAAGTTGTTGGAAGATACGGTTAAGAGTGGAAAAGTTCAACAAAGCGTAGTGGACGCATTCAATGTAAATGCCGCCACTCAGCAGACACTCAAGTTGCGCCACGACACATTCCAGTTCCTTGCCGATTCCAAAAATCCGATCACCGCTGCCAGTGAAGCCGTGCCGTCCAGACTGCGCACAGTCAATGACGCAATCAATGCTCAAAAAGGACTGACGGAAGCCGGACACAAGGGCATATTTACCGCTAATGAAATGGCCGCTCTGGAGAAATACCAGGCCTCTGCCAAAGCCGCCGGAGTCACGGTCGGTGACATGACGGCGATGAGCAAGTTCAAAGAATCCGCCGGACGCTATGGATCGAGTTTTATCAAAGGCGCCGGTATTGCCGGCACCATCATGATCGCCGATCACTACGCCGATAAGTTGCTTTTCGGTAAGAACCATGGCAATGGCATAGGCGACAGTATCAACTCTGTTCTTGTGCCGGCGGCATTCCTGGCCGGACCGAAGAAGACATTGCCCTTGATCGCAACCAGCGTAGGCGCTCTCCTCGTTGGCAAGACTATTGGTGCATCCCTGCCCGAAGGCGAACAAGCAAAATACAGCCGTTATTTCCGTCAGAGCACCGGTGAGTCACTCTTGCTCGGCGCCGAATTCTTGCTGCCCATGAAGGCCGCAACCGAATCCGGACTGAACTGGAAGCGTGGATTGATTATGGCCGGCACCTGGGGCGCATTCCGTCTCAAGAACGCATTATTCGATGCGGCACCGCAGTCGGACACCAAGGATAAAGCCTGGGAATTGTTGGGCGATGACGCGAAGAGACGTACTGACGGCTCGATGATAGACGCCATCAATAAGTTCGGACAACTTGGTGCCGGCGACGAATCGAGTGGAATCATGGCCTGGACTAATGTCTTCAAGGAAGGCATGGGCAAGACCAAGGGTGCAAGAGGCGAAGCCGCGCTGCAGGTATACCGAACGGAGTGGCTGACCAAGCCGACCAACCAATTTGGCAGCATGCTGGAAGCCAATCGCGGCGCTGCAATCTTAACGACTGCATTTGCCGAATCGCGCCTGGCGCACGGAACTCACGTGCCGACGATCACCGATACGCCTACCTATCTATTGGAAGGCAAGAATCTCGATCTGGGCGGCAAAGCAGCCAGAGACTTCATCATTGGTCGCATCAATATAGAGAATGCCAAGAAACAAGTGCAAGAGAATCTCGGCAAAGAAATTGCCGGTAAGAACGTAGAACAATCGGAAATCAATGATCTCGATAACGTCAAGAAGCGCATCGAAGCTCAGGAAGCGAAGATTTATGGCGAACACGACATGGCCGGAGCCGTTAAGGAACTGGCGAAATGGGGAGAAGGTCTGAATGCAACGCACATGGCTAAACTCGAAGTCGATCTCAGAAACACCATCGCCGCAAACCAAAACTCCCAGGACAATCGCTACAAAGCTAAACTCTTCCGCGATCTTGCAACTATCTATCTGGCCAGTGCCTATGCCAAGCAAGACGGAGACCCGCAAGGTGCGTCCAAGCTGCTCGGTGGAGATACCTACTCAGGCCGCCAGGCACAAGATATAACCGGTCAACAGCGTGGATTCGACGGAGCTCTGGACTGCATCGCACGCGCCCATGCGCTTGACGGCAGCAATCCTGACACCGCTCAATTGGCTGAGATTGCCAGGCAAATCAACAGCAAGTTGCCTGCCAATATCCAGAAACAGATGACAGACGGCAAATACAACCCGCTGCAAATTCGCCACT
>JADZFV010000164.1 GCA_020854255.1 Candidatus Melainabacteria bacterium | reverse complement strand
TCGAAGTTGTCGACAATGAGGGCGATGCCGGCATTGAGATATTTCAAGCCGGTGGTCGCAGCGCCGGTGGCAAAGGCGCTCCATCCAGCTTGCAAGACTATCTAAAATTGCTGCATAAACGCATCAAAAGAGCATGGTCACCGCCCAATGGAGATCCTCGCGTCGCTCAAATTTTGTTTCGCATAACAAAAGCAGGCAAGCTCAAGCAAATCAGACTGGTGCGCTCATCAGGCAATTCCGATTGCGATGAGGCAGCGATGAATGCAATTTGTGCCTGCGCACCGTTCAAAGGACTTCCACCGGACTTTCCATCTGACTGCCTGGACATCAAATATACTTTCAATTACAAAGTCGACTCGCTTTCAGAAGTGCCGGAAGCAAAGTTGCACTAGAATGAATTGATAAATTGTTCAAAAGACACATTGTCAATGAATCAACTCTGCGAAATTGCTCTGGATGGACTGCCAGGCATTTGATTTTTCCGCCTGCAAGAGTTCACAATCGACGGGAAGCTGTTCTTTCAATCTATTCACCCGCTCCCCCGTCCATCCTCTCTTCGGATCCAGATCGATGCGCACTTCTCTCAATCGTTTTAGCGAGCGCAGGTACTTTCCACATTCCGGTGAGATCGAGCAGCTCATGAGATTCAGTTTTTCTAAATTCTCAAGCCTGATCAGATGTTTGAGGCCGGCATCGCCAATTTTGGCTCTGTTGCAAAGATCAGTCTCAAAATAACTGACGAGTTGTGGGACAGGTTTCTTCATGCCGGTTTCAGAGTTATGCGGCTTCAAAGGCGTCGTTAATCATCTTCCAAAACTCTTCAGCGTACTTTGGATTGTGAATTCCGAATTGTTTTTCGACTAGCCACACTTCGCCCTTGATGCCTGGAAGCTGCTGCCAGATTCTCATCTGCCCCTTCTTAAAGATGCGCATGACCTCGAAACCTTTAATGGTGGCATATGCGGTTTTCATTGACTTGAAACCTCGGACTGGCTTGATGAGCCGCTTTAGCTTGCCGTGATCGGCTTCCAATCGATTGTTCAGATATTTCACTTGCCGGTGCTCAACATCAAGATCACACTTGCCTGACTTTTTCATTGAATCAAGAGCCGCACCGTAGGCTGCATTCTTGTCCGTGTTAATTTTAGACGGAAGATCCCAGGACTGTTGTTTCTTGAATGTTTTGCCAAGAAATCGCCTGGCGGCTTCCATGCTTCTTGTGTGAGAGAGATAAAAATCAATTGTTCTGCCGCTCTTGTCGATTGCACGATAAAGATACTTCCATTGTCCTTTTACTTTGACGTAGGTTTCATCAACTCGCCACGAAGAGTCAAAACTATGGCGCCAGTGCCATCTCAGCCGCTTTTCCATTTCCGGCGCATAGTGCTGGACCCATCGGTAAATCGTGGTGTGATCAACGTCGACGCCTCTTTCTTCCATCATCTCTTCGAGATCACGATAGCTGATGCCATACTTGCAGTACCAGCGAACGCATTGGAGAATAATCTCGCCCTGGAAGTGGCGCCATTTGAAGTCGTTCATAGCTTCATCCTCTGATTTGGATAAATCCCGAGACGCCAATCTATATATTTCTGCATGCTTCATTTCGGAGGGAGGAGCTATACCGCGAGCTGCTAATTGAGACATAAGTTCGGTTTTGGCAAGGAGAGCCTTGTGTTCCTTTTCGAGTTCCGTAGAGGTCCTGGACCTATCTACGCGGACCCTGCGAAGAGAAAAATCGTTCGAAGAAATCCATAAAGTATGATCGCTGTTTTTGAACAGCGAACCCGACAAAACAAAACAGACAACGGAGTCCAGGGTTTCCTCACTAACAAGCAATAGGTCGGTCATTTGAAGGATGTGCTTTGAGCCTTGGCTGACAGTTTCAATCAGCAAGCTAGGCACTATGTGAGCGACACCGGCCGATGAGCCGGTAGCAGCCGCAAGCGCCATGTTTAAGTCAGGAAGTTCTTCTTCAATATTGTTGTCGCCGCGTGGCCGGCGGACAAACGTCTTTGATCCAGCGGTCCAGAGTGTGGAGAAATTCTCCGACTTACCTCTTCGAGGTCCATAGTCCTGCCAATCGAACTTGAAATAATCCGGCCGGATAAACTCAGTTCGGAAGTCGATATGTTCTTGCTTCTTTTGCACATCAATGAATTCCACGATGCCCGAGTCCGAGTAGGAACGGCATGTAGAGTACTTCTCATGAAGCTTCTGAAGAATTTCTGCTGGGGTCATGGCACCTTGCTGCTTACTACTTATACATTCGTCGAATTGTGTTTTTATCTCGCTGACTTAGCAAGGGTGTGCCGACGACACTGGCGGCTGAAAACATCATATCCTGGCTGCTTGGAGAATGCCCATGCATCCCGAGCGCATGGCCTAACTCATGAAGGCAAGACTTTGTAAGGAAAGCCCGACTTCTAAATGTTGTTGCATCGGGACTGTCCTTCACTAAAACGACTATGTTTGCCCAGTCGATTGAATTGGCATCCATCCGAACTCTGCTTTCGGTTGATGCTTCAATTCCCAACTCGTGTGCTGAGTCAATTAATTCGCGCCTGTCAGTATAGTCACAAATGAGATTGGCCGCTTCTTTTGTGTCCACGATCTTGTATGAGACAGCTCCTTCGGTCGCGGCGCACCATTGGTGCAATGAATCTTTGACTACGCTGGCGTACTCTTCATAAAACGCCGGAATCTGCGGATTTCTTCTGATGTACACCTTCAAGGGCAAATCGTTTTTTCGCCAGCTTCGAATAGAAACCAGACTGGCACAATAGTCCGGCGCCGTTGTTGAGCCAGTTGGATTATTGACAGGGTCTTCCAGTTTCTTTATGGCAGCAACCATCATCGGATCACTAGTCTTTTGAGGATCGAGAGAGCAAGCCAATCTTAACCAGGACAGAGCTTTTTTTGGCTGGCCCAAACGCTGATACACTGCGGCTAAATTGTTGCACTGGCTCGCGTGCAATCCGCCAACTTCTATTGATTTTTGAAGCTCAGAGATCGCGGCATCATAGTGCCCGAGTTCCATATGACAGTTTCCAATGCTCTGCATGAGCATCCAGCTTTTGGGATGCTGTTTCAATGCAGCCGAGAAACAGTCCAGCGCCTTTGAAAAATTCCGGATTTTGAGGTGAGAGAAGGCTTCAACTTGTTTGTCGACGGCGGAAACGGCACCTGTGTTCGACAGCAAGCAAACCATCATGACGAGTACTACTTTGCAAAAGGTTCTCATGGCCGTTACTCATTAGAAGCCTCGGGTAGAGGCAAAGCAATTTCACCGGAACCCGCATCGGGAGATTTTTTGAGTGGCACCCTGGCGTTTTGCGGATGATCGTCAATTGTCCCTCGAAGTTCGTTGAGCAACTTCTGGAAATGACGCTTCTCCTTGAGGGCGCTTCGCACAAGATCTTTCGAACCCTGTTTGTGAGCCATTTCAGCGCGAGTTCGCCACTTGCTGATTTGCTGCTCAAGTTCTTGAATCTTGTCGAATGTAGACACCATTAGAATGGGGCCCACGGCGGCGGATTGGGCGGTGGGCAGGTAGGCTGATGTGTGTTATCCATACACCACATCATGCAAATCAGCCATGCCAGCGCGCTGCTATTAGCATACTGGTCGCAATAAGATTTACACCACGCCCAGTCACCTCCAAGACCTGAGGGATCAGTGTAGTTGATTGGATTATTGTGGACGTAAACATAGAGGTTGTTATCGAGTCCACGAGCAGAGAATGGCCCGCTGCTTTTCGCAAGCGCAAGCTGGCTGCGCAGAATGGGGAGTCTCGGACCGATTATGTTCGGCGCGGAGATGCGTCTGAGATCGGCTGGCATTGCCGACATTTGCGCATTCGCAAGCATCAACTCAGGTGAAGAGACCCGTCCACTTGCGATCATCGGAACCTGTGGCTCTGGCGATTGAGGCATAAGTTTGAATGCTGGATCTGTGATCGGATCGCGACTCATCCAGCGTCCCAAAGCCGGATTATAGGCTCGGTGTGGTGTCAGGTTTAATCCGCTGCGTTGATGCACATACATGCCAGCGTATCCAAAGTCGCTATCAGTTACCCCCTGAAGCTTCGTGACCTTGCCGTATGGATCATATCCATACTGAGAAACTATGTTTCCGCTCGCATCCGTCATTTCACGGATGGAGCCCGGAGGTCCATCAAAGCCGTATTCAGCAGGAATAAGGCTCGATTGATTGTCTAATTGTCGTTGTTGCTGATTAGCGATCGTACGGGACGCTTTTGTCACGCTACCTGGAGCGCGCTGCAAAGGCGGCACATAGATAGGTCCAAAGCGATCGCGCATGTAGCTCTCAACCATCTTTTGATTTGCTGCTTGAATGTCAGACTTCGTCGCTCCCTGTGGAAGAGCTGCCATTGGGTCCATTGGTTCGCCGGCCATTCTTGCTACCTGTTCCTGCGTCATCGCTTGCGGCATTGCGGGTACATGCGGCAACGATTTGTAGAGCATGGCGGCTTGTTGTGGTGGCATTCCAGGTGGAACGTATCCGTGCATGATTGCTTGCATCGGATCAGAGCCAGCCTTCCAATAACCATGTTGCAGCGCTTCGTAGCGATCGGCTGCCGCTCTTGCTCCCGGCGCAGCTTCTGCCTTTTTTATAGCTGCCGCCACGGTCGGCGAGGATGCAGCAGCGCCATATTGATCGGTCAGCAAAGGTTTCTTCGAATCTGATTGGGATGGCCGAGAGGCTACTGGAGCCTGGGCCGCCGATTGGGCCGGTGGGTTTTGACTGCGGCGTTCCGTGACGGTTATGCGGCCATGAAGCAAGGTGTTTGCCGCGTACGCGGTCAGTCCGACACCGATTATCAAAGCAGTTGCAACGCCGAGAACCGCTACCGGCCTTAATTTGTCCCTAGATGCATTTTGTTGCTTCTGTCCGTTGTTCATGGTTGTCACACTTGTTGAAAGCTTTATTGGAAATGTCTATTTTACGGCTAATTAGATATGCCTTTTCCAACTTCTCATATAACGCCTGAGATTGTCAAGAGGATTTGTATAGCGAAGTCTAGCTTTTCATGCGGGTTTTCATAGATTTGCACGCCGGACACTCAAAAACCGAATCCTCAAAAGTCCCTTGAATAGCCGCAATCCAGCACAAAATCAGATCGACAAGACATGGTTGAATGCCGGAATCAACGTGGTGATAGGCGTTCTAGCCCTTTCCTATTTCTGAGTTTAACTATGGAGGACGAACCAAGTATGCAAGTATGGAAGACTCTTTGAAACTTCAGCAAGTTTAGTGCGAAGAATCTTGAGGCGACTTTGGACTATTGTTTGGCACTCTTCATTCGGTGCTGTCGCCAGGTTGCCCCTGGTGACAGCTTCGCTATCCCCGAGCCCAATAGAGAAGTTGATGCCCGCAAGCGTATTCGGGTCCCGACATTTTTTTGGGGAAAATCCCCGCTAAGCTATTTGACAAGTCAATTTTTGGGATTTTCTCCCCGCTAAGGTACTTGGCAGGAGCTAGTAAAGCCCTGATAGTGCCACATAAGCTTCGACGTCCTCCTCATCAGCAATTTCGATCTCGCTCACTGATCGCAACGGCTGTAGCTTGTGCAGCGAGTATTGCTGCCCGTCGTCAAAGCTATAGTTTCCGACCAGGTTAATGTGTTCGTGTCCCAAGGGACCGATGTGCTGCCGGATTTCATCGGGCAATTGGTTCCCACGACCAATGTATTCTTCGATTGCACCCGGCAAGTAAACGCTGTTCCAGGCTCCAATAGCCGACACAAGCAAGCCCAAACAGCTTGCTCGATTGCACTGGTCCTCAAACTTGCGGTCCCAGAATTCGCCTCTGCGACCGAAGAAGAGGACTTTTTGAACGGCATTTACGTGTTCGCCTTTGTTAAGGCCGATCATGGTACGGCGCCGCATCTTGGGGTCCTGGAGCCACTTCAGCAAGAAAATGGTTCTCTCGATTTTTCCCATTTCGGCCAGAGCTTTGGCAAGTTGATTCTGTTTCGGATAGGATGCCAGCTTGCGCATCAGTAGTGATGCTGAGGTTGTTCCATGGCGAATCGAGGCAGCCGCTCTTAGAATTTCATTCCAGTTGTCTTCAATGAGCTGGGTATCTATGCGGTCTTTGATTAACGTGTTCACGTGGCCAAAGTCATCAATCGGTCCGATCGAAAACAGCTTAAGCTTGAACAAATCTCGGATTCGGGGCGCAAACATATAGCCGAGCAAAACAGTAAGAGCAAATACATGATCGGTAAATCCGGCTGTGTCAGTGTAATGCTCCTTGATGTTCAGGTCGGTCTCGTGATTTTCGAGCGCATCAATAACGTGCAAAGCCTCGCGGTCATTGGTGCTAATGACCTTATGAGCGAATGGCAATCCAATGTCTGCCACGTGATTGTAAATGGTGACTCCGCGCCCAGTGCCAAAGTAGCGTGCATTTCTATCGGCATGAGCGGCTTGCACGGCAACCTTGATTCGCATTCCGTCTGATGAAGACTGGTTCCATCGCCCCATACTTTTGAGACGGGAGAATGCAAAACATAGTTGTCTATCTCAGCTTGAGCCAGGGACAGAGTTTCTTCTCGAATGTAGAGGTCTCGCGCTCCAGCCAGCTGCTTGTAAGAATACGGGCAGGAGTCAGCCATCTTAGTCAGTCCATGGTTTAGTCCCGAGGCTGTTATTGCGGCAAGAAGGACCAATTGCCGCTCGCCTGACACTGGTTCACCGCTGCTTATGTGAGTGAAGTGCCGCAGGAATCCTAAAGTAGCATTGACCTGGACAAGCAAGTCGGGAATAGAGACACGAGGGAAAAGGTTGTAGATACGCCTCTGGGCGAGTTTTACTTCTGCCGGCACTTCGCTATCCAGTGATGACAGGTGCCAGGTTCCATCAGGGTCTATGGAGATATCAGTCAAGTCTGGAAGATTGGACTGAAGCGATTTCATAAGCTGAGTCAGCGTTTCCTTTCTGGATTGCAGATAAGAAGCGGCATCTGAAGTTATCGCCAAGCCGGTACTGCCAGCATTGACAAGATTGTCCCAAGATTCTTTGGCAATCAAATAGCTTTCAAAATCCCTGTAGCGCCGGCTTCCCTGCACGTGAGCATCACCAGAGCGCATATTG
>JADZFV010000163.1 GCA_020854255.1 Candidatus Melainabacteria bacterium | reverse complement strand
CGGCTCAGTTTTTTGCCGTGCCGAAAGATTTTAAATTGATGAAAACGGACGCGGAGATAATGAACCTGACTGATACGGCAAGCGACCTTACCAGGTTGGTGTTGCCCTGATTACGCTGATCTTGGCGCTTCGTGTATTAAGCCGTGTAGTAGAGTCCGGGTCGAAAAGTAAATGGTCAGTGGCGGATGTTGTTTCAATGGCAACGGGAAGGTTGTGCAAAGCAAGGACTTGCCACGCATCTGTCTTTGCGGCGCATGACCTTTGTTGCCCACTTCTTTACTGGCAGTGTCTGCCAGTCAATACATACATCGAAAAAGAAAGTCGCCGCGCCTCTCGAAAAGAGCACGACGACTTCTCAGGCTCGACAGTGAATACATTTGATCTGAATCGCAGTCACGGGCATATTCAGGCGGCTAGAAGTTTTCCCAGCCGGCAAGCGTTCTCAGGAATTGCCGGATATGGATACTTTCGACGCTCCACGACCTGTCTTTCACATTGGAGTGATTGATCAAACCGTAGACTTCGCCGCTGCTTTTAGTGAGAAGTCCGCCCGAATTGCCGGGATAGATCAGCTGTTCGGTGACGACAAAGAGATTGCTTGCGTTTTCCCCATTGAGAAGATCTTTGGGGTCGAGCTTCTGGTTGGCACCAACGACGTTTCCCGGTGTGATGATTGGCTCTTGCATCTCGAGCGGGAAGCCCGCAGCAAGAACGTGTTCGCCCGCTGCCGGAATTTGCTCCGCCAGATTGATTCCCTTGCACTTGTAATTTGCGCTTTCGGGAATCTCGAGCGCTGCCAGGTCGAGACCCGGATCACGCTGAATCACTTCGGCTCGCACTCGCGTATAGCCGGTTGCGGTGGGCAATGTCAGGGTGGCAAACTGCCGCACGCCGACTACATGGTTGGCAGTGACAATCAAGCAGGCGCCACCGCCATTGGTGACAGCAAAACCGCTGCCTGCGTACTTTGGACTGATGCGAACAATTGCCAGAGATGGTTTTATCACGTCTTTGAAAACGTTCGCTGCGCTCATGCCGCAGAGAGTCTGAGGCAGCTGCGACTGCGTGTAGGGATTGCCGACGCACTTTTCCGGTGCCGGTTCAGGCATCTTGGGACTTGACGCAGGCGGTTGCCGGGTTGCAGCAGCGTCTGGGTCCATTCCAGTTAGTGTGGCGCTCTGGAGTAGACCGGCCTGGTGAGGGACAGTCGGCCAGGCGGCCGGAGTAAACTGACGCTGAGCCTCGATGAGCTGCGCGTCTTCCCCTGTGACCTTAACGTCCGGCTCGATGCCGATGTGGTTGTGGGCAACACCACCGGGCAGAAACTCGAAAGCCGTGATGTGCAAGCGTCTGCCGAATGGCAGACCCATGATTACAACCTGGCCGACGCCCTTGCCGTATGTGGTCTCGCCTACAATTATGGCTCGCTGATTCACTTTCAGGGCACCGGCGAAGATTTCGGCGGCGCTCATAGAGCGATGATTGACGAGCACGACTATTCTGGTCGCGTCATCGACGAGCAGGTCGGGGCGGACAACCGGAAAGCTGCGCCCAAAACCTTTCTGCACGTGTTTGATCGTGAACCAGCCGTCGGCTGCCGTCACTTCGTCACGGATAAGCGCGTCTGCCTCGCGGGTGAGAGTGACGTTGAGCTTGCCTGTGCGCACGATCATTGCCAGCGCATTGATGGCCGCATCCGTTCTGCCGCCGGGATTATCCCTGACGTCAATGACCAGATTGGGCACAGCGCCGACCTCCTTCAGGGCGTCGGCGAACTGCTTTTCGAAGTCGTCAGGCAGGAAGTTGATTATTCGTATGACCGGAACACCAGCCTGCGTGCGCTCGACGAATACGACCCTGGTATGAATTACTTGCCGCTTGATCTCGACGCGCAACGTGGACGTATTGCCCTTCTCGTCGTAGCGTCGGACGGTCAGATTGGCTGCGGAATCAGGTTTGCCGTAAAGTGCTCTTTCTATTTCTCTGGGCGACAATTCCACAACCTTCTGGCAGCCACTGGCGTCAGCGGGATCTGCTGTTGCGCAGCCGACTTCTTCAAGATCGTCTCCCGGCAGAAGAATGCCTTCTGCCGGGGAGTCTTTTCGAATTGCGGCGATGTAGGTGACGCGTTGCCGTTTGGGAACGCCTGTGACCGGGTCGATCGAGGCCACCTTGCGGTCGTGCAGAAGAGCGCCAATAGAGGCGGGATTCGCTTCCAGGAAAGCCGAAGCACTGGCGAAGTCCCGTCCCAGGTACATGTCGAAAGGCAGATGCAGCGAGGCTACCATTGCCTTAATCGCTTCATCGGTCCCCGCTTCAGTATCTAGCTCTTTGGTGCCGTCGTATTTGTTCTGCCAGTCTGCGACCCAGGCGGCACGTACTGCCGGATCGCGCAGATCGAGGTGGCGATCGCGAATTTGCTCGAACGCCGCTTGATAAAGTTGTGGCCCATTGAAGGGTGCTTCTGGTGTCGTCTGGTCTTGCGTGGACACTGCCGGCGGTGCGATCTGCGCACCGGCAGGCAGTGCCAAGCCCACCGCAGCCAGCCCGCCCAGAAAGGCGAGAGTGACTGCGGCGGCTCTTGCAAAACTAACCAGGAACGCACTTGTGCGCTCCCATGTACGGAACGCACTTGTGCGCTCCCGCATACGGAACGCTGAAGCGCGCTCGCGAACAAAGACAGGTTTCATGACCATGTCCTTCTATTATTGGTTGCAAGAATTACGGCTTGGTTGCAAGCGCTTGATTCAGAAGACGAATTGCTTCGTCGAGCTGAATATCACTGGTTTGATTGCGAGGAGCGGCTAGCGAAACATTCGGGTCGATGCCGCGCTCGTGCACCTCGGCGCCGGACGGAGTGACATATTTGTAGCCGGTCAGGCTCATGAAGCCTCCGACGGGGCCGGGTTGCACTTTGTAGCCCACACCTTTGCCGAAGCTTCTCACACCAATGACTGTGCCTCGATTGTTGTCTTTGAGCGCACCGAGAGTGATCTCGGCAGCGCTGGCAGAAGAGCCGTTTTCCAGAACGGTCATCGGTATGCCGCGCAGAATCTTTACGACAGCCGGATCGATCTTGACGCGTTTTGCTTCGATCTGATCGGACTGGATGACCATCATGTCCTGGATGGGCTTATTGCGCACGATCGACCTGGTGACGACCTGGCCGTCCTGTAGGAAAAGCGATGAAAATTTCTGCGCTGCCGGCAATTCGCCGCCCAGGTTGTTGCGCAGGTCCAGGACCATGCCTTTGGCTCCGCCTGTGGCTTTCGCTTCGTCGTAGACCCGGTTGAATTCCTGGATGAAGTCGTTGATGTAGTTCTCGCCGTCGAAAGAAGGCATGCGGATGTAGATGATATTGCCGGGCATAAGCCGCGCTTCCACGACAGGGTCGGCAATGGCTTTCAACGTCAGCTCCACCTCGTATTCGGCACCGGTGTCTGCGGCTACTGCCGTGACAACGAGCTTGTCGCCCGCCTTGCCGCGCAGAAGCTGGTCGACCTGCTTTTGATCGAGCTCGTCCAAAGCGACATGGTTGAGGCAGATGACGTCGTCTCTTTCGCGCAGCGCAGTGCCGTAAGCAGCTGAGCCGTAGTGAATCACATCCAGCCGGTAGTGTGCGCCGTGCTTGTACAGCATCAGCCCAGCGATGACGAGATTCTGTCTGGCGATGTCGGCATAGTCTCTCATGTCCTGCTGCGTGATATAGACCGTCCACTTGTCACCGGTGGCCGCACCGAGCGCCTTGAGAGCGTTCTGAATGTCGTCCATGGTGCCGAGCTTGTCGTCGTATGCGTGTTCGAGCGCCTGCCAGTTTGTCAAACGGGCGGGGTCGAAGTAATTGTCGCCAATGAAATTCCACATGTCGTGGTACATCAGCTGATAGCCGTCCGAAGCTGGCGCGCCGGAAAATGTGTAGGCAGGCGAAGCGGGAGGCGGTGCCTCAGTGCAAGTAGCTGCCTGAGCGCCCGAAGCAGTGAGCAATCCAAGAGCCAGCGCGGCCGCCTGGATGTAGTTGCGGTGTCGTGTCAATCGGAACATTGTTGTTCTCCATGATTGAGGTTTCATATGTGCAGGAGCCTCGAAGGCAACTGCGCGAATTAGTGCGATTGCGAAGTCGTTCTTGTTGTTCGGGGACGTGGGTCAGCGCCAGTCCCGCTTGCGGCGAGTCCGTGAGGTTTGCGCAATCGAATCGGATCTTATTTGAGCAGTCACATGCCAATTTGAAATGCCGTACTGGTGCAGTGATGCCGGGTTGGGGTGAATAAAACCGATATTGGAGCAAGGAAAAGTAATGCCGAATATTTGAAAGATTAGGAAAAGTGGTAAAGCCAACCTAATACATTTTTGTAAAGTGGCTTTACCAGTTTAAAGACATCTTTCCCGGATCCGCGCGTCCGAGATCGTGCTTGCTAACTGCATTTTGGCGTTCTGTGACATTTATTTCGGGGCGGGTGCTCGGCCTGTTTACATAAGCGACTGGCGCAGCCTTTAAGTGTTGTTTGTCTCAAGCGCAGTTAGCGCAACGGTGGATGTCAAGCCCTCGGGTGTGAGTGGAACTTGCGCGTGAGACATGCACTGAGTTTCGTTCTGAAGACGTGCAATGTCCGTGCAAAATGTCCGAGAAGCCAAACCCCGCCCTAAATGCCGGGGTCTGCTTGTGAAATGGTTTATCGAGACTACTTGCGCAAATTTTTTTCGAGGATTTTTTCCAGTTCTTCGACGCGTTTTTGATCCTGACCGCCGGTCAAAATCGAAAAGTAAGTTATGAGCGATGGTGCTTCCGTTTCATAATCAGCCGGATCGGCAAGCGACAGTTTGAGCAGCTTGTTGTAGACGCGGTCTCTAGTCGCTTTATCCAATTTCACTTGCCCGCTTTTGGCGCTGGAAACCCCACTGCCCGCTTTTACTCTGGGTGCAGGCATGAATTTCATTTCGGCAATCGGGGAGGCGCCCTGCGGCAGGAAGCGCACTTGTTTTACCTCAGGAATGTCCATGGGAGCCAGAATCTGCAGAGTCTTGGGTCTGCCGCAGACGAAGCTGATTATGCGCCCGCCCGTATCAATGTCTCTAATGACCTGGTCTTCCGCTTTATGAGCAATTTTCAGGTTTTGGGATTGAGCAAGGCTGGTGGAATTACCGTCCATCGCTTGCGCCCTTATGCACATTACAAGGGAGGCAATCAAAGCAAGAGACACAGCCGAGACAAATGAGAAGCGCGATGTGACCGGCCACATTAATTTGTCATTCGCACTGGATGGACGCATGCCGAGATTGTGTCTCATTTGAGTACCGTCAGCGAGAAAATCCTCGAAGCTGATCGGACCTTCAAGGTATATTGGGCGGCTCGGTGCGTACTCTTCAGGAATGTTGCCGGGTACTGCACCGGAAATGGTTGCCTGTGCTGAGTTATCAAATATGGGGGCGGGGGCTGAGCGGGCGGGCCGGCAGCAATCGAGTCTCATGAATTTCCTCCTTGAGCGCTTCCTTCGCTGGGAAAGGAGGGTAAGCGCCGCTTTTCAGCGGGTTTGGAGCACAGGTAGGGGACGAGCCTGACTGGTAAGTGTCCTTAGACTACATGCAAAGCGTGTCAGTAATGTGTCAGGCAAATGGATATGCAATTTTCTTGCTCAACTGGCAGTTTTTATGGTCCCGACACTTTGTCGTGCTAGCTTTTTAAAAGCATTGCCAGCCGCTTGACGCCTTCCTTGATTTGACTCCCGTTCAAGCTTCCAAAACCGAGGATGTATTCGTTTTTTCTGGGCTTTCCGGCGTAGAAAATTGAAGTGTCGGTAAGCCCGACGCCTGCTTGCCTTGCCCTGCGGACAAACTCCGCCGTCGATACTTTTGTCTTGATGCGCGCCAGAACGAACACTCCTGATTCTGCTCCGGTAACAGTCACCTGGTTGGGCAGTTTGTTTTCCAGTTCGTTCGTAAGGATCTGGCGCCTTTCGTCATAGAGACTGCGAAGCCGCTTGATGTGCCGGTCTAGATGACCATCGTCTATGAATTGGGCGATTGCATTTTGCAAATGAGGCGGCAAAGGTGCGCTTGCAAATGCTCTGGCTTGCTGGTAGGCTCGCACCAATCCTGGTGGCACAACCAGATATGCCAGGCCCAGTGCCGGAAACATTAACTGATTGAGTGTGCCGGCATAAACAACAGACTGGTTTTTGTCCAGGCTCATCAGCGCTGGTATCGGCTTGCCAACTTTCTGATATTCGCTGTCGTAGTCATCCTCCAGAATTAAAGTTGAGTTTTTGTGCGCCCAGGAAAGCAGCTCCAGTCGCCGCGCCAGAGACATCGTCTGCCCGCTGGGAAACTGATGAGAGGGTGTCACATATACCAGTTTAGGCGGTGTTTTCTCTTTGAGTAAAGCGGTGATGTTTAATCCTTCTGCGTCGACTTGTACGCAGTGAACCTTGGCTCCCGCCGCCGCAAAGACCAGCCTGGCATGATGATAACCGGGCTCCTCGACGGCGGCATGTGCACCGGCATCCAGATGCAGGCGCGCCACCAGGTCGATTGCCTGACTCAGTCCGCTGACGATGATCACCTGCTCGGCTGTGCATTTGACTCCGCGAAACCTGAAGACCAGTGCCGCGATCGCTTTTCTTAAAGCCGCCTCGCCGCTTTGGTCTGAGGGTGCATCAAGGACCTCGCTCACGGAGATACGTGCATGCCTTCCGAGAATGCGCGCCCATTCTTTGTGGGGAAATTGGTCAAGAGCCGGGCGCCAGCAATAAAAAGCAATCTTGGGTTCTTCTGCTTGCATCAGCCGCGCTTGTTTCTGCACGATCTGACTTTGCTGAACAAACTTGCCGTAATGGGAAAGTATGGGCGATGAGTGTTGTTTTTTGCCGGCAGAGGAGCCATTTTTCCTTGCGGCGCCGTCTGAGCCGGACCGTTTGATTTTTGATGAAACGTAAGTGCCTGAGCCGTGTTTCAGTTCGACGTAGCCTTCATGTTCCAGTTGTTCCAGACATACCGCCACTGTCGGTCGCGACACTCTCAATTGCGTGGAAAGCTCTCTGGATGAGGGTAGTTTCTCTCCGGCTGTGAGCGCGCCGTCCAGAATGAGTTGCTTGAGGCTGTGATAAAGCTGGTCGCTGAGATCGACTTTCGATCGGCGATTTAGTTTGACATTCAGCGGCATAGTTGTGGAGAGTTTAGAAACTGTATGGAAAGGTCAGTATTATATAGGGCGACCGTGCGGAATCTCTTACTCTGTGCAAATCAAACTCAAGTTATCTCATCAACTCTTACTTTTGGTCATCATCCCGGTCGTGTTCGAGCTGATAATCGGGATCATGCTCTACTCCAGCTTGCAGTCGTCTGGTGAAGAACTCAAGCAAGAGGCACGCTCTCGCCAGTTGTTGAAGAAGGTCAACGAGGTGCGCAGCGAATTCCTCTGGTCGTACCAGGCTTGCAACGAGTATGTTTTTTCGCAGGGAGCAGACAAATCCAAACTGGACCTGTATTTGAAACACGCCTGGGCGGCAGCAAGAGATATTTCTGCTTTGAAAACGCTGGTCAGGGGCGATAAGCAATCTGAAGAGAAAATCGCCACAGTGGAAAAATTGACCAAAGGCGCCAAGGAATACACCGACAAATTCCTGGATGCTTACAGCAAGGGCGATTTTATTATTTTCATGACATACGGCAACTATGTCAAAAAGTGTGCGACCGGTGCCAGCGACATTTTGAACGGCATGATCGAACAGCAACTCGAGTTGCTCGACAAGTATGCTGAGCGCAAAAGCGACGAACGCAACGCACAGAGCAAACTGGTTCTCCTGGCTGTTTTTGGCAGCGGGGCGCTGGTCAGTATTTTTGCGGTGTTGCTCAGTTTGAGAATCTCCACGCGTTTTGATGTTCTGATCGACAACGCGCAAAGACTGGCAGCCGGACAAGAACTCAACCCTCCGCTTGAAGGACAGAGCGAGCTGGAGATTCTCGATCGCGAGTTTCGTCGCATGTCTCAAGAACTTGAGAATACTCTGCGCAAACAGCGTGCCATCGTTGATTACGCTGCCGATGTGATCTGTTCTCTCAATCCAGCTCTGTCGTTTTCTGAAATGAGTACGGCGGCTCTGACGGTTTGGGGCTATGAGCCGGACGAATTAATTGGAAAACGTGTTGCTTCGATTGTTTATGGCGATGACGTTGAAAGAACGACGCAAGTGCTGGAAGGAGCGCAGCATGCTCCGGTCGATTCTTTTGAAAATCGCGTTGTGCGCAAAGACGGCAGCATAGTCGACACACGGTGGTCGGTACGTTATGTCGAGCAGGAAAAGTCGCTTGTCTGCGTCGCGCACGACATCTCCCAGAGGAAAGAATTGGAGAGAATGAAACAAGAATTCGTCGCCATCGTCAGTCACGATCTGCGCTCTCCTCTCACTTCTATCAACATGCGTCTGGGCACGCTGGCGGGCGGCATGCATGGTGATCTTCCGGCAGCGGCATTGAAGATCATTTCGGGTATCGAGGCAAGCGTGGTCCGATTGATTGGACTGATTAACGACCTTCTCGATGTTGAGAAACTGGAGTCAGGCGCATGGGATATGCGATTTGTGGAAAAATCCTTTTTGGAAACGATGGAGATTGCCACGGAATCGCTTCTGGCGCTGGGAGAAAAAAAGAAGGTCGAGATTGTTTTGCCGCTCAACGACGTCATCGTGAAAGCAGATCACGAGCGGCTGACGCAAGTGGTGGCCAATATTATGTCCAATGCGATCAAATTTTCGCCGGAAAACAGCAAGGTTTTTGTCACTCAAGAAGCGAAGAACGGCTTTCTCGAGGTGAGGATTTCAGATAACGGACCGGGCATTCTCGAAGAAGAACGAGCCCTAGTCTTTGACCGCTTCCGGCAGTCCAAGCGCGACAGCGGCAAAAAAACAGGCAGCGGATTGGGACTGGCAATCTGTGCGGCGATCATCAAAGAGCACGGCGGTAAGATTGGGGTGGACAGCAATAACGGCAAAGGTAGCACGTTTTGGTTCCAAATTCCGCTTGAGCGCGCCGCAAAAAGCGTGCATTAGAGGCACTCGGTTCGCCTATTTTTTTGCCGTTGAAAGGACCAGTTTTTCGATTTCTTCTTTTGTTGGAAGCGAAGGTTCTGCGCCCATTTTGGTGGTGGCCAGCGCGCCGGCGGCACAGCCGAATTTGACTGCGTTTGCAAGCGTTTCTCCCCCGGAATATGCTGCTGCCAGTGCCCCACAGAAGGCATCGCCGGCGGCGGTCGTGTCGATGGCTGCCACCTTATAGCTGGAGACCATTAGTGGTGCTTTGCCTTCTTCAACCAGCAATGCACCCAGTTCTCCAAGGGTGATGATGATGTTTTTCGGTCCCATCTTGCGTAAAACTTCCGCTGCTTCAAGCGCGCTTTTCTCATCGACGACTTTTACTCCGGTCATCAATTCTGCTTCTGTTTGATTGGGAATGATTACATCGACGTTTTCCAGAAGCTCCTTCGGCAATATCCCATCCACCGGTGCCGGAGCTGGGTTGAGTGCTACGAAAGTTCCGTGCTTGCGAGCCAGTTTCGCCGCAAAAGTATCAGCCTCGGTGGGCACCTCCAGCTGCATTAAGAGAATCTTGCTGGCTGAAATCACCGCGCCGGCATTTTCAATGTCTTTGTCGCAGAGATTGAGATTGGCTCTTTGCGCAATGACTATGCTGTTGTCTCCGTCGCCATCTACTGTTATGAGCGCAATTCCGGTTCCGGCTTTCTTGTCTTGCACCATGTGTGATGCGTCTACATTGTTTTTCTTCAGCGTTTCAATAAGCATGTCGCCGAATCCATCGGCTCCCACGCGCCCTACCATCGTAACTCTTGCTCCCGCGCGTCCGGCCGCCATCGCTTGATTGTTTCCCTTGCCGCCGGCAAACATGCCGAATCCCGTTCCGCGAATTGTTTCACCTTTGACAGGCAAACGCGGCGTATTTACGACAATGTCCTGGCTTAAGCTGCCGACAACAACAACTTGATCTGCTTTCATCACGCCCCCTCCGGCAAAGAGATGAGCGCAGATTATACAACTGTTTGAGACCTATTTAGACCTCACCACTGCGGCGGCGAGTATGGAGGTTGTTGAGGCGGCTTTTGTTCCGGTGGTTGTGGAGGCTGTGGAGGCGGTTGCTGAGGAAGGAATGGATTCTGTTGTTGTTGTTGTTGTTGTTGTTG
>JADZFV010000162.1 GCA_020854255.1 Candidatus Melainabacteria bacterium | reverse complement strand
TTTACACAGGCGCATTTCTTGCCCAGGCATGGGATGCAAAAATCAAATTGGCTCCCGTGCTGCCGAAAGTGCTGGTTGGTTTGCTTTCGACCATTGCAGTTTTGCAGTATCTGTCCTTTTGCTTTTTCCCTTTTCCTTTCGAAAAACCTGAATTCATGGCGGCCTTTTCCAATCTCATGGGAGTTCAAACAACCAAGTTAGGTCAGGACGTGGCCGGAAAAGCCACCCCTGATCGTTACCAGGATTGGGGGCAGAAGTGGGCTCTTGATGCAATTGGCAAGCGTGATCCTGATACACCTGTCTGGTTGAATGTAATGGCCAACCATGTGGAATTCAATCCCCACACTTTCACGCTGCAGGGCAAGTACATGGGCAGCCTTGTCAAACCGACCAGTTCGCGTACCTGGACTGTGCTCGGCGATACAGTAACCTTCAGCCAAGAATCGGCACTGTATTATCAGTGGTATCTGATCAAAACCGGTTATGTCGGTCACAAATTGCTCAATGAAGAGTCGAAAATCGCAAACGAAAACATTTTAAAGGTCGTCCAGGAGTCGGGCAAATTCGAACTGATCGGCCGACGTAAAGTGCCTGACGGCAGCGAAATTCTTCTCTACAGACAGAAATGATTAAGAAGCTCAATGCTCACAAAAAGGACGTGGCACTGCTCGCCTTGATCGGTCTTTTCGTTTCCGTCTTTTTCTGGAGAGTGCTCTTTTTCTGTCAGCCGATTTCAAAGGTTTATCTTCTCGGCAAAAGAGATGTTCTCTTCCGCCCTTATTTCACTCCCGGCGGGAGCGGTTTTGATGAGTCGGTATTCCTTCTTCTTCTTCTTCTTCTTCTTCTTCTTCTTCTTCTTCTTCTTCTTCTTCTGGCCCCTTACTACCATTTAGGGCTTGTCGGTAAATATACAGCTAACTCGCTTACGGTTTGTTAATGTCCCGCCCCTTGCTCTTCGGCATTTTTGCGCTCTCTCTGGCTTTTCGCCTCTGGTTCAATTTTGCCTTTTTGCAAGTAAACATTGCCGGCGCCGCAGATGGTTCGGAGTACTTGCGCCTGGCGGATGCTTTGAATCAATTCTTCAGTCAAAAAAGCGAACTGTCCGTACTTTCCGGATTTAAGCAGGCCGGTCCTGTATTTCCTCTGTTCATTCTCATTTGCCAGAAAGCAGGCAGCCTCTTCGGAAACTTTCCTGCCTGGATGCCGCCTGTATTCGGGCAGTGCATTCTTTCTGCAGTTGCCGATGTCTTCCTGTGCCTTACCGCCAAATTGTTCTGGGGAGGCAACGCGGCACTTTGCTGTGCACTTTTTGCCATTCTCTATCCGGCTTCTTTGATCAACTCTGGACGCCTGTATGCAGAAAGTTTTTCGACGTCAATCAGTATCATGGTTCTCTACCTGATGTGCCGTGGCTTTGTTGGAGAGAAGCGCAAGGGGCTGCAGTTTTTTGCGCTCGGATTTGGACTGGCAACATTGCAGCTGGCCCGTTCGGTGATGATTTTGCTTTCCTTTCTGGCCTTGCCGCTTACGTTTTTTCAAGAACGCAAAGCGGGCGCGGTCAAGAGTTTGGCCTGGCTGCTTCTGGCGATGTCTCTGGTCATGGTTCCCTGGCTGTTTGCGCAGAAATCCATTTTCAACAAAGCCAGCCTCGTGGTCGATCGGGTTGGCAATTACAATCTTTTTGTCGGCACCAATCCTGATATCAGTGGTTGGCTTTCGTATCCATATCCGGACGGAACAGGCGTGGAGAAACGCTCGGCAATTTCTGTTTTGGCTGACAATGTAAGGCGCTCACCGAGCCGATTTGCCAAACTGATGCTTGACAAACCATATCGTTTGGCAAAATTTCCCTGGAACGATTTTCGCACTGAAGCAGGGTTATTCAGCTACACGCTGCAAGTGGCGTTTCATCAGCTTTTGCTTGTCCTTTGTGCAGTGGGGATTTGCCTTGCCTTAGTGAGAAACGATGATGGAAGCACTCCTTCTGAAGCCATTTTCAAAGGACGACTTCTGCTTTTTCTATATTTTGCAAGCCACGTCATCTATTTCTGCTTTATCACGGTGCCACGCTATAACATGACGGCGACGCCGGTCCTGATTCTCTTTGCTGCAGCCGGAGCGACAGCGATTGTTTCGTTGTTTAGAAAAAACGCAAAAAGCGGCGCCATCTTGTCGACTGCATTGCTTCTATTCTTTGCGGCGGCACGCTTGAACGAAATAGGACTGCTTTACCAATTCATGGGAAATCCTTTTGTCGCACTTACTGTTTTTTGCCTTCTAAAGGGCCTGTGCGCATCGATATTTTTCATTCTTTTGTGGAAATTGTTTCCAAAGCCTCCGCGGAGGCGAGTACCGGCTTTATCCGTGCATTGTGGTCTGGCTTTCCTGGCTGTGCTTCTGGTTGTCTATCCTGCGCGTGCCAATGGCAGGGCCTTTGAGTGGGAGTGCCGGCTCGATCGAAAAGGAGACAAGATTACCCAGCAAATCAGTCTCAGCAAGGATGACCTGGAGACGTTGAAGAACCAACAATTGTACGTGCTGATTGATACTGACGGTGCAAGAGACTTTGTCGAAAATGGGCAGGCGAAAGCGAACGGTGAAGTCTTAAAAGGACCACTTATACCGGGCATAGCTCTCAGCCAAGATTTTTCTGCCGAAAAACAGATGAATAAAGATCAAATCTATTTCGAGTGCGAGTGGATCTACGACTGCATGACGCACGCGGCCGGCATTGCTTCAGGCGACATCCGCCAGTGGTTTGTCATGGCGGTGCCACCGGCAGCGGTGCAGAAAGTGGTGACTTCCGGCTTGCTCACTGTGGATATTGAAAACATTACCGGAGCCCATTCGTTCAAAATATTCGGCAACTATCTGAAGAGAGGCATGTATCCTTCCATACTTTCTTCTTCCTGGGAAAAGGCTTTCTATGGCGTCGAATCCGATCGTGGTTTTACCGACAGCCGCTATGACGTAAAGCTTGACCTGACACGCCATACGAGTGCTTCCTTTGCTTCCAGGAACGGGAGTTCGGAGACCGATCTTTCGCCAACGCCTGGACTGCAAAGCGGATCGTTCAATCTACTTTTGACGGGCGCGAAGAGCGAACCGATCCAATCTAAGCAAGCCACTGATCAGGACGTTGTAATGTCAGCGCCCTTGCCTTTAAAAGTGAGCATCCCTGCAGGCGGAACCAGGATGTTTTCACCGGGTATAAACAGCCGTTTGCCCGCCAGTGCAAATGAGGTCTGGTTGTTCAGATTGAGAGGCAAATCCTTTGCAAGCAAGAAAAACATTGGGGTCGAGCCGAAAGTAAACGTCCTGGTTACGGACGAATCCGGCCGGACTCTGGTTTATCCCAGCCGTTGGTTGCCGCGTATGCTGCCCAACCAGTCCAGTGCCGTCGCCTTTGATTATTGTTTTCCAATGATGCCGTCGCTGCTTAAGGAGAAGATCGCTTCGGTGCAAATCTTGCTGTCGCGCACTGACAGTGACCCTGATGCAGGCAGTAAGGTGGAAATCGAAGATTTTTGCTTTGATATCCTGCCCGTTTCAAATAATCCAGTCTCGAGTAAAAATCGCTTATATTGAGACAACCTGAGCGGCAGCTAATTTTTGCTTGTTCTATCTTTCTGTATCTGCAGATAAGATGCGTCTCCGGTTGGCTGTTTGCATCCGTGCTAACATCTTGTAATCCCGAAATGAGCTGTCTCACAAAGATTACGCCCGATCGATGACCCTGACTTTAGAACACGCGCCGGCTGTTGAGCTGGAAGAAACACTGGTTTTGGAAGACCCCTCTTGCGAGGCGGTTCCACCGATTACATCTTTACTGGCCCATAAGACGCTTGTAAAAATGATGGTTTCTCGGGACTTCAAAGGTCGCTATCGCGGCTCATTGCTTGGCGCTCTGTGGCCGCTCATACAGCCGGTCGGACATTTGTTGTTGTATACCTTCGTATTTTGCGTCGTGCTCAAAGTGCGATTTGGACAAGACACCTCAACAAGCAATTTCGCACTCTATTTGATGAGCGGGCTTTTGGCTTGGGGAGCTATATCCGAATCATTTGCACGCGCTACCACATGTATTTTGGAAG
>JADZFV010000161.1 GCA_020854255.1 Candidatus Melainabacteria bacterium | reverse complement strand
CTGCGCGTAACGGCATCGCAGATAATGGCTCCTTCCCTTTGCCCGCCAATTATGCCCGATTGGTCCGTGGTCTCGACACGTTCCCAAGTCCAGATGCCATTTGCTTCGCATAACTGATACACGGTGCCAGATTTTGTTGTGACTTTGAACTTGCTCATCGCGAATTCATTTCTCCGGTAGTCTTGAAGGTTCTGCTGGAAACCAGATCAATTGCGCTCAGGCACATTGACCGGGAGCGCATTCTACGTACCTGCGTCGCTGTGGTGTGATGGTGTTGCGATAGCAACGACCGCGTTCATCAACGAGTGTCCGGCCTACGTCGAAATTAGGCTTGTATGTATTGACAGGTTTTCTCGTTGCGTCCCTCTCAATCACATAGCGTTGTCCATCGGGGCTAGTGTGAATCTCGAGTCCGTCGGAAGTGTACTCTTTCATATGTATGCTCCTTTTGAAGCAGGTGGGTTTGCAATCTGGCGAGGAAGTCGTTCGTGCCGACCGGCGCGATGCCGTGACTGGCGAGAATTGCATCGAGGTTAGCGGTACCCGTGAGCGGATAGTCGATGGCCACACGCTCTTCCTCAACTGCGCGTCGGACCTTCGTCGGCAGCAGGCTGAGAGGCACAAGTCGTACTGTTAGAGGCTTGTCGAACCCATTGCCCCTGGTTGAGCTACGGGTGAACGAGGCACTGCCAGCCTCAGAGCCGACAGTGCCTGATACTCTCAATGTGGATTCGTCTCGCTTCCTAGAAACTGTCGGGCGCGACAGGGTTCATGCAATGCGCACGATCTGCTAGAGGGCAACTTGTGCCGGCAAGCCACGTCCATAGGCCCGCGTGACAATATTGTCGTTTCGCAAGGTCACCGCACGAAGGAAGAGGTCTTCGTCTGCCAAAGCCAATGGCAGCACGTATCGACCGATCTGATAGGTACCGACTCGGTCTTCAGCTCGCTGAACGAGGTGATATCCCCCGTCGCTGTTAAAACCCTGATAGGTCCCCTTCATCAGGCAACCATGATTCCAACAAATGACGGGATCGCCTACTTTGAGGCGCGATACGGCAAACGCATTGCGAAACAAAGCAACTGCCTGCCCACTGCTGGCACGGCGCCACCGCGCCTTTCCCGTTGACAGGTCGTTCACCTGAGCGATCAACTTTCCTTTGTTGGTCTTGATGATGCGGCCTCCGCAAGCTGCGAACAGTTGGGTATACTCGACGTTGAACATGGCATTCTCCTTTTCCGGCAAAGCCGGTTCGAACCTTTACTCTCAGCTCGAAATGAGCCCTATGTGTTTTGTTAGGACACACAGACCAAACCACCAAAAACCAATTAGGTAGCTGGCGAAAGATTTGAAAATGGATGGGTTGGATTCAACTAGCCTACATAAAATCAGACACCCCTCAGAGACTTCTGCACTTTCATGCCGAAGTCGCGCTGCTCAGCTGAAACCCCGTTTCTAGAAACGAGAATTTCGCCGATAATCAGCAAATACACTCAGGCAAATTGACCTGGAGTGCATTCTACGTATCTGCGTCCCCATACTACTCATGCGATATGAGCTCAGAATCCTTGAATAGTGCGGCGATTGGTGGCTTGTGGGTGGTTTGCTCGCAAATGGCTCGGTTGAGAAGAGTGCTTCCTGTATAGCAAGCCTCAGGGTGGGTAATCCCGATAACTTTTGCGATGCTGACGATTGTCCAGATGGACAGAGAAGCGGGCTCCTGGGATGGTTATGAGAGATTTTGCCTAAAATGGTTCTGTTGAACAAATGGGAACCGGGGAGGCTGTAATCTGGTACTCTTTTGTCCTGTAGAATATTGCCTAAATGTTTTTAGCCTGTTTGCTGCTTGAATGTAAGTTGCTCGCGGAGCTCACAAAGGAGGTAAAAGGAAGTCATTGCCGCCCAGAAAGAAGAAAAATGAAGATAGCCGATCGCGAGAGTTTTTAACAATTGGGGAGATTGAGCAACTTGTTCAGTCAGCTCGCACTGGCAAAAGAAACGGCTTGCGCGACGCCGCGCTAATTGCGCTCTGCTATGACCAGGGTTTGCGAATTGGAGAGGCTACACAGCTGCGCTGGCGAAACTTGGATCTGCAGACAGGGATGGTCAGGCTTCATTCGGGAGAAAAAGTGCTGGGAAAACGCGCTTGGTCACTTCTTCTTCAACTGTCTAACCACGGTCAGTGTTCTCGCTTTGTCTTTGCTGCCAAGAAAAACAAACCTTTAAGTACTCGAGCAGCAAGACAGATTATTTCCCAGGCTGCAAAACAGGGACAAGTTTCTGTGTCAGTGCATCCAGATATGCTTGTCTACACTAGATGTCTTCAGCTTGCAGCAGCTAATAAATCCGCCGAAGAAATAGCGGTTTTCCTCGGACATTCAACTCTTAAGGCTGCTGAACGTGCAATCAAACAGGTGAGTGGCTGGCGAGAAGATGAATCTGGACTGGTAGGTCCGTTCGTGTTGCTAGGGCTCAAGAAAAATCGGCAGGTTTGGCGAATACAGGTACCAGCAAGCACGTGTAATCTTGGCCCTGGTCTCGACACCATAGGCTTAGCGGTGACAAGCTATGCTCGCTTTGAGTTCAGGAAAAGGCGCCGAGGGGATGGAGCATTCTTGCGACTTGATGGAGCACTGGCGAGCAAGAGCAGTGACAAGGATCAAGGTGATCTTATCTACAGTGTACTTAATAAAGTATGGAAAAACACTCCGGAGATACTGAGCGAGATGCAGCTTTCAGTTGCTGCAGACGTACCGCTCGGCAGTGGGCTGGGGATCAGTGGAACAGTAATTTTGGGAGCTCTCTGGGCGTCGTATGTTGTGAAAGATCGGATTCCGAATTCTGCTCAACTGCTGAGAGAGTCAATTGCTATTGAAGGGCATCCTGAGACTTTGGCCGCAAGCCTCCTGGGAGGTCTTGTTGTTAGCGGATTGTCCTCTGATGGCACCATGGTGCTGACAGAGAAGTTAGCATGGCCAAGTGATTGGGGAATTCTTGCGGTTGTCCCACCCTACAATCTCAACACGCCCCAGGCAAGAGCTGTTTTGCCAAAAAAAGTCTCGCTTGCAGACGCTACATTTAACATGCAAAGGACAGGCTTGTTTCTTGCAGCAGTATCTAATCATGACGCAGCGATGCTCAAGCAGGTTCTTTCGGATGACCGGCTGCATGAACCTTTTCGCAATCATCTTGTACCTCACCTTCAGGAGCTTCGGAGGGAATTGGCGGATGCGGATACTATTGGTTGTGTATTGAGCGGCGCTGGTTCGTCTGTATTAGTATTGGTGCATGCACGTGACACGGAACGCATTAAAGGCGGGCTGATCAAATGGCGCGATAGAAAGGCAATCCAGTACAGGCTGTTGGATTTGCAATGCGATTCGCAGGGGCTTAGGCATATTGATTAAATGAATCGAAGGATAGGCAATGGGTCGATGCTGTTCGTGGTAAACATGATGCGGGACTATAGTGCGTTGCGGTGCTGCTT
>JADZFV010000160.1 GCA_020854255.1 Candidatus Melainabacteria bacterium | reverse complement strand
GAGTCTGGTTCAAAAAATTCTCAACCTTGACATTCATCCGAGAATCCGATTTCTCTGGCTGAGTTTGATATTCGGCCTTTCGCAATTGGAAAAATTGTTTCAAACCCAGGGGAATATTCAATCCCGCGTTTGCTGATTGGTCCATTTGACGCTGATTTGACCAGGTGAATTCGCGCACGGGTAAATTTGTTTCTCCCTTCAAAACCCTGTCCCTAAAAGGTTCTGCGCCGGCTTCTCTGGAGAGTTCACGCCCCAATTCTTCCGACAAGCCAAGACCACGCGAGAGCGCACCTCTGCCTGGCTTACCGGAGATATGCGGCGTCAATTGATTATTCAATTGTTCGAGCTTCTGCGTCTCTGTAATGCCCTGATCCTGGCGTTTAGCACTTTGCAGTCCGTCTGCGCGCGAGACCATGTTGCCCAGGGAAAGTGCGTCGCCCTCAGCTTTATCCCGAGCAACGTCGGCTGATCCTTTGTTTTCGACCTTTTCGGGTTGATTACCTGCCGGTCCCTGATTGCTCACCTTTCCGCCTTCTTTTCAACCTTGAGTTTCAAATGGGCTTCCGATGCCTGTTGCATATACTTCTTGAGGTGAGGAGTGCAAGGGAAAGTCTCATAAATTCAAGATTTTCGCCCAGCATCCCAAATGCATTGTACCTAAAGTAGCCCATACTGGGGGTTTGCAGGCTCAAAGCACTTGAATTTAGAACCCTTATGGATTGTTTACTATGGTCTGTAGCTCGCCAGGTGGTTAAATAATGGTGTTAGGAATGTGTCGTTAATGGTGTCAATTTTCCGATTTTATAAACCGTTTGAGGTTGAGATGATGCCGCGCAGATGGTCGTTTACATACACAATGTCAGTTGTAGCTGCCATTTTTCTTGCCGCCTGCCTGCCTGCCGTCGCCGACGACAGTCCTGAGCTGCGCCCCGGCTTAGGAACACATTCTGCAAATTCCAGCAAATCAGTCAGTCCAAATCGAGTGCGTAGAGACAGAAGTGCAGCCAATTCCATGGCCAGGTATCACTGGCTCGATCGAGCGGCCCAAGCCAATCCGCAGCTGATTGAATCAATTACCGACTACCATTGTGCGGCCATGCTCCTGGCAAAACATCCACGCCTGGGTCAAATTGCCGAAGCCGATCATTATCTTTGCCGCCGCCTGACCAGGTGGAAAGACGTTGCCCGCAAGCTTGCAACCAATCCACAGGCCGATAAGGTTATTGCGCTTGATCCTGAAGGCATTTACCGGGCGATCAAAAAGGATCGCAAAATAGCCAAGAGTTTGGCACGCAATCCAATGTATTACCGCATGATAGGCGAGAATCCTGATTTAGGAAGGCTTCTCTCAACTTACATGTGATCTTAGAACCAATATTTATCATTAAAGCGATCGTCATTGGTCTATTGACTGGTTTGATGTCGGGCTGCTTTGGAGTTGGGGGCGGCATACTTTGCACGCCTTTGATTCGCATTTTTCTCGATATCGATCCGCATGTAGCGGTCGGCACCACAATGGCCCTTATCATTCCGACTTCAATTGCCGGTGCCTACAACTACCTCAAGAGAAAGCAAGTCGACCGGGTCATGGCCTCCAAGCTGGCACCGACTGCCGTTCTGGGCACCATAGCCGGTGCCGCGGCTACACAGTATGTGGAAGGTCAAGTTTTGATGCTGCTCTTTGCTCTCTTAGTCTGTGTCGCCGGTATCGATCTCTCATTTTCAATCGGCGATAATTTGAAAATACATAGAAAAAAAGAGACAGTGTCAGAAGAAATCACGACACTTGAGCCAAAAACCCACGAGGCAAATACGACCAAGTCAACAACAACCCCACCTGCAGAAGATGGCTCTTCATCGCAAGGCATCGGTCCTTTTGCAGTGGGGCTGGCAGCTGGACTTTTCGCTGGTTTCTTTGGGGTTGGCGGCGGGTTTCTGATGGTGCCTTGCTTGCTCTACTTCTATCATTTTGGGGTCAAAGCAGCTTTTGGCACGTCACTTCTTGTGATTGCGGCGGTTGCCATTCCCGGAACGCTGTCGCACTTCGTTCTCCTTCATGTCAATATTGCCCTGGCAGTGCTGATGATTGCTGGCTCGATTCCCGGCTCACTAGCGGGCAGCGCGCTGGCTCTGAAGCTTAAGGACTCGTTTTTGCGCCGCGGCTTCGGCATCATTATGCTAATAATGTCGGCTGTTCTGGCTATGCGTGAGTTGCTGCCGCCACTGCCTAATAAGATGGGAATATAATTCTTGTCCGCGCAAAGCCAATGCCGTATCTGAGGCGAATGTTCAATCACAAACTAATGGAGCTTGAATCGGAACTTCTGGCAAAGCAGCAATGCGCCGGAGGTCTTTTAGATTTACCATATGAATGTGAGCTCTGCTTGCAATCAATTGAGCAAGAAGTAGGCATCAAATTGGGTTCCCCAACCCCAAAAGATTGGAAAGGTTGGCTCTCTTACAGGCGCAAAGACGCATCCGATTCGCAAGGAGGCAAGTCGAATTGCGGACTGGTCGTGCTGCGCGGCAGAGCATGCTCTGAAGGGGGTATGTTTGCAAAGTGGAAAGCCGGTCTCGATGTGCCGTTTGCTGTCGACACAGTAACCGAATTCAAGCGTGGCTTCGACGTCACACCTCCACAGGACCTCGATCACTTGCTTATAAACTTCGGACGCGGCAAATCAACACGCGTCTTTGTCTGGTATGGCGAAAACATCGCACCCTACAGACTTATTTTTGAAGCCGATGTGGACGAAGACCATGACGCGCCCCTGAAAGAGGCTCTTACGGAAGCATGTGTTTGGATCATGACCAGACCGAAAGAAACTACACTTGCCGAATTCCTCAAGGGTCTAAGCGGTTAAATGACAGTGCGAGCTTAACGGAATTCATTGCGAACTTGCTTGTTCACGGAAGAAACATCCAGTCGCTCTCCATCTGTTTGTTCTTCTACCTGAGCGTTTTGAATACCGGACATGAACTCAATAGGTATGGGAAAAATCAAGGTCGAGCTTTTTTCTGTCGACACTTCAACCATTGTCTGTAATTGCCGAAGCTGCATAGCACCCGGCGACGAAGAGATTAGCCTGGCTGCTTCGGCGAGCTTCTCGGCAGCCTGATGCTCGCCTTCGGCGGCGACTACTTTGGCACGCCTTTCTCTTTCTGCCTCCGCCTGCCTGGCCATGGCACGCTGCATTCCCTCGGGAATCTCAACATCTTTTACTTCAACGGAATTGACTTTTATGCCCCAACCTTCAGTTTGCCTGTCGATAATGGCTGAAAGCTGCGCATTAATCGAGTCGCGAGCACTGAGAAGCTCGTCCAATTCATGCTGCCCAAGCACACTTCGAAGCGTGGTCTGGGCTATCTGGCGCGTCGCCTCAATTGGATCTTCGATCTTCGTGACTGCCTTAAACGGGTCGATAACCTGGAAAAAGCAGACAGCGGCAGTGCGAACCGAGACATTGTCCTTGGTAATTATCTCCTGCATAGGGATGGACATTGTGATTATGCGCAGATCGGCCTTCTTATAAGTATCGGCAACCGGCCAGACGAAAGTAAATCCCGGTCCCTTGG
>JADZFV010000159.1 GCA_020854255.1 Candidatus Melainabacteria bacterium | reverse complement strand
GGTGATATGTAAATGCGTTTTCCAAATTGCCTTGTGACTGCCTGCACGAGAGCGGCCCGGCGTTTTGCATAAAATACACGGGTACGCTTTATGTGCCGCTCCAAATGCCCCTCATCGATAAAATCGGTGAGGGCTTTCTGCTCTAGAAGTGGAAAATCCCTCTCGATAAGAGACTTCGCTCTGCCCATCAGTCGGACCATTTGCCTGGGCAAAACAACAAACCCGATGCGCACGACCGGATACAACACTTTCCAAAACGTCGACAAATAGATAGTGCGATCGCTTTCATCCAACCCTTGCAAGGACGGCATTGGTTTATCACCATAGCGATATTCCGAATCATAATCGTCTTCGATAATGAAAGAATTTGTTCGCTCAGCCCAGTCCAGGAGCGCTATTCGGCGCGGCAATGACAAAACCACGCCGGTCGGATCGTGATGCGATGGCGTCACATAAGCAAATTTGATGCGGTGATTGAGCGATTGAAGATGTTCCACAATCATGCCCTGTCCGTCTACCGGCACAGGCACAATCTCGGCACCATGAGTGAGCATGCTTCTCCGCGCTCCCGGAAAACCAGGATTTTCCAGAGCCACAGCATCCCCCTCGTCGATCAACAGTCTGCCCACTAAATCTAGCGCTCCCTGCGCGCCAGAAAAAATGGCAATGCGATCGGCTGTGCAGTTTACCGAGCGCGAGCGAATCAAATAATTGGCGATTGCTTCTCGCAAAGGCATGTAGCCAAATGGATCACTGTGATACATGAGCATGTTGCCGTCTTGAAAGCGGGTGGCTCGATAGAGCATTTCTTTCCAGCGCGTCAGAGGTAATTGATCGACTGTCGGCGCACCGTAATTCAATTCTGCAAATAACTCCACGTGTGCGTCTTCAATTTCCTCGCAATTCATCACTCTCTCGCCATACACAGAAAGAGCTTCCATGGGCACTACTGGCTCAGCCGGCTGGCGTTGCAATTCTCTGCTTTTTATGTCGTCGAGATGGCCGGGAATTTCCTTGTTGACAAAAGTGCCACTGCCCGAAGTCGTTTGAATATAACCCTGGGCTGACAATTCCTCGTAGCTGCGAATGACCGTGAAGCGCGAAACATTCATGGAGTCGGCCAGGTCACGGGTGGACGGCAGTTTTTCTCCTGGCTTCAGGCGCCCGGCCAGAATCGCTAATTTCAGTGCTTCGGATACCTGCTTGTAGACAGGTTGACGACTGTCCGGCGCAAGAGTAAGAGCAAAATCCATGAACGCCCCTGGAATCACGATAGTAACAAGCGCCCGATACGAACCCACCGGCACTCATTTCTGACATACCACGCACGATGATTTACGAACTCAAAATAGCCATCAAAAATGCTATCTGAGGCCGGACCAATCAAGAGTCCAGTAACTCAATTTATACTATTTCATATCGTATCAGATCCAGGAAAAAAGAGAAAGGAGACTTCGCCTCAGTCCGTTACCAGACTGAAACGAAGCCTCTCTTTCATCGAGTCGTGATGCCAAGAGAGCGCTTACTTGGCACGCACGGGAGCAGCAGAGTCAGCAGGCTTAGCGGACAGAGCAGGCTCAGCCGGAAGCATTGCCTGCCTTCAACACCTCGAAGCGCCAGTAGCGCTTCTCGATGCTGCGAAAGTTGGGCTTGTCTGCCAGCTTTTCCAGGTAATCTGCCAGGAGCAAAAGCTCGTTGTCGCCCTCTTCTCCGTTGAACTCCTTGACGTATATCGCATTGCCGTAGTTGCGTTGAGCGTTGCGCTCGAGGTCATCAACTATGAGCACGCGACGCAGGTCAAAGCCCGTCTTGCGGACCTTCTTCAAGTCCTTGATGTAATAGGCTTCGTGACGGTCGTGGTCGAATCGGCGAGTCGAGCGCGTGCCTGAAAAGACAAACACCGGCTGCTTTTGACCTTCGAAGATTACCTCCACGACACGATTGACGTACAGCGTTCCGGCTGCAGACCAGACGGCGAGGTCGTAAAGCTTCCACATCCGCGAGAGGAACTCGTCGAGGAGTGGCCGCTTGTACACGACATAATCGCTGGTCGTGAAGTCGGGTGATCGACCGGAAAGAAAGGGCTTGCCCTTCTCCTCGGCGTGCACCAGCGTCTCGTCCAGATCGAGGACGAGCAGCGGCCTTTGTGCTTGAGTATCGCTCATAGCACACCTCCGTTTTTTGTTGAGCGCAGAAGCCCCAGATGGCTTCCTGCGCGAGAAGGGGAACCGCCGGTGCGGTTCCCCTTCGATCAGTTGAAACTCAGTGTCAGTCAGCGTCGGGCGAGGGCGTCCTCGGCCTTCTCCACCTCACAGTGCCGGTAGATGTCCTCTTCGCTGAGGAACACCTGCTTGCCGTTCAGCCGGCACATATCGCCGTGATCGTACTCGCGCTCGACCTCGAGGTGATCGCCTTTTTTCACGTCGATATGGAAGCTCTTGCGAGCCGACTCAGGCAAGAAGTCGCGCTTAGCGACATAGACTTTTGGTGCCATGTATCTCTCCGAAGACCCGTAGGCCTCAATTGTAGGCGGTAATGGCAGGAATAACTGATTACTTCACGCTCTTGAGCTGTCCGCGTTTTGCGCTTGTGCCTCTGGGCGGGAAGTGTCCGTTGTCGACAATCAACCTGGCATGCCCCGATCGCTGCCGGTGGATGACGGGCGGATATTTCTCGAAACGTTTTCCAGAAGCCGAACCAATGCTCCCGAATGCGCCTTCCTGCATTTCGCGCAGGTCGCTTTTCCGGGTGAAAGGAACGACATTGCGATCACGATGGTGCACATCTCCCCAGGTGGCTCCATCGGAGACACGTGGGCGATAAGCACCAAGCGGGTCTGCGGCCGAGCCACCGTAATTGCGGACTGCCACCGGATATGCGCGCCCTTCACGAAGAGCGAATAATCCGCACAACGCAATTGCGATTGCAGCCCATGGATAGCTCAAAACCAACCAAGCTGAGACACAGATGACAGGCAATGAAGCGAGGAAGACACGAAGCCGATTGAACAACCAGCGCCTTGCCAAAATCCTCTTGCCCAAAAACGCACCGATGAAAGGCGCGGTACACAGAATTAGCAGTCCAATGACTGTGTTCATGTTT
>JADZFV010000158.1 GCA_020854255.1 Candidatus Melainabacteria bacterium | reverse complement strand
GCTTTTTCTGCCACCCGACCGCAAGATCATCCGTTTCCTCGCGAATGTCCAAAAGAAAAATTTTGGAAGCCTTCCTACCGAGTGTTTACTCAACTACAAGTGAGGTGCAATATGAAGCCAAAACGCGCGTGATTGCCGTGACCGGTAAATTCAGCCAGTCACCCAAACAACGAGGAACCATTTGCCGATAGGTGCGGACAGTGTTTGGTTTTAGGATGCGGACTGACAAGAAGTGGTTGAGAACTTCTTGAAGAGTAGCTCCCCGTATCTTCTTCTTAGCCTTTTCGATGGTCGGATCTTTTCCGGCTGCCATGTTCGCTAACAGCTTTTGCGCCTTCTTCCTTGCAGCGGTCGGTGTCAATTGTGACTCTTTGCCGAGCGTGATTCTGCGCAGAACCCCATTTACTCTGGCCTCAACTATGTAGCAGCAGCTGCTCGGAGTTACTCGCAGCCCCAGACCGATTAACGATGAATCCCGAAAGAAGATCTGACCTTTCTCCGGGGGCTTGATACTTGAGATGAATAATTTCGTCAACTTGGGCATGTTTCCTGCCTTTTGAATTTTGGGGTAGCCGGCAAAGTCGCGTAGACAATATGTAGACACTTCGGAAAAATTTTTATCTTTCGAAAAGGTCGTTTGATCAGCGTTTCCGGCGTTTGACCTGAATGGAAGTTTTCGCGCCAGCACGCACATGCCCTCATGCCTGAATAGCCGGAAATCGGGACCCTGGGGTCAAGGCTGGCTCTGGAAGAGCCACCCCGAAGGGGTTGCCTTGACGCTAGGGATTTCCGGTTTGGCTTGTGCCGGGCATGATGCGCTGGCGCGCTCAGAAATCGATGATTTTCAGCTAGGTCGGGTGAAGTGACCTTTTACTGATCGAAAAACGCGTACAGAGGAAATTAGGGGTCCTATTTGTTGCTTTGGTCTGAAATGAAGATCCGTTTCGAGTTCGTTCGGATGGAAAATTGGAAAACGAAAATTGGCAGATAACATCGCAAACAGTATTTCGTTGTTTTCAACATACCATGGAGAACCCTCTGTAAAGCCGCTCTTCTACTTGTTGAAGAGGCTTCCTCAATGTTGATAGTGCCATTGCGAATGTAGACAGAGTGATACCAAAGGCAGTGACCCATGAACATAATTTCTTCAGGTTTGATCCAGCTTCCAGCATTTCGGCAACATGCTTAATGCCGTAAAAACGCGCATCCAGTAGTAACCGTGCGCGACAATCCAAGAGCGTCAAAGCGCCATATCGAAACGATGCAATATTCGGCAGAAAGCAAAAAGTGATTCGCTGACTTTGGGGCCTGTCCGAGCCTTTTCCAGCCAAGCAAGCAGATCTGCATGCTATATTTTCAAACGAATTGCGCTTTTTGCCACCGGCGCGGTGATTGGAGCGAAGTGAATCACCTGTTTTTCAAAAGCGAATTGCGATAAAGCTACGCCAGCACCCTGATTCCGGCAAAACGAATCACCTGTGTTATCCTGCTACACACCTTCGTGTGTCGGCCTACTGTTCGCGAGCTAGACACGCATGCAGTGTTACTTGATTGCCCTGTCGTGCTCAAATTTCAGCTCTTCTCCAAATTTCTCGGACCGCCGTCATAGCACAAGGAGCACTTCCACTCTTACCTGTTCACACGTGGTCCGCGAGCAACTTCTCATATTTACTTTTTTGCTCAATCGCCTGACGAAATAGCTCATCATTACCTTGGTCTCGAGCCATCTCGGCGCGACTTTGCCATGTTGACACCTGTTTTTTGAGTAATTGAATGTCATCCAAGGGAGGCAACGAAACACAAAGCGAACGTGCTTCAGATTCAATTCCGGAGATGGATGCACCACAACAATTTGCCAAGATTTGAGCCGTAGGGTCATACTTCATCAATGCCAGAATGAGGTGTTGTGTACCGCACTCACGACAATTCATCTTCATAGCGGCCTCGTAAGCCGACTCTAGAATAAGTTTGGCCGACGCAGAGAGTGATAACGAATCTGTCGTACTTTCGAGCTTGGTAGCTTTTGTTGATTCGTTTTTGATCTCATTGATTACGCTCTCTAGAGAGGCCCCGCGGCGCAGTAATACAGCTGCTCCACAATCATCAGTCAGTCTAAGTAACCCAGCCAAGAGATGTTCAGGGTCAACGGAGTAGTGCTCTAAAGCGACTGCTTCTTCTTGCGCAAACGATATGACTGTTATCAGATTCGGTGAAAAGCTGTCCAACATGCACGGTTTACCTGCGGGAGGGATTAGTTCATATTCTAATTTAAACATACATCTGCTAACGATTGGGCACCAGGCACTTTTTAGGGAAACCCTGCATGCAGTCTTGCATGCAAAGTATGTAAGCTAAAGCGCCCTTGGCGTACAAAGTACAGTACGCGGTGCACCATGCCCAATGCTCGTCTAAGCCTGACGGATCATTGTACTGGAGCGGACTATTTCCCACATAGGTATACAGATTAGATTTTGGCTTGCCGTTCGCAGCATTCATGTTAATGTCAGACATTAATGTCACTAATTCCACTAGCTGGCTTAGATCATGGGTTGCGTTCTGAATTGCAAGCAAATTAGGATTTAGCTGCTTGAGCTTTCCAAAAGACGCAGCACTCGGATCTGCTGGATCAAGCGTTTCTTGTATCGTTGCAAACGTCGAGTCGGCATTTGGGTCGCGACTTAACCACCTTCCTTGTTGAGAGCCGTATTCCCTGAAAGTGGTCAATCCAAAATGGGATCGTTGGTGTGCGTAATAACTAGCATACGCCAGAGCAGGAACGACGTTTGAGATGGTGAACTTCTCTTGTCCGAATGGACTATAGGAAATCTGCGATTGCGAGGTACCAGCAACATCGACTAGCTCACGCACAGACGAGAGATGATCTAACGTATAGCAAAATAAAGAGCCGGTAGTCGTTTGTCCGCGAGTGAATAGCTTGGATACTGTTGTTCCGCTGCCATCACGTTCTTCTTTGCGAGAATCTCCACTCCAAACAAATTGTTTTGTACCAGTCACCGAGCCAGAAGTCGTTTCAACAATCTTAGTGTTCCGCCACAGCCCATCATACGAAAACTGGCTGTAATTGTTCACCCCCGGATAATCGATCTCGACCAGCCGATTCTCTGCATCCCACTTGTATGTGTTGGTGCCATCGGATATAAGATTGCCATTTGCGTCCCAAGTTAGCGTTGAAGACGCGCTTGCGGTGACGGTTAAGCCGTTC
>JADZFV010000157.1 GCA_020854255.1 Candidatus Melainabacteria bacterium | reverse complement strand
GGGACAACGCCGTCATGGAGCGCTTCTTCCTGAATCTGAAGAGGGAGCGGGTCTGGCAAAACGACTACGCCAACCACGCCGAGGCGTGCCGTGACATTACCGATTACATCGTCGGGTTCTACAACAACGTCCGTCTGCACTCGACGCTGGGCTACCTGCCGCCCACAGCCTATGAACGGAAAACCGCAGTACAGCACCCTATCGAGGTGTCCGGTATTACTTGACCACTTCAGTCAGACTCGATTGAATGGGGTGCGATCGATGCGGGCGCTACCCCGATTTCGCAGAGAGTCGCGGTCGACTGTTAATAGAAAGAGTTGCTTTGAATTAATTCTTTTTGCTGAACGGTAGCTCTGACATTTCAGCAATTTTTTGAAACTCACGAAGGTAGTCAGGTTGGTTCTTTGCAAGCCAATTTACAATTGAGGCGCAAGAAAGAACTCCTCCAAGATAACCACGAATTACGGTCAGATGAAGTACGTCAGGGCCGTAGCTATCCTCAATAGCCTTGTTTTGGGTTTGTAATGCAGCTAGCTCACGCTCTAGGCGTTCCATTGAGTCAGAAGATGGAAGGGCATCGTCAGACTTTCGAGTCTTTTTGTTGTGCTCGGTAACTAGGTGCTGTGCCGTTGTAGAGGCTAATATTGCGGTCGCGAAAGATAGGCTGTAGTTTCTTTGGCCTTCCATTAGTTCTGCAGCCTCAATTTGCCGAATGGGCTTCATTTTTTTAAGTATCCTAAAAATATGTGCAGGGCATGGCTTGTCGGATAGGATCTCGGCTGCCTCAGCGCATATTCCATCAAGAAGGCGAAAGCGTTGGCGCACTGTTTCGGGGGATAGGTCGAGTGCACTACCGATTCGTTCGGCTGATACGCCCCTTTCGATTGCGTTGACAATCATCTTGTGGTCTTGAACTGCGGCTAATCTATTTATTCTCTTGTTGTAGGAGTATGTGTCATCATCTGTCGCTATGATGCAATCAACGGCTGTTGAGCCAAGATCCTTCAACGCCTCTATTCTGAGATGCCCATCAAGAAGCAGAAAGTGATTTTGCTTATTTGGGTCTGGAACAACGGCGGGTGGTTCGATAAGTCCCACCTCCTTAATTGATGCAAGTATTTGCATATATTTAAGGCTAGACTTGACCGCTGGGCGCAGTGATTTTAGTGGAATAATGTTGGCTATTGGAACGTTGGTGCATTGATGAAGAAAGGCTGATTTCGTCTTCTCTATACCGTGTTCGGATGAAGGTGAGGGCGGATTTTGATTCATGCGCGCGCCTCCCCTGATATGCGATCCTTCAGGAGCTTAGGTAGCGTGTCCTTGCCTTCTGCTTGCAGCAAAAGTGCAAACTCTTCGTTTTCGAGCAGGTCTTTTATGGCCTCCGCTGCGAAAATAATCCGCTCGTGCGTGAATTCAGCCTTCTTTGCTCTGATCCGTAATTTCTCTGCTTCAAGTTCGTATAGATTGCGAAGGTCTGATGCCGTCAGGGGCTTCTTCTTTGAAGATTTGCCAAGAGGAACGTTGCCGATAGCTTTGTCGCGTCTGATTCTTTGCTCCAGTAGCTTGCGCAAGGTAGAGAGTTTCTTTCCACGAAACCCCTCTTGATACGCTCCAGCGAGTAGGTTCTGTAATTCAGCGTCGCTGCTTCGAGCGATGTCTGTGGCCATACTGAGTGGAATTGATCCGGCCTCAACCGCAGATAGTAGCTTTTCTTCACCTTTCTCAAGAAGGCCGGCGATCATGTTGACCCAAGATGGGGTGACTCCAATCCGCTGTGCAATTTCACCGTCGTTGTGACCGCGTTTTCGAAGCTCACCGACTTCACGCATCAAGTCGATCGGGCGATGTTGTCGACGTGCGATGTTCTCAACGAGGCTCATGACTAAACAGTCTTCTTCAGAAGCTTCGGTGACAAAGGCTGGAATGGAATCCTGGTTCAGCAACTTGAACGCTTCTAGTCGGCCTTGTCCGCAAATGAGATTGTATCGATGCGACCCATCAGGAAGTGTTCTTCGGCTTACAGTTATTGGCCGTTTCAGTCCAATGGAGCGAATGTTCTCTACTATTTCTAAGTGCTGCTTCTTGTTTCTGGAGCGTGGATTGAGTACGTCGATCCTGTCGATAGGAATCATGATGACGTTTTCGTGGATGACGGCCGGCTTCATGCTGCCTCCTCTATCGGACAGCGAGCGGCGAGCTCGCCGAGGATGTCAAGGCTTTCGAAGCGATAGCCTTCAAGTATCCTGTCGTTTTCTTCTGCAAAGCGACTCGGCCACGAACCCATGTCCAGTCGGGGTATCAGGTAATAGTCACGAATCAGTAAGTTTGCACTGTCCATCCGCACGGCTATCGTTATGTCCGGGGAGAGCCCCGTGTCCAATCGAATGTGCCAGCGTAGTGTTCCAGACGGCAATTTGTGACATCGTGCGATAACTACCGAAACGGACCAATCATTGTTTATGGCTAATAGACTGGTTTTGGTATTGAACGAAACCTCTGCCCCCAAGTTTATAAGCTGATTTGTAACGTGATCGATTACCTCAGGGTGAAGTTTTCGTAAATTTTGATTGATCTCTAAGTAACGGTAGTCCCGGTCAGGCTGGTAGTTGATCAATTTGTAGGCGCGCAGTAGTCCGCCGAAACGAGAGCGATACGCGCTACTGGATGGCATTCCCTCTTGCTCGTCTATAATTATCCCGGATAGTATTCCTAGCCGACTGTATAGGTTGTCAAGGAGTTTGAGCATTTCATCATTGCTAAACCGCGCAGATCTTTTTGATATTATTTCGACAGCGTTTTCAAAAATTTCCTTGGAAACTATGTTTTTGAAAGCGCTGTCGCATCGAATCCAGCGATCTGGTGTGTTTCGAACTCTATGTTGCTTTAGTTTGAAAGACATTCGATTGTAAATATTGTTGCCTATATATTTTTCATTTGTCAGAAGCTGATGGACTGTTCCACGAGTCCACTTTCGGCCAAGATCCGTTAGCAGCCCCTCATTGTTTAACATTTCTGCTATGGAGGCTTCGTTCATTCCTTTTGTAACGAAGCAGTCGTAGATTCGGCGAACTGTTTGCACTTCGTCGTCGGGGCCCGGAACCAAGATTACCCGGTCAGTGTGAATGCTCTTGTGTTGGCGATAATCTAGAAGGCCTTTTGGGTTCCCTTGGTCGTCTATAAGCGCCCGGCGAAGGCCATATCCTGCCGCGCCACCTTGATGAAAACCTAACTCGACAAGGCGGCACTGGCCAATAAATACTTTTGTAGATAGCTCTCGGCTGTATTCGCCAGCCATTGCCCGTTTGACGCTTTTTACGATTGCCGATACCGGAGAGCCATCGTTCTCAAACTGTTCAGCGCAATAAATTACTCTGACCCCGGCTCTGGTGCACAGGTATTCGTAATGGGCACTTTCGTCGGTGTTTTGAAATCGTCCCCATCGGCTGACGTCGTAAACTAAGATGACTTTGAAAGTCGTTACGCCACCCTGAACGTCCGCTATCAGGCGGCGAAGCGCCTCTCGGCCACTGATATCAAGCCCGCTTTTTCCTTCGTCAGCATAGGATTTCTCGATAAGCATGCCGTGAGATTCGGCGTACTTACGAATCACGGCTGTTTGATTCTCCGTTGAGTAACGTTGGTGGTCGGTCGACATACGCACGTACTCTGCAGCAAGAATCTTGCATGCAGGTACGTCGTCTGACATTGAGTTCGGCGTCGCGGGAGGCAAGTTGATCTCCTGTCAGGAGCGTCCAAGTAACTGTCGGAGTATAGAAAGCGATTCTCTTAGTTACAAAGAATATTTCTCGCTGATTCTCTTGAAACTCGGGAATGTCAAGCGACACGCAGATTTGATCCCCTGATGACATCCGCGCCAAAGAGTGATGCCTTGGGGCGACTCGAAATGGCAGCAGCCTTCGCAGTTTATCCGGCGCGCAGGACTCCTTTCGTAGGCATGGCGGCCTACAGCAGCTTGCCTAACGATCAAACGAGGTAGCCCTGTCCATTTCTGTAAGCGTCTAACCGGCCCACATTGCTGAAGTCGGCCTGGATGTTGAGCATAGTGTCCACGCTAGAAGTGGACACTTATATGAACGTCACGAAGCCCCGCCGCACCCGTCGAACCCACACAGAAACCTTCAAGCGATCCTTGATCGAAGCCTGCAACGAACCGGGCGCCTCGGTCGCTGGCATCGCACTGGCCAATGGCGTCAACGCCAACCAACTGCGGCGCTGGATGTCATTT
>JADZFV010000156.1 GCA_020854255.1 Candidatus Melainabacteria bacterium | reverse complement strand
GCAGCCTGCCGCGCCACGAGTAAAGCCGCTGTCTGGCCATCCAATCCGGCATCAATGCTGGGCGCGCCAGCATCCGCAGAGGCGGAAGTAAATGCGGCCAGCATTGAATCACTGAGCCGCAAAGAAAACCCAGTGCCTGACATAAAACAATTAGGCAAATCCAGTTTCGCATAATTTCAGCATATGCCAAAACACTGAGCCTGAGAATCGTGTGATTCCCTCACCCGAGCAGCGCTATTCCACACGCGAGCTCCCAGTTTTACAGATCGGCCTATTTCTTCTTATCCAACTTCCATGGATTAACCACCGGTACACCAAGGGCAACAAATGGCGCTGTGTCGCGGGTCGCAACCACAAAGCCATGCACGCTGGCAATAGCACCGATTTGTCCGTCGGACAAAGATACAGACTGGCCGGCTTTGCGGGCTGCACCAACCAGTGATCCAAAAACTATTGCCGCCTCTCGGTCAAAGGGCAATATGCGCTCGCCGAAAAGTATTACAAGCAGGTCTCTAAGTCCTGTGCTAAGTCTGTCTTTTCTTTTGCCGGAAGGCAGAATTTCAAGGACAATCGAAAGCTCCGACAGGCTTGTTGCCGTCAAATACAATGTTTCCGCTGACTGCTTGTCGAGCCAATTGACGACAGCCGGCTCGCGACCGACCCTCATTGCTTCAGAAACAACATTCGTGTCAAGAATAATCATTCGAAGCTGGCAATTCGAGTGGGTTTTTGGTCTCTAATAATTTCCAGATCCAGGGCAAATTTGTCTCCGAAGGCAGCTAGCTCAGAGCCGATTTTTATGCGCTCTTTCGGTCTGACGGCCTCTTCCAAAATTTGGCGGATCTCTGCTTCTGTGCTGCGCCCATTTTGAGCCGCGCGCACTCGCAAGGCTCGGTGCGTTTCGTCAGGCAAATTTCTTACGGTAATTGACGCCATGATTGCACCTTCTTGTCTCTGCTTTCAATGATAGCGCATTCATCAAATTGCTATCAATTCATACTAAATACCATAGTGCGCTTAGCACTCAAAAGAGAACAGCGGAAAACCCTTCGCGAGGGAATCTCCGCTGTCTCCAGTGCTTGTCCGCTACAGGCTCAGCCGCGTCGTATCAGCCGCGCTGCTGAGTGTTGACGCCGAGCTTCTCAGGCTTGAAGAGCCGATCGTTACTTGGTGCGGTTCTCGCGGCCGGCATCCATCTTGTGGGTGCCGTCCTTGTAGAGAAGCGCCTGATTCTCCGAGTCGCGCGCGCTGTAGTCCTCGTGCGCGACAATCTCGACAGCGTCGCCGTCGCGGTTGATGCAGGTGCCGAAGTAGAGCGTGTAACGGCGGGGGTCGACGCTCATCTGCTGCACCTGAATGACGATGGTCGAGCCATTGCCATTGTCGATGGAGACGCGCGCCCTGGCGTCGGAGAAGGAGCCCTGTCCGTTCTCACGCGCCGAGTAGAAGGAGAAGCCGACTGCGGCGATCTCGTCGGTCATCTTCACGGTGACACGCTCGATGGTGCCGCTGCCGCCCGTCTTCAGGTCGCCGTGATGGCGTACCGAGCCGTCCTTGTTGGACAGCCTGTCGAAGTTGATCACTTCCTGACGCCCGTCCTTATAGGCGATGTGGGCGAAGAGGTCGTAGTCGAGCGTCTTGCGCCAGGTGTTGCTCCATTCGCCGGTGGCGATGATCTCGGGCGTCTTTTCGATCTTGATCGACTTGCCCTTGGACAGGCTGACCTTGCCGGTCGGCGCGGGCTTGGTGAGATTCACCTTGGGCACAGCAGGCGGGGGCGGCGGGGGCGCAGCCGCCTTCACGGGAGCGGGCGCCGGAGCGCTGTCACCGACATCCACACCGTATGCGGTGGCGATGCCGGCCAGACCGTTGACGAAGCCCTGGTTGAAGTTGCGAACCTTCCAGGCGCCGTTGCGCTTGTAGATCTCGGCGATGACAAACGCGTTCTCCTTGTCGCCCCTGGGCTCCATCTCGACCAACTGCTTGCCGGCGGCGTCGTGGACGGAAAGTCCGGCGGCGGTCACAGCAGCGAAAGTCTTGGGGGTCTCGGGGTCGATGGTGAGCGTGATGGCGATCTTCTCGATGGCGGCAGGAAGCTTGGCCAGGTCGACGACGATCGCATGTTCGGTGATTTCGCCGTTCTTCAACTTGTCCTGATACGCGACAGAACCGCAGGTGGACTTCGGCTGACCGTAGAAGACGAAGTCTTCGTCGGTGCGAACTTTGCCGGCTTGGGTGAGCAGAAGCGCGGAGAGGTCCGCGTCGGGTCCGATGTGCATGCACTTGACGGTGAGCTTCTCGGTGGGCACCGGAGCATTGCCGCCAGCAGCGAGGTTTTGACTCATGTCTGAACTCCTTGTGACCTGTTTGAGGCCATAGAGGTTGGACCGGATCCGCATCAGCAGCAGAAAGAAAACCCAGGGGCGGTCTCAAAGAAACACCGGGTGGTGCGCTTTTTCGACTTTTCTTGGGAAGTTTGATGTTTGAAAAGGGGGTTGGCTGCTGAATGAGACGGATATACGGGTAGACTTTGAGAATAGTAATTGGCTTTCAGCTCAGTCAAAAATACCTATCGTGCATATTAACGTTAAGAACTCATGACAGAAATTGCAAAACGCACGGCCCAAAACGTTTTACAAGAACACCGGTTGGATACAAAGAAGCAATGTAAATGAGCGCTTGCTCAGTCGAATGCCCAAACCGCTCTCTTTACTCGCGCAAGCTCCCGCCAACAAACCGTCTTTATTGCCTGCCGCTCATAAAGCCGGCTGGCGGCTTTTGCATAGCACCTAATCGTGCAACCTGAGCATCAATCAAGTTGCTTCGCAGGCTGATTTATGTTACACTAGTCATCTGACTAGTCATATGAGGTATGCTATGCCGCACAGCTGGCCCGTGCAAGATGCCAAAGCTCGTTTTAGTGAGCTTTTAAATGCATGCCTGAGCGATGGTCCACAGGTAGTCACCCGGCGAGGCGCAGAAACCGCCGTGCTCGTCCCTATCGCTGAATGGAGGCGAGTATGCAATGCAGCTCAACCATCTCTAAAGACGTTGCTGCTAGCAGATTTCGGTCGCATTGATTTTACATTGCCTGAGCGGCGACCCAGAAAACGCCGCCCCCCGATTGTTCCGTAGCCCTTTTCGATGTATCTCCTTGACACCAACGTCGTCTCTGAACTTCGCAAAGTCCGTCCACACAAGGCAGTTGTCTCGTGGCTTGAAGGGACAAACGACAGCGATCTCCACCTCTGTGTCGTCACGCTCGCTGAAATTCAGTCCGGCATTGAGATCACTCGCGATCAGGATACCGTCAAAGCCGCTGCAATAGAGGCTTGGCTCGACCAGGTTGCCACAACCTACAATGTGCTCCCCATGGATGCCACCACCTTTCGATTATGGGCAAAACTGATGCACCGGCAATCGAACACCGTGATTGAGGATGCCATGATCGCAGCTACTGCAATCGTTAACAAGCTCACCATCGTCACCAGGAACATCCGGGACTTTGAACGCTTTCAAGTACAGCTGCTCAACCCGTTCGAAAAATAAACACTAGTACCGTGACACAGGGGAAATGATGAATTCAATCGTAGTGGCGCGTTGCACGCGCCCGGCGCATGCAATGCGCCGCTACGAGCGAACCAGTCAAAATCACTGTGTCAAAGTACTAGCAGTATTGCACCTAATCGTGCAGCCTGAGCATCATCATCTTTTCGTCGATATAAATGTCGCCCTGCTTGAGCGCATTCACTTCGTGTCCGTATTCTTTGAACCCGAGAGACTCATAAAGTTTCATCGCCGCGCCTTGAGTTGTACTGACTGTCAGAAACACTTCCTCCAGCCCCGGCATTTTCTTTGCGCGCTCTATTGCTTCCACCATAAGCCTGCGGGCAAGCCCGCATCCACGCGCTTCCGGAGCCACATACACGCCCCAGATGCCGCCTTTGTGCCTGACCCTTTCTCCCTGGCGGCGATAAAATCCGAGCATGCCGCAAGGATTGGGATTGAACGCGCCCAGCGCAAAAGTGTCATCAGTAGTTGCTAAGCGCTTGCAGATATCTTCTTGCGATGCATTCACAGAGTCCCCAAAACTGGCGCCAAAAGCCTCGGGATCTTCCTTCAACCCGCGCAAGCGCAACTTCCAGAAATCGGCTGCATCAGCCACTTCCAGTAATCGAATTTCCGGTTTCATCGCCACTTCCGACACAGCCTTCTCCTTCAGCCCAGGGTCTTACCTGGTGAACAGTTTACAGTTAGAAAGAAGCAAGCATCGTATGTTGGGACACATCTAAACATGACAGCCAGAAGAGGCGCATAACCCGGCTTGGCAAGAAATTCAACAAAGGTTCTATGCTCGAATTGCCATATTGATAAGCGACTGGGGAATACTGGCAGCCGGCAGCCGAAGCATTCCTTATGCGTCACTGCGTTAGACTGGGCGCTGGCGGGTACAATACCCCCGGAGACAGCTCTGAACTGTTTTCTCGTGGGGTCGGCATTTACTATGCTCAATCAGACAAGTCGGACGAAAACGGTCAATCTCGACGAACGACCGACCGAGGTTCATTTGCATGAGCTGATGAAGGCAGCAATCAATGAGAAGAATACTAGCTTCTTGACTGTCTGGCGGCGGGACAAGACCACCTATACGCTCGCCACCAAACGTGTCGAGGAGCTGGGTGGGACGTACGAGTGGAGAATGTATTCCGGACAAGGCGGGCTGGCAACCGAACTGTGGTTTCATCTGACCGACGATATGATGCTTGTCTTGCGCATGTTGAGAGAAGCGATCGGCGAGCAGCTGGCGCAGGACGTCAACGCGGATCAAATGAAGACCTTTAACAGCCTTCCGTCGCTAACGAAGCTGAAGAAAATGCAAGCGGACTCCACCGACGGGGAAAGCAAAACAAATAAGAACGCCAGATACCGCGGTGCACCATCGGGCGAGGAGATCCCGGTTACGGCGACCTTCGATACTGTACCCATCTATGTCTCAGAACGCCTCACGCAAACGCAGGAGCACCTCACGGGCAGTCTGGACCTCGTACACATTACCAATCTATTGCAGTCCGTGTCACTCGGTCAGATGACCGGGCGATTGCGCATACAGCGACCGCTTGCCTCAGTCGATGTGTTTTTCGATGACGGCAGGCCCGTGCACGCCGCCGGCACGCACAGCACCGGTGATGAATGCCTTTTGCAGGTAATGTGCTGGAAAGATGGTCACTTCCACTTCGAACCTAAGATTGAGACAGACGAACGCACAGTTAATCTGAGTCTCAATACACTGATGTTGCAGGGCATCCAGCTGTCCGACAATACTGAGTTCTTAAAACGGGCTGGCGTACGCATGCAGTCCGTGCTGCAAAGAGTGCATGAAAGAATCACCGAGCGCGACTTCGAGCAGCTGATGCTTAAAGGCGAGCCGGTCGACATGGAGTTCCTCAAAAACTTCTACTTGCGAGTGCATGGCGGCCAAACCGTGCAACAGATAGTCTCGCAGCTCCAGTTGCAACGCAGCCAGTGGGTGCAGGTTGCCGCCAATTTGATTCGCTGCGGCGCTGTCAAAGTAGAAAAGGAGGAGAAAGAGCGCAAGAAGATCACGATTACCCCAAAAGCAATCGACCAGACAAAGCTGGATTTCGTCTCCCGCTTGCTCCTCAATGAAGAGACGGGCCTCATGACGTACAGCGCCCTTCTCTTTCTTGTCGGACAGGAGTTCAAGCGGACCAAAGAGAATCCCTTCTCGCTTATTCTCTTCGACATCGAGCCAATTCGCACAGGTAAAGCCGCAAGGACGAAGTCCACACAATTTCTCTTGGTCCTTTCTCAGAAGATCCACGAAGTTTTCAATGGTTTTCTAGCCCATTATGAAAGTCATGAGCTGGCATTGCTCGTCCCCGGGGCAGATGCCAACGATGTCGTGCGCCACGCCGAGGACATCAAAGTGTCTCTGCTCACGTCCGCCGGCGCCGCTGGTATAGAGGCGAGCAATATCTCCATCGGCATCGGCATCGCCAGCTACCCTCAGGACGGCAAGGATCTTCCCACTCTACTGGCGGCAACCGAGATGGCGCGCAACGAAGCAAAAAAACGCGGCTGCGCCGTGATTCTGACCAGACACCTGACTTAATCAGGCTGCCCTGCAAGTTCAATTCTGGTGAGCTCAGAGAGCAGCCGCTGCTTTGGGAATGCGAAACCACATCCGGCAACCGCCACCGTCGGCGGTACCCACTCCAATCGCACCATTGTGCTGTTCCACGATTGCTTTGCAAATCGGCAAACCAAGTCCTATGCCGCCTTTTTTGGTTTCGTCCTCGCGATCGACCTGTTTGAACCTTTCAAAAACAAATTCTCTTTTGTCTTCGGGAATGCCCTTTCCCTGGTCGTTTACCTGTACTTCAACGAAATCGTCGCCCTCTTCCACGGCAATCGTGACGGTGGTTTTTTCAGGCGAAAACTTTATGGCATTAGAAAGTAGATTGACCAGAACTTGCACGAGCCTGTCCTGATCGCCGTAGAATATTGGATCGCCCTCGTTGACTACGGCAAGCTTGATGCGGTGTTTTTGAGCCATACCCTGAATGGAATGAACAGACGGATCGACGACGGCAGAAGCTTTTATCATCGAACAGTCCAGCTGAAGATGGCCGCTCTCCATTTTTTCCAGACTGAGCAAACCGTTGACCAGCGCAATCAATCGACCGATATTGGAATTGACCTGGGAAAGCGCTTGCTTGCTGCGCTCCGGAAGTTCGCCATACATGCCGTTAGAGACCATATCCACCGATGCCTGAATAGAAGTCAGAGGCGAGCGCAGATCGTGGCTGACCATCTGCAGGAAAGCTCGCTTGAGACGCTCGACTTCCTTGCGGTGCGTGATGTCGTGCACCACACAAAAGAGCGCCCGGTCGGATTCCGACCATTTAACGGACCAGGACGCATCGATGACGCCGCCGCCTTTGCGCACCAGTTTGTTTTCCACCTCCGCATGCGCACGGCTCTTCATCGCTTCTTCAAAGCTGTCTCGCGTGCGTACTTTGTCCTCTTCGGCGATGATTTCGATAAAGCGCTTGCCGAGCAGCTCGTCGTCTGCATAATTGAGAATTTTCAAAGAGGCCGGATTGCAACTTGCGAAAGTCAGGTCCGGCGTGATGCTGCAGATCATATTCGATGCGTTTTCCAAAACAGCACGCTCTCTGCGCATGGCGTCCTGCACGACGTCGGCCATCTGGTGCACGGCTCTGTCGAGATCACCGATTTCGTCAGTCGACCTTTGCGGCGCAGTCAGAGGCACGCCGGCGGCGAATCGCAAGCTGTTGTCGCGCACGACAGCCAATCGCTTCGCGACCTCGCGGGCAAAACCAAGAACCAGAGCGACCATGCCGATGATGTTGAGAACAGCGATTATCCCCAGCACAATTGTAAGAGCCCGGCGTGTTTGCATCGACTCTTCCAGATGCCGGCGCTGCAGCACCTCGCAATTTTTCAAAAGGCTCTCGATCTGGCGATTGGCCAGATGCGAGATATCATTCAGCTCAAACAGCAAATGATCTCTGTGCCATTCGTGACGGCTAAAGGCAATTCTGACGCGCTCCATCATGTCGCGTCCTTCCAAAAGATTGTGCTCTATCTCACTGACTGAAAAACGCAATTCGGCATTATCATCGGTTAGCGTTTTCAGCTTTTGAAGTTCTTCCGGCAGGGTTTTGAGAAACACGCCATAAGTCTCGTAGAAAGCCTTGGAATTCGGATCGTGCAAATCGTGAATTTGCTCGATTAAGCCTGAAGACGCCCTTTGAATCAAAGAAAACAGGCGGTTGATTTGCGCTACCGTCTCGGTCGCTTTGCGCTCTTTGCGCACCACATCGTCAGTATAGAAAATCATGGCACCGGCCAGAAGCATGAGGACCAGTTCAAAAATAAGCATGGTGCCCGCCAGAACGAGCCCCTTCTTGAAGATGGTTTCTTTGTTGAGATTCTCGAGGATAGGCTTAAACCAACGCCGAGGCGCCTGCTCCTTACTCTAAGTCTGCCTTGTAACCGACTCCATGAACCGTATGGATGATGGATTGATGAGATGGGGACTCCAGTTTTTTGCGAATGTTCTTGATGTAAGTCCGAATAGTCTCGGGAGAAGCTTCTTCCTCAGCCGTCCATACCCGCGCAATAATCGCTTCGCTGCTGAACACCTGTCCCGTATGGCGCATAAGCAATTCGAGCAGCGCAAACTCCTTCGGTACAAGCCTGACAGAGCTGCCGTTGGACGTCACTTTAAAAGATTTTGTGTCGAGAGTAACATGACCGAGCGTCAGGACGTCTTCGAGCAATTTACCGGTGCGCCGCCTGAGAAGCGCCCTGACGCGTGCCTGCAACTCCTGAATGTGAAATGGCTTCGTCAGATAATCATCAGCGCCCGAGTCGAGTCCTTCGGCACGCTCAGCGATTTTCGACATGCCGGTCAGCATCAATACAGGCGCGCCGCCGCCGCGGGCACGGTATGCTTTGCAAATGTCTATGCCGTCTTTGCCAGGCAAAGTGCGGTCGAGAATGACCAGATCGTATTCATTGACGGCCAGCATCTCATCGCCGTCATCACCGTCATAGGCTGCTTCAACCGTGTGGTGCTCGAAGACGAGACTGTCACAGACAAACTGTGAAATTTGCGTGTCATCCTCGACTACAAGTATCTTCGCCATTTCTTTCACGCTGCTTTGCTCGCTGGAAGAGAATATACCCTATTTGTGGACAGTATCGAGGAGACAGCCACCCGGGACCACCCCCGAATGGCTGCATTGCTCGTAGTCTTCTTCGAAAGGGGTCGGTTGGTAGTAATCACCTCCCAGAGCTGAAATAGGGATTGTTGCTTCTAATTCCCACGGCACACAAAATCTTTTGCTTCTAAATCGAGCCGGATGCTTACAGGAGACTGTTGAAAAAACAGGCTTCTAGCCTTTCGGAATTATCAATTTGTCGCCGGCATAGATGTAGGATTCAGGCGACATTTTATTGGCCGCAAGAATGGCGTTCATCAAGTCGGCTATCTGCTGATTGCTTGCTTGCGGTCCCAGCTTTTCCTGAGCGATCTTCCACACCGAGTCGCCGGGTCTGACGGTGAAGGTCTCGGGTGTCTCGACCGTTTCCGGCGCGTTGACACCCGGACCTGCATCGCTTCCCGTAAATACTGATTCGCTTATATTTTCAAGCGCCACGGTCTTGCCGCCGTCTTTGGACACTGAATTAAAACCATTTTGAAGCAGATTGAGAGAAACAAGCGCCGACGGGTCGTATTTCATCGCCTCTTCCGGATTGTCTTTGAGAGTGGCGAGGAAGTTGTCGAGCTTTTCTTTGGAAACAACACCATTGTCCGCAACTTGTGCTGTTACTTCAGGATGCTTGGTCAAGAAGCCTTCGATGGCTGCCTTTTCCCATGTGTTCAAGGTTGTCCCCGGGGCTGGAGCTTCCACTTTGTCCAGGGCGGGGTCGTCGCCGGTTTGCGCTGCCACGGCAGCTTTCATGCCGCTGACGTCGGCGTCTTTTCCATTTTTGAATCCGAGACCTTTTGCCATGCTGTCCATGGTGATGACGCCGCCATCACGAAGGCGTTTGACTTGCTCGGAGTCCCAATTCTTTTGCTCCTTGAGAAAACTCAATGCGTCTGCCACTTTGCGCCGGTCTTCCTTGTCGACGCCGCCAAGCAGCTTTTCATTGTTGAGTTCGTCGTCGCCAATCTTGCCGTCTTTGTTAGTGTCCAGCTGTTTTACATAGGTCTCGATGTCGCTGCGGCTGACTTTGCCGTCTTTGTCGTCCAGACCTGTCCTGGCGACATCCAGCGCGTCGAAGAGAAAGTCTTTGTTGTCGGTGAGCATGGCGGCAATGTCCATGTTCGCTCTGCCGTCGCTCTTGCCCGCCATGAATGCATCGATATCTTTGCCGCTGATGCCATTGATCTCCCTCTGGGTGCCACCGCGACCGGTTGCAGTAACATCGTACTGAACCTGATTCACCAGTCTCTGGTAATTGTTGCCGAGGCTTTCGAGATAGGCTCTTTCGGCGGATCCTTGCTTAGAAAATTGAGTTGCAAAAGTGATTTCGTCAAAAGAAACACCGCCATTGCCATCTTTATCCAATTTGCTGAAGTTGTTCTTCGCCCAGTCGGCTGCCATTTCCGGAAGGATGCCGCGCTGCTCCAACTCCTTAGTAAGTGCTTGATTGAGCTCAGTCTTGTCTCCGGCAGCCGGATCGGCTTTGTTGATTTCGTCCAATTCCGCCTGGAAAACTGTCGATGCAGCCTCAACACCCTTACTTTTTGCTGCATTGCCTATGTCTGTTGCATCAGTCTTTGCGTCAAATCCTGTGGCCATGATTATCTCCTTTTGCATGCACTGAGCCGGCACATGGTGATGTGTGCTTTAGTGCAACGCGATTCTTTTAAAAGCGGGGAATTCTGGAAGGGAATGTGGGGAAGCGCGGGGTAAACCGGCCAGCAGGTGGGAGAGGGGTTATGCTAGCGCCGGGGTTCGCTTGTCCACAATGTAGCCCCCGGTCGTGTAGTTTGTGTGGAGTATTTGTGGAGTTTTTGTGGAGTGGGTCACGCATCTACATAGGCAGACTATCGCGAGCCTTCCCTGCTGCGCTACGTGAAAGGGGGTTCAATGAATGGAAGACATCTTCCCAGGGATCAACAATATTTTGCAAAAGTACATACTCGAAGCGGTCGGACCCGCGCCCAGGCGACAGCTCATAAGAAGATGGCTTGCGGCAGATTACATATAAAACGAGCAGATACACAGGACCACCGGAACCGGAAAATAATGACAGAATCCGTTTAGCCAAAAGGACTCTTTACTCGGGGCACTTTCTTAATGACGCCGGTAACCGCATCCTTGCCCTTGTCATAGATCTTGGAGGACTCAGCCATTGCATCTTTGCTGCGTCCGGCAGCACCTTTTATCATGGGTGAGCTAACTTCTAACGCCTTGCCTGCCCAATCGCGGGCCGTGTCGGCGCCACTCTCGGCAGCGCCAAGCGGATCTCTGGCGAAGTTTGTCAGCTGTTCGACCTGCCATCGCATCACCGGAAGGGCCAGCGGTCCGCCAAAGGGGGTTAACCCGCTGAACAGAATGTCTTCCGGATGATCAGTAAGAGTGTGCCAGGTATGTGCGGAGCCGGCGTAAAGCGACTCATACATCGTGTATTCAAAGTGGTGTTTTGCCACAGATATCGACTCGCCCGCGCTCCCAAAATCACCGCAGACCAGACTACTGCCAGCATCAATCAGTGCTCCGCCAGTGTCGCGAATGCTGCGCGCAGTGTTGCGCACGGCGTTTAGATCGGAATTCTTTTCAGAGATATCCATCTGACTGAAGCGAGAATAAAAAGTATCGAGCGACATCTGCAGCACACCGCCCCCCAGATGCTTCATGCCATCGGCAGTCGCACCGGTCTTCTCCAGTGACGAGTCCCGCATGTGACCCCAGGGATTCCGCACCGTCACCATCTCGGTCTTGGAGTCGAAACCGGTCACCGTGTACACGTGCTTGCCAGGAGCTGCTCCTGAATCGTGCAAGCCGAGATACTTCGAAATGTTTGAGTCGGCGCCAACGGTTACAGCCCGCCCATCCTTCAGTGCTTCCTCAAGATCTCGTCTAACATTTTCCTTCGATGTTGCGCCCATGGAAAGAAGTTGGCCTGATCCGGTCGAGTAACCTGCAAAAAGATCCGTAGCCACATCTTTCCCTGTCAAAAGCTTCATAGCGCCTCTGACCGTAAGCGCCCCGGCAACGGATACCCCATTTTTCTTTAGCCCGCCCAGAAGAGGAATATCTTCTCTGTATTTCAGGAAGGCTGTTTCCACTACCTGAGCCCAGCCGTCCTGGTCCTTTCGCACGCCGGCCTTTTTCATGGACTCGGCCGTAACATGCACCGGGTCACCTATAGCCCCGGGAAAAGTAACCGTATAGGATCCGTCCTCGTTTACTTTGACCATATCCTGGATGGCTCGCCTGCCCTTCTCGCTGTTGGCCAGACCAGCCAAAGTGGCCATGAAGAAGCAGTCGCCTTTCGAGCCCTGCTTGACTCCGTCAGCTTTGATGGCGTCCTGCGGCTCTTTGCCTCCGAAGAGAAATTCGCGGGACTTTTCCTCAGGAGACCTCTCCCGCTTGGGACGCTTCATGATTTGCTCGCCAGGCTCCGGCTTGTCTGGCAGCCGCAGGTCTCTTTCTCGCTCCAAATTTGCCTGGCAAATCTGGCCCTTCGAGTCATAAATTGCATAATCGATGTTCAGATAGCTCAGGTCGCTTTGTTCGCCCCCTTCCGCTTTCCTTATAGCCTCCAGCCGCCCTGTGCAGGCGCGCTGTACTTCGACTTCCCGAAGGACAGCATCCGGAGGTTCGCTGCCCGCGCCATGCTTTTCTCGAACTTCCACAGCTTCGCTGACGTAACTGGCCTCTATTTGTGACAAGGTATTTCTCCTCGGTAGCGCGCGTGTGGCTGTGCGTACAGGTCTTATCCACTAGCCGGTGGCGCCCGTTGCATCGTCCGTTGAGACAGTGTCCAGTTTATCGCTGCCTTCTGCTACGAAACTGCGTGCCGACGGCAGGTCTTTCCGGGCTTCTGATTCGCGGTTGCAAGGGTTAGTTAATGATTACGTCAGGCAGAGGAAACGCGATTGGGGTTGGGTTGCAAGCAAATCGACTGATCAAGGCGGCTTTCTTGCCAATTCCGGAGAGATCCGCATCGTCAGACGGACCGCCGGCAAAGCGTCCTCTGTTAGACGTCCACGTAATTCGATCGCTGCCTTCACCCGTGCTGACCCGAATAGTTCCCACTGGGTTATTCCTGCGCATCTCCATAGTGGATCCTAGATTCGAATTGAACGAAACTTCAACTCCAGCAGCTTCAAACCAAGGCTTGAGCATAGCGATAGCTTGACTCAATTTCGCAGGGTCGTTTCTGTATTGCTCAGTAAGCTTCTTCAAAGCTTCAGTGTCTCCAGAGAGAATGTCCTTGCCAATCTCTTTCGCCAGAGCGGCGACGCCTCTCTCTTCCCTGCTATGCGTTTCCTTGCTGTCAATAAAACTATCCAGCGAATCAACGGCAGCCGCAGTGTGATCTTCACTCTTGGTGACAGTGCCATCCGCGCTATAAACAGACTTTTCGCCAGCTGTATATACAGTCACTGTACCGTCTTTGCCCACGGTAACGAAGCCGTCGAGCGGCTCGCCGTTGAGAGTCCAGCTATCGCCAGGAGGTTTGCGTACTAATTTACCGCCATCTTCCAGGTCAATGGCGCTTGGTTGACCAAAATAATCATAAGCAATCTGGCGGGTGCCGCCGTTAGCAAAATCGATTTCGGTAATGTCACCACTGCTGTTCTTAACCACGAACTTGCCGGCGCTATCTCTTTCACCGTGGAAGTGCTGTCCATCGGGTGTATCTGTATAGACGCGACCGCCTTCATACTCGAACGATATGCTGCCGTCATTCTGATTTACAGTGACATTTTTCCAGGTCGGTGCTTCGCTCTGTTCGTTCAGCCACTGTCCATCTTCACCTTTATGGTATCGGTCGCCGAAGGCAGTCATAGCAGTGAGATTGCCTTCCGAGTCATATTCGAATGTGCGGTGCGGTCCCCGCAGACGATCGACTGAAGGAAATGGATAGGTGATGGAGTCTACCTTTCCGTCACTGTTCCTATGCACGCCGTCCGAGCTGTCGTCATAAATCTTGCCGTCTTCGTCCCTGTCCAGCTGTTTCACATATTTATCCAATTTGCTGAAGTTGTTCTGCGTCCAGTCGACTGCCAATTCCGGAAGGATGCCGCGCTGCTCCAACTCCGTAGTAAGTGCTTGATTAAGCTGTGACCTGTCTCCGAAAGCAGCATCGGCTTTGTTGATTTCGGCCAATTCAGCCTGGAAAACTGTCGATACAGCCTCAACACCCCCATTTTTTGCTGCATTGCCTATGTCTGTTGCATCAGTCTTTTCGACAAATCCTGTGGACATGATTAGCTCCTTTTGCATGCACGCAAACAGCACATGGTGATGTGTGCATCAGTGCAATGCAAGTCTTTAAAAGCGGGGAAAATTAGTATGGATTGTAGGGCAGCGTGGGATAAACCGGCCAGCAGGTGGGGAAAGGGGTTATGCTCGCGCCGGGGTACGCTTGTCCACAATGTAGCCCCTGGTCGTGAAGTTTGTGTGGAGTATTTGTGGAGTATTTGTGGAGCGGTTCGCGCATGGAAATCGGCAGGCTATCGCGAGCCTTCCCATCAACGATACTGAAGTAAACTACGAAGATGTGCGGCATTGCCAATCGTTATTTCGAGACCACCAAATCGACGATTGTAGGGCGATGGTGCTTCGGGAGTGATCAAAAAGTTGCGCCCGTGCGTATACCAATCCGCCGGACGCCCGCCAACCAGGCGATTGATACCTTCGACCATGTCGCTTCAATGCGCTTTTTCCAGTATTCCCTCGCAATCATGAAAATACGTTTTACACTAGCCCGGGTAAACCGACAATTCAAACAGCCAGCCCCCTTCAGCCAACTGGGATACGCTCGCTGCAAAAGGGGACACGGGCGCTACCGGCAGTAGCGGCAGCACCGGTGCAAAAGGCCTCAACTGGCGAGGTACCTGGAACAGCGCCACTGCTTACGTCGTCGATGATGCAGTGACCCTTAACGGCACCTCATACATGGCAGTCGCCAACAACACCAACAGCTCACCTCCGTCGGCCAACTGGAACACTCTCGCCGCAAAGGGCGATCAGGGTATACAAGGCCCCGCAGGTTCCGGAGGCAATAAATCGGTCATCAAATCCAGCGACACTTCGCGCACCAGCACGACCACGCTCGCCGATGATCCCCATTTGTCGATTGCGCTGGAAGCAAACACTACCTATCACTTCTCCGCACTGTTTTCGATCAACTTGGTCAACTCAGGGCCCAAATTCAAAATGACCTTCGTTGGGCCAGCTGGTTCAACAATCAATTGGGGAGCCAACTTCAACGGCATCGAATTCGTTTCGGGTTCAGGCGGAACTTCCCAGGCTTCCACCGCTGTTGAAGGTGGTGACAACTCGGCGGTCTGCACGGGATCAATCACGCTCGGTTCGACCGCCGGTAATTTGACTCTCCAATGGGCGCAAAACAACAGCAGCACCCAACCTGTTACGGTGAAGACCACCGGCTTGCTTTCGACCATCAAGCAATGAGAAACATCTGAAATTCGTGATTCTCGGCTGTGCAACAGCTATTGCGAGCAACAGATCTCATTGCGGCAAAAATCGCAACATACCTGCGATTACCGGCAAACAAGGACCTACACAAATGAAAAACTCGAAAGAAAACGAAGATTGCGGCTGCACAAACGCAGCTGAAACCAAGACGATTGTAGCCAATCCGGCTGACACAACTCCGGCGAAGGAAGAAAAATCTCTTCAGCCGAAATCACTCCTCGCCTCGGACAGCGTGACCTTGCGTATGATGCGCGCTCTCTCGTGTCCATGGTAACCGGCTGGGAAGGAAACATTACCCAGGCGAGGACATATTGGGAAAACGGAAAACTGCACGAAATCACGGACGCAAACGGCAATACGACGACGTATTCGTATGACGGATTTGATCGCCTTTACCGGGCGACCTTCGCCAATTCGAAGTATGAGGAGAATACTTCCTACGACGACAACGACAATTTGCTCGTCTTCAAGACGCGCAATGGTGACACAATCACCAACACGTTTGACGTGCTCAACAGGCTTTCGACGCGCACGCCTTCGGGCATGCCGACTGTCACGCATTCGTATGACCTGGCAGGTCGGCTGACCGGCATCAGCACTGCGACCGTATCCGGCGACCCGGGCAGCGGCAGTTTCGTCAATTCCTTCGACGCCGCCGGACGCTTTTACCGGGAGCAATACCCGGACGGCAAGCAGGTGACTTACGAGCTTGACGCCAATGGCAATATCACCAAGCTTACCTATCCGGACGGCTACTACGTCGAGCGTGTCTACGACGAGCTCAACCGCCTGACGGCAATCAAGCTCAACGGCTCGACGACTGCGGAAGTGAGCATCACGTACGACGCGCTTTCCAGGCGCGCGACGATGAACTTCGCCAACGGCACATCGACTGAATACGAATTCGCGGTCAACAACGACTTGACGGGGTTGTCGCACAGCTTTGTCGGCTCGTCGCTCGATGCGGATTATCAATTCAACGACGCTCATCAGCTGATGAGCCAGTTTGTCAGCGACGACCAATTCATGTGGCATCCGCCTTCTGCGGTTACCACCACATATGGTGCTGCAAACAACATCAACCAGTATCCCACTGTGGTCGGCGACTGAAAAATAACTGCCGGAGACACTCCAAGATGAATGTACTGACTCCAATCATCAACATTCGATACATACTGAAATGTGCCAGGCTGCAATGCAGTAGACAGATAAACAAAGATGTGATCAAAGCAAGGTAGCTTTAGATCAAGTTCTATCAATCTTGCAGCAAAACGCTGCGAAACTATATGTGCGATACGCTGAAAACGCTTCTGGCTCTCAGGTGGCATTTTTTTTAGCTCGAACTCGATTGATTCATCGAAATAGAACCTCAAATCCTTAACTCGTTTCCATTTGACGTCGGTGAATTTTGACATATCGCTTATCTCAACACTAATCTAGAATCCAACGCACAACACATTACACTCCTTGAATCACCAGATCTAACTCCGTTGACGAATTTTTACTCTCGCAATTTTTACCACGCTCTATAGTTGCCTGTCGTTAATACGGTACCATATACGGTGCTATCCGGAAACAATGTTTTGCCATTTTGCTTTCACTTTCTCGCGTCACAAGCCACCCCAATCAGACCGGCACTCCGACAGATTGGACCGATATTCCCAACACGCACAGGACCGAAGTTCGCATTCAGTTTCCCGGCTCTCCGTCGAATGTCGACGTGATGCGGTATTCCGACGAGATCTACCACAAGCGCTTGACTCTCGCTTTCGGAACCTCCGGCAATCCCGAACTCAAGCTTGACGGCACAACCATCGCCACCGGCGCATATACCGGCGGCACCATCACTTACACGGTGACGCACAACGCGATCTCCGGCTCCGCCGAAACGCGCACCGACGACTACGGTCTCGCCTTTAACGGCATGGTTTCCTTCGCCTTCTCCTTCGGACCCTGCTCGAAAGAAGCCGCTGAATACCACAAACGTGTTCAGAATGAACTGATTCGTGCAGCAGGCGGCTCTGTAAATTACGGCTCCGAGCCGATTTTGGCAGAGACGAACTACATGCAGTTCTTCACTTACATGGCTCTTATCAGCAGTGTCTCCGACGCCCTCGGTCGCATCCGCAAGTGTGCCCCCATCCACAGGCACCATGGCGGCTTTTGCGGCTACAACGGTTCTGCCCAGTACTTCTACATGTCGATGACCCTGGGCGGCAGCCTGAAATTCTCCGACCTCGACGCCGGCGTCTCGAATGAAGTCGCTTGCATGGATGCATACACCGTGCTCGTCAACGGCACCGAGGGCATGACCACCCGCCAGCAGCTGAAGAGCGACTACGTGTCGTCCAACAGCATCATGGAATCAGCCATGCCCTCTGTGCGGTATTTCCTAAACACCCATATCGGCGCGGCAAGTGATACTTGTCCATCTCTTCAGGATAAGCAAGTCACACCATTTCTCTTGAGGCACACCGCGGCCATGCAGTTGCTGCAGTCCGGCATGAATCGAGAAACACTCGCACAGTGGCTCGGTCTTGAATCGGTTGCTAGTACGCAACCATATCTTGATGCGAATCTAGCTATCAAAAAGCAGCAAATTAGGAATCGAAGAACGTCTACGGAATCACCATAAAGTTGTACGCGCTCGCGCGCGAATTTATGAATGGCGCTTGACTCCCTTCGCTTAAAGACTCTACGGAGCGGCGGCGAACAACTCAACGGCAAGCACAATCAGGAGGCGTTGCGCCGTCACTCCTTTCGAGTCTAGCTCCGGGGTCAAGCGCTGGCGCACGCTGAGCGTGCATGTAGAACATGCATCTAAAACATGAAGGTGTGCTGGCGCACGATTCTTCTGATTGGAGCTCCGGACACCAATCTAACAGCAAGGTAAGCAGAGACACTGTTAATCTGAGTGCTACCACATGCGATGGCATTGTCGGGCTGGCTATGGTAAGATTCTAATTGAGGCAACGGTTGCCTAAAAGTTTGATTTTTAAATGAGTCAATACGTACGTAGTCAAAAACTATGCCGAGTAGAGTCTTGAGCATCCGAAGCTTGGGCGCAGTGGCGCTTCTTTGCGAGGCATAGTTTGTCACTGATTTGGTGGGCATCCTGTAAGTGCTGAACTTCGGACGATGTGCAGAGTTAGATTTAATTTTCCGCCCCCTATTTTCAAGAAGTGGTCCCATGCTTTAATTCGGGTTGTTGACCTAGTGGGGTGGGACGGGTGCTGCCAATTTTCGAAATTGCATAATAAAGCATAACCGCGCTTATCGGCCCGTGCCGATAATTGTGCCTGCGCATCTGGTGGCACTTTCATTCCCTCCGATTTCTTACCTTTAACCGACCCTTAAAGGTGAAAAGTCGCACGAAATCGCGGCGTTTTCAACCCACCGGACAGACACACAAAACAAAATGGGCGAGGATAGAATTTGTATCGAGCGTGCTGAAGTCAAGTTTAGAAAGGAAGAACCGCGTCTGCTTATTTATTTCCGCTATCCACTCGATGCCGACTTGGAGCTCCTGGAAGTTGAGTTGTCCGAGCGTGCAGAAGAGTGGTTTAAAAACCGCGTAGTTTAGCCATGGTGCGACGCTTCCTTCGTCGGCTGTTGATATCGAAAACCGGTGATAGTTGATTTTGTCAATGCCTTGTCAAAAGGACCTCTTGCAGAGTATCGTCGTCGTTTTCTTCTTGGTCCTGCTCGACTCGGCAGTCTCGATCTGGGCTGCGTCCGCAAGGTTTAGAAGATTTCGGAAACAAGGAAATTGCCAAACAGATCGTCAAGGTTTTTACCTTGTAATGATAGAAAAAATTGGCTAAACAATGATTGAAGACACTCAAATGTGTGGCAAAAGAGAGTGCACCATCGATGGTGCTAGCGATCGCGTCCAAAAAGGCGATAAAGACCCCGCTTATCCGCTCGAAACAGGTTTCGGCTGTCATCATTATGCCGTTGCGGCTGCAGATTTGATTGACTTGCATCGTCCAGGTCTTGGAAGGCTGCGCAAGAGGTATGGTCAATAGGGCCGAGACCCCGCGGCTCCGGGCAAATTTCTCTAGCCACTGAGCAAGGACCGCTTGGTTGTATCGGCCTTCTTCAAGCAAGAGCGCACCGTGAACGGCATCACGAGGGCGATCTCCTTCCCATCTATTCTCGAGCAATAAAGTAAGCTTGTCTGCTGTCAGCCATTCGCGACTCGGCGTTGTGATGATGGGATTTTCGACCTCCGCGAAGCCAAGCACATCTCGACCAGTGTGATTCTCTACGGGCACTGACTGGTCTTTAAGCCCAGCGTCAATAATGACTGCGCCAAAAGACTTGCCGCCAACACTCACCTGAGCCCAAATTCGGACAGCTGCTTGTTCGGGACCCATGTCGGAAAATGGCGCAGCTGATGTCGGAGTGAACTTGAACTTGTCCGGTCCTTCTGTCGCCATCTGTTCGAGAACATAGTCACCGACAAGCTGGTAGATCCTCTCCTTCGTGAGTCCCTGCCAGTCAACGTTATCAATCAAGATATCCAGGTCTTGAGTTAACGGGCCGCCTGGTACGAGTGTGCGCACACCGAAGCCGCCTTTTACTGCCGATTTGGCTGGATCAAACCTTGCCATCAGGCGCTCCATGGCTATGTCCTTCTGCAAATCCAGGCGCAGAATTTCATTGCCTGCCGAGACAAGCTCAATCCTTTGTTCAAGCGCATCTAAGTAATCAGAAAGACTATCGTATTTCATCGAGCCTCGCGTACTTGATCTTCTCCAGGGCGGACAGAAGGCGCTCACGCTGCCCGGCTGTAAATTCCTTCGACTTCAATTGCCAGTGCGTAATCTTTAAGTTCTGCAGTCCCGTGCGCAATCCATCGAACACGTAGTCGCGGTCAATCACTTCATCTTCGAGCAAGTCGATGACCGTTTTGAGCAAACGTGTCACTTTCAGTCCTTGCATGATCTCGCAATCGGCATCACTCAAAACCCGCTTGTGGAGGCACACACGGCTTGGTGGCGAGCTGTAGCGCCTGAATGTCGGTGGCACTGTCAAATCCAGAACGGACGGCGAGTAGGTGCTCACTTGGTGCAAAAAAAGAGCGGTGCCGTGGCTAAATACGCCTTCCTGCTTCCCTCTGCGGTTTGAGGTCCACAAATAGCTGGCATAGAGATCGTCTTGACCTATCGGCGCCGGAAAGCGCATGAGCCTGAAGATACCCCGCCCTTTTCTAAGCCAGTGACCAGAAGTAGTGTGATATGACTGTAGCTGCTGAGAGAAGCCACACTGCGTGGCTTGCGCGGCAGTGAAAAAACCGTGCTGTCGTTCCACTAGTCTGTAAAGTTCTTCCGCGTCGGGTTGTTGCTTCTGCATAATTAACAAATTATACTTGTTAAATGCACGTTTAACAAGTATAATTTGTTAATTATGCACTTCCGTTCGCTTCTCCTATGAATGAAGGCGCTCTGACGCTAATCGAGTTACTGGCTTTTGTAAAGTTGCTTAGAAAGCCATTCCTGCACGATCGGGATCCTTGCCGCCAGTCTGCATTAAGCAAGCTGAAAGCTTCTCTTTCCGCCGAATGTCAAACCAAAACGAGTGATAATTGAACGCTTTTCAGCGTCGTCTTGAACCTGTGAGGTACTTCTTGGTTGAGTTCAAGCTTCGGTGCCCGGCTAGTTTTGCTACTGCTGGCACATCGTTTTCTGACTTCATGAAACTTCTGACAGCCGTATCACTCCAAAAATTCCCGCGTATCCTTGCCCTCTGCTATATGCTGCTTGATTACCTCATCCAGCATGTCGTTCAATTTCATTGCTGTCATGGTCGAGCTCCCTTCTAGTTTTCTTGGCTCTAACCTTTGACACAAAATATTTTACAGTCTCTTTCCCGACATAGATTTTGTTCCTCACGATGATAACTCGGCGTGGCTGCCAATTCTGACTAGTTGCAACTCTGCGGTTCCAATTTTTCTATAGATAAGAACGAGGTCCGGTTTTACGTGGGCATCCCGGCAATCGTCCCACTCTC
>JADZFV010000155.1 GCA_020854255.1 Candidatus Melainabacteria bacterium | reverse complement strand
TCTTGGCGTTTCACCAATGTGGACGTGATTGTATGCGCATAGGGATCCTTACAGGTGGAGGAGATTGCCCCGGCTTGAATGCCGTGGTCAGAGCCATCGTCAGGCGCTCGGTCATGGAGCACGGCTCGGAAGTGGTCGGATTCCTGGAGGGCTGGCGCGGTCCGATGGAAGGCATGGTCATGCCTTTGACCCTGCAAGGCACAGGCGGGCTCATCCACCGAGGCGGGACCATTTTGCGAACCTCGCGCGCCAATCCGTTCAAATGCGAGCGCGGTCCGGAAAAAATTGCCGAGCAAATGGAGAAGCATCGCCTTGATGCTCTGATAGCCATCGGAGGAGAAGAAACCCTCAGCATTGCCGAAGAGATGAGCTCCAAGCATAAATTGAACGTTGTCTGCATTCCCAAGACAATCGACAACGATCTCAATTCCACCGACTTCACCTTTGGCTTCGACACTGCAGTCAATGTAGTTATGGAAGCAATCGACAGGCTGCATACAACTGCAGAATCGCACAACCGAGTTTTAGTGTGCGAAGTAATGGGCGGTAATGCAGGTTGGATAGCTTGCTACGGCGGTATTGCCGGCGGTGCGGACTTTGTGCTGGTCCCGGAAAAACCCATCAAACTGAAAGAAATTGCCGAATCAATCAAGAAGCGCCATGCCAGAGGACGCGACTACTCTATCGTGGTAGTCGCAGAAGGCGCGCATTTGGAGGGTGATAAAGCACAACCACCGCCAACCGTGAATGGAAACAAACGAACAGGCATCGGCGAAAGGCTGGCCAAGCTGATCGAAGAAGAAACAGGCTATGAAACACGAGCGACGGTGCTTGGTCACATTCAACGAGGCGGATCGCCGACCGCTTTCGACCGGGTGCTTGCCACCAGATTTGGTGTGAAAGCGACGGATCTGGTCCATGAGAAAAAATTCGGACGAATGGTGGCCTTGCAAGGCAATCTTGTGGTGGATGTGCCGATAAGCGAAGGCATCGGCAAGATAAAGTCTCTTGATATGGACCTTTACGGCGTAGCCGAGGTCTTCTTCTCCTGATGTTTGGCAAGGCGAAAGTACTGTTTCACACGGAATTTGCCAGATTGAACGATTTCTCACCAACACGCGTAACTGCCAATTCAAGCCCGCACGCGACTCCCAATTCTAACGCGAGGGCCCCGGGCTACCTCGCGCATAGGGGAGCTTCGCAACGACGCCTTAGGCAGTGCAAGAAGCAATATTCCTATGACACCATTATACATACTTTTGTATGCATGTCAACTCTCGATCGATCAACTTTCTTGTCTAACGAACCTAAAGATACGGGAATTTTTCTGACTGATCGTTGTGAAATTCATGTAGAGGCAAAACATGCCGAATAAGCAAGTCTGCCAGAATGAGATTGACGAGAACTACATGCGCGAATGCCTGGAGCTGGCTATACGCGCTCAAGGTCGTACATCGCCGAACCCAATAGTGGGAGCCGTCGTTGTCGATGCAAAAGGAAATGTTGTTGGCCGCGGTTACCATCATAAACGCGGCGAGGCGCATGCCGAAGTCAATGCTTTGCAGGAAGCCGGACACAAAGCCAGAGGCGGCACGCTCTATGTAAATTTGGAACCCTGCTGCCACCATGGAAAAACGCCACCCTGCACCGAGAAGGTGATCGCCAGCAGAGTGAAAAAAGTGATTGCCGGCATGGTAGATCCAAATCCTGTAGTGAAAGGAGGCGGAGTCAAGGCCTTGCAAGAAGCAGGCATCGAGGTCGTTGCCGGTGTTCTCGAAAATGAATGCGCTTATCTTAATCGTGGTTTTATCAAAAGAACCAAGACCGGTTTGCCCTGGGTGTGTTTGAAACTTGCCACCACACTTGATGCCAAAATCGCCGACCGCCACGGTGGCAGCAGATGGATCACAGGCGCCGAGGCCAGGCATTATGTGCACCAATTGCGCAACACATTCGATGCAGTACTGGTGGGAACAAATACCGCATTGATCGACAATCCATCCTTAAATGTCCGCGATATAGAGAACAGCCGCGACCCGGTGAAGGTACTCGTGGACAAAGATCTAAAAGTTTCTTTCGAAGCGAAGATTTATACACACGACTCACCAGCCAGGACGTATGTTCTCACGCGGGACGATCGTGCCGACCGAGAACTCGCCGATCTTCCTCTTGTCGAATTGATCGGTGTTCCCTACGAAATTGAAAAGCCCACCGAAATAGTATCGCAAGTAGCCGACGGAGTGCTTCTCAGAAGAGAGGACGACAATGAAAAACACCGCGAACAAATTGTGCTCGACCTGGAGGAAGGCTTGCGTCAGCTTGTTAATCGGGGCATCAACACAGTGCTCTGCGAAGGCGGCGGCAGGCTCGCCGGCAATTTGGTTGACCTGGGGCTGGTTGATGAAATCGTCTGGATAATGGCGCCAAAACTTTTGCACGATCCTCTGGCTGTGCCGGCTTTAGGCGGCCGTGCGCGCAATCTGGACGATGCTGTTTCTCTCCATCAAGTTTCCATCAAGAATTTGGGCGCTGATGTCGCCTACTGTGCGCTG
>JADZFV010000154.1 GCA_020854255.1 Candidatus Melainabacteria bacterium | reverse complement strand
TCGAAAGCGCTGAAAAACCTCTGGTTGTGCTGACTGAAGAAACAGATTGGTTGGGTGGTCAGATGACATCACAGGGCGTCTCGGCTCTGGACGAAAACCACCTGGTTGAAATCAGTGGAGCTTCAAGGAGCTATCAGCAATTCAGAAAAAACATACGGGAGCGCTACAAAAAGGATTTCAAACTCGTACCCCACGCTCAAGACGAGCCATGGCTAAATCCCGGCGACTGCTGGGTGAGCTGGCTGGCCTTCGAGCCTAAATTTGCACTCGATGAAATTGCCAATCTGCTTTCTCCGTATGAAAAACGTCAACAACTCTCAACGCGATTGCGGCTCAAACCCATTTATGCAAAGACAGAAGATGTTGAGAGCACATCAGGATCTCCACAAACAAAAATCACGGCTGTCGGTTTCATCGACTTTGCAAACAATCAATGCGTCGAGATAAAAGCCCAGGTTTTTCTCGATGCAACCGAACTTGGCGATTTGCTTGCGATAGCAGGTATAGCATACAGAAGCGGCGCAGAGTCGAGAAGCGAGACCGGCGAGCCGCATGCACCCATCAATGCGCGTCCCGAAAATGTTCAAGACTTCACTTATCCATTCGTTATTGAAATGAAGCCAGGCGAAAATCACGTCATCGAAAAACCTGCGCACTACGACGACTTCAATTCGCAAGGGAAATTCTCTCTGGAAGGCTATCCGATGTTCACCTGCAAGCTCAAAGGAGAAGGTGATGAATTGCGCATCGACAAACTTCCTTTTTGGGAATACAGACGACTTGTATCGGCAAAACTATTCGAATCAAAAGAGTATCCTAACGATCTATCGATGATCAATTGGAATTCCAACGATCTGCGCATGCAAAACATCATTGACGTCGATGCCAGAACACAGGCCGAGAGAATGGCTCTGGCAAAAGCACTCAGCCTGGGCTTTCTCTACTGGCTGCAGACCGAAGCGCCGCGTGACGAAGGGGGTGCAGGCTATCCGGAATTTCAACTGCGCAAGGATGTTTTGGGAACCGAGGATGGTCTGTCGAAGTTTCCATACATTCGTGAATCAAGACGCATCATAGGGCTGCACACGATTGTCGAAGAAGAAATTGTAGTCGCTACCAATCCTCTTGCGCGCACTCATTTGTTTTCCGACTCAGTCGGGATAGGCCATTACCCCGTAGATATTCACGGAGAGCAGGACGTCGCCGGCGCAGCACAAAAGACAAAACACTTTCAAATACCCCTCGGCGCACTCATTCCAAAGGATGCGGTCAACCTTCTGCCGGCCTGCAAAAACATCGCCACCACGCATGTGACAAACGGCTCTTATCGATTGCATCCGATCGAATGGTCAATCGGCGAGGCGCAAGGCACCCTTGCGGTTCTTTCTTTGAAAAACAAGATTGAACCGCGACAGATACCATCCTGCGATCAGCTGGTGAGAAAACTGCAAGAACAGCTAATCGATAGAGGCGTTCCCCTTTTCTGGTTCGACGATGTCCCGACCGAACATCCGCAATTTGCTGCCATTCAAAAGCGTGCAATGTTCAATTCGTCCGGCATTGATCTGAACTCAATGTCTTTTCGGCCGGATTGAATTTGCCTTTAACGCTTACTTCCTTTTGTTCTGGCCAGAGTCTCTAATTACAGCATCCAGCTCTTGTTGAATTGCAGCAGTCAATGAGTCATTTGCACCAAAAGCCCTTTCGCTCAGTTCCTTGGCTTGTCTGTACATTCTTTCTGCAAATGGAAAATCAAGGAGGATCCTGCTAACCTTGCCCAACGTCTGGTAGCAAGTGCCATCTTGTCTAATCTTTTCCGACAGAGGCAGACGTTCGTTAATCGCCAACGCTCGAGCTAGTTGGACTTTCGCTTTGCTTAAAAGCAGTGGATGGCCAGAGTCATCTGTCGCAACCGGCTCTGATTTTGATACTGCAACATCATAATTCTGCAGAAGCCCTTTGGCACTTTCCCCAAGTAAATAACCAGTCAATGCGTCAACTTCGTATGCATTCGGCTTCGGATTCAATTCCTGGGCATACTTCAATGCACTGCTGAAATCAGAATTGATCGCCTTCTGGCGCTCAATCATGTCGGGTATGTGTCCCTTCTGAGCATTCAAAAGCTCTCGATTCGCTGAGGCTCGATACATCAACGCCCTCGCGAGCGCTTGCTTAGCCCGATTCTGTTCTTCAATCGACAATTGCGTTTCAAGAGCATTCTTGCACTTAGAAACAGCGGATTCCGCTTTCTGGCGTGCTACCGAAAATTCTCTGTCTTTCATAGCCTGTTCCGCAAGCAGCGTGTCTGCCCAACCAACCTGGTAACTATTTAGATTGTGGGCACGCGCGGTAATTTCTCTGCCCCGCTCTAATAAAACAACGGCTTCTTTCGGTTCAGACACCCGAGCAAGTCCGGCCGCCGAACGCGCAATATCGAAATTGTCATTGGATAGCATAATCTCTCTGATTTGCAAAGACTTTCGGAATGAAGCCTCGGCTTGTTTTCTATCCTGGTTGTTCAGATAAGCCATACCAAGGGCATAGTGCGCTTTTCCCATCAAAACTTTGTTGCCGAATCTATCCACTGCACGGGAAACATCTTCCAGAAAGACGATGCTTTCTTTGAAACGGCCTCTTTCTCCGAGAGCATAGCCAAGATCAATAGCATTATTAAATACTTCCGCTTTCGCCTTGTCAGAAAGCGAATCAAGAGCGGCCAGTTCTTTTCTGACATTGGCAACATCACTCAATTCTTCCTTTTGCAGGTCGGCAACTTCTTGGGCCGCCTTCGCCTTGCTTTCCATAATGTGTGAGTCATTCGCCAAGTCTGGCTGCAGCAAGATCTGAGCATAGTAGAGGTCGAGCAATTCATTGCAGCTGGCTAAACGCAACCTATTGTTTTTCAGTGTTTTCGCCATCTCCAGTTCTGCAGAGAAAATCGCTTCGGCCTGTGCAAATTTTCCGGCGTTGAAGTACGCCTGACCTTGCTCATTTAGTTCTTTCCATCGCTCAATGCTGGATTCCTCTCTGGCTGCTTGATGCGTGGCGCTATTGTGCTGAAATAAAGCGGTCGCACCCAGTCCAGTAAATATGAGTCCGGCTGCGCAATAGGCAATAATCATCCTCTTTGTCAGCTTGTCTTGTGCCCCAAGCTTGAGACTTATTAGTTCCAGCTTTTGTTTAAGACGCTCAATCGGACCTTTTGTCTCTCTGTCAAGTTCGAGCAAAGCGGTCTTAACTTCGTCCATCGACTGGAAGCGCGCGTTGGGATTCTTTGCCATACACCGAAGCAGGATGGCATCTACTTTCTCGACATACCTGGCGTCGCACATTGATGTCGAAACAGAAGCCGGCAAGTCATTTACATGTTTGAGCATCGTGTCGATATGCGAGTTTCCGGTAAATGGTGGGTTGCCGGTGAAAGCCTCATACATGACGCATCCAAGTGAATAAATGTCGGAGCGGTAATCCAATTTCAACCCGCGACACTGTTCTGGACTCATGTAGAGCGGACTGCCAAACACTTCACCGGTGCGAGTCAATT
>JADZFV010000153.1 GCA_020854255.1 Candidatus Melainabacteria bacterium | reverse complement strand
TTGAATACATCATTCGTTGGCGATCAAACCATGGCATGGTTGCAGAACGTCAATGAGAACGTCGACTCGAAATCAACAGCCACCGCGACAATGGAAGATCCGCTTTGCCAGTTGAGTATGGTCGCGCTTATGGACACGCTTTTCGATGACTTCAACCGTTATGCCTATCAGTATAATCAGACCGAAGAAAATCGTGCCTTTGTGGTGACTTGCCGGCGTCCGGCTGGAGACGGAATAAGAGAGCCAAGCAATAACTATCAAGGATTCTTGCAGAATAGTGTATGGGGCATGCAAGTGCGCGGCGACACCAGGTCCGTTCGCTTCTCTTTTATTCCACCTAAGTTTCTCTACGAGGACGAGACAAATCGCCCGGCCATTCCTGCCTTCATTGAATTGAGCATTCTGATGTTCAATGAAGGTCCAGGCTGGTCTGTTGATGGCAAGCCGCTGAAAAACTCACAAGTCTCGTCTCTTTCGAAGAAGATATTCGCACGATTGGTGCGTGTTTCACGCGGAGACGTAAGCGAAACCGAACCGCTCGTGTTTGACGCCGTTGCTGAAAAAGCTGCAGAGCAGGCGATACCCGGCGGTGCAGCCGTGCCTGAACAAAGCCCTGCTGAAACGATTACATACTCGCTTCTGGCCGTGATGGATGCAATCGATGCAGAAGTAATGAGTATGCAACAGGAAGGCATTGCAGCGATGCGATCTGGCGGTATGGATGCCGTCGCTCCGATCATGAAGCGCACCGAAGCCTTGCGCGCATTGCGTGAGAGCACAGCAGGCGTCGCACGCGAATGGGCTAAATTGCTAACAGGCGGTGCTTAATGTCCGGTGTGCCGGGCCTGGCGGTGAGAGTGCTGCGCCGCGCGAATAAATAAACCGGACTAGATTTAACCGCGGCCGGGCATATGTTCGATGCACCCCTTTGACAGAGAGCATGAACAAAACGAGCGCGAAGCTCAAACTGCCGAACCAGAATATTTGTAAGCGTTGTGGCAAGGCCACGGGCAAGCAAAACCTGGGCTCATTAACGAACTGGCTTTTTCAAGAAGCAGTTTGCCAGTGTGGATTGGCTGGTATTGAGAGCGATGGGGATAGCAAGGAAGCAGGCCTTCTAGGCTACCATGCAGATGGCGATTTCAGCGATTTTCCGGACCTTGGAAAGCGGCTCAAAATTACTGAGCGGATCGGCAAGGGTGGAATGGGATCGGTCTATCGGGCTCTTGATGTGGAGAGCGATCGCCCTGTTGCCGTCAAAGTAATGCATGAGCATCTGAAAAACGATCGCCCGTCTGTGTCGCGTTTTCAGCAAGAGGCAAGGGCTGTAATTTCACTCTCTCATGAAAATCTTGTCAAGGCTCTTGCTTGCGGTGAAGCAGAGGACGGCGCACCATACCTGGTGATGGAGTTCGTTGAGGGAGAATCGCTCGACAAGATACTGAAGAAGGAAACATACTTAGAGGCGGCAGACGCCGTGGAGATCATCCTGCAAGTATGCAGTGCGCTCACGCATGCCCATCAAAACGGCATAATTCACAGGGACTTGAAGCCGGGAAATATAATCATTACCAATGAGGAGAAAGGAGCGCGATCGGCTAAGCTTGTTGATTTTGGTATCGCCAAGATTCGCTCCCTGTCGGAGCGTGAGACGAGTAATCTCACCAAGACCGGCGACGTTTTCGGCAGTCCTCATTACATGAGCCCGGAGCAGTGCCTGGGCTTTGATCTGGACTCCCGCTCCGATATCTACTCCCTGGGATGTGTCTTGTATGAATGTGTCTCTGGTAAGCCACCATTTGAAGGGCATAATCCCGTTCAACTAATTGCAAAACACTTGAGCTCAGAAGTGCCGACTCTGAGAATTTGTGACACGTCCAAGGGATTGAGGTTCAATCGCGCCCTGGAGAAAGTGATTGCCAGGTGCCTGGAGAAGGAGCCCGCCGACCGGTATTTCAGCGCCGAACTTCTGGCTGCCGATTTGCGTGCTTTGCTTGATGACGCACCGCAGGCAGAGCCTGCCTTAACTCCTATGGGGCGCAGGCTGGATCCTCTGCGCGGAACTTTTTTGTTTTTTAGCGCTGTATCAATGCTCTCCATTTTTCTCATTTTCTTACCTGCTGAGACAATCTCTTCCGGTTACTGCCGTCTCTTGCTTTTATTGCCGGCAACGTCCAGTCTTTTGGCATGCGTGATGATCAACGATCGCGTGCGGGAATTGTGCTTGAAATTACAGTTTCAATCGCGCAATGCACGTGAACTTACATCAGGGTGTGTGAATGTGCTTTCGTTTTGCATTTTTGTGGCTGCTCTCTGTCATTGCTCTTGCATAGTTGCTGCTTGCCTGAGTTTAAGCAGTATTTCGCTGCCTTTTTTCACAGCCGGATTATCCGTTGTTTTGATAGCAATTGTCTGGGCTGCATTCATCCAGGCAACCGGCAACCGCGACATTGCCGGTAATGTGATGACAGGCAGGATTATATGCTCGGTCTGTCTTGTCATGATCGGCAGTCTGGCAATATATGTACTCTTGAAGCATGGTTACGTTTTTGAAGACCGTAAAGCTCCTGCAAACGTGCAAGCCAAAAAGGGAGAGGCGGCTTACTTTAATGCTTTGCCTAGCGAGTTTGCCATCAATGCGGGATTGGATGTTTCCAGCCTGAGATTATCATCTCTGCAAAAGAGGGGACAGTCCACCTGCAGGATCTTCAAATTGCCTCAGGGAGTCAATTTAGGAAGGTTCATTGGTGGGCGAGCCAGAGAGATAAAAGATGCCGTCGGGATAGTGGAGTTTCCTGTGGATGAACCTGTTTCTCTCTATTTGAGCAACAAAGCTTGCAGCTTATACGCTCCTTATTTGCGCAGATTTGCCGCTGACGATGTGGAACGGATCGTGATTGGAGAAGGAAGCGGAGGCCTGAGCTGGATAGAAAATGCCGACGACGTAATGTATTACATTTCCAAATGGACTGCACTAAAAGGACTGTTTGCCAACGACACCGACATGTCTGATTTTGGACTGGCAAAAGCCAAAGACTTCAAAAATCTCAGAGAACTTTGTGTCGCCAGGACTCTGGTCAGCCCGGCCGCACTGATGAAATTTCCGCAGTTGAAGAACCTGAATACTCTTGATTTGGGTTTCATTCCGGGAGCATGCAGTGTTCTTGCGGAAATGAATCACTCCCCAAATCTGAAATCACTACACATCCATAATTGCGCTTTGACCAATGAAAATCTGGCTGAGATTGCAAAGTTTCCCAATCTCACCAAGTTGAGTATAGATAAGAATTCGAAGATCAACGATGCTGGCATCAGCACCCTGAAAGCGGTGCCAGGGCTGAGATATTTGTCGGTTGTCGGCACCGGTAGCACTGAGAAGTCTCTTCCAGTCTTTGCTGGGCTGAGCAAACTCGAGACACTGATCATAAGCCGCACTGAATGGAGCGCCAATGGTATCGAGATGCTCCGGCGCTCATTGCCGAAAGAGTGCAAATTGCAAATTGTCGGCAGTGTTTCAATGATTCACTAACCAATTCGCTCCAATTCGTTTTGCTTATCTCTCTTTGTAGACTGTGACGGACACGAGTTTCACCTCCGTCCCTTCGATCGGCTTAGTTACACCTGGTTGAGCCTGAGGTTTTACCTCGTAGGTGAACTTCGCTTTCGAGAGTCTTCTGCCGACCTGGCAGCCATTCGTTGTGCGCACTCTGGTTTCTTGCCAGTCTTCGTCTGAAACATTGATGGTAACAAGTTTTCCCTTGTCCCAAATAACAATCTGCTTGTAGCCTTCGATGTTGTTTCCGTTTTTCTCGGAGGGATTTTCAAAACTCAAATATGTCAGTCCAAAAAATCGAATTCCAAATGAAACATGATCTGTGACCTTGTGCATTTCGTTGGATTTGAGATCGACTGTTTCAGCGCCGAATGCGGGTGATGTGATCAGGTACAACGAAAAGATGGCAATCAGAAACACTCGAAAGAGGCTAACCTGCTGTCGTTCTGCAAAAGTTTGCATGCTCGCTGAGTATCTACTCGTGTGTTCCGGCCGTCAGATCTTTTTGCTCGATTACCTGCAGTGCGTTGTCCGGGGTTTGCGCTACTTTCAGTCTTAAATGAACGGGGCTGCTCATCTTGTTGTCAGCGCTGACAAGCTCGGCATAAATGTCGACGTCTTTGGTCGTTTCATTTACACGCTCTTGAGTAACCCTGGTGATCAAAACGGTTTGATTCTGCGGAAGACCAGCCAATTGTCGCCTGGAGAGCGGGAAGTTGGTTTCTTGCCAGTAATTGTCCAGAAGTTCTGCCTTCATCACCGACATTGCTTGAACCTGCGACATGCGATAAGTTGACGGTCCGAAATCCAACATGTTGGAGACGAAAGTGCGGGCGAACTTGTCGACTTTCGTATCTGAAAGCGGTGCGGCAGCAAGAATGTCTGGCTTCGGTTGCGGACTTTCCGGAGCTTTGAAATTGGCGATCAATGTACCGGCAATTGCCACCACTACCAGTGTCGCGGCCAGGCCGACAGCTACTTTCTTGGCGCCGGGTGGAATGCTCAGGGGTTGGCGTTTGCGTTTTCTTAAGGTACGACGACTTTCTGGACTGGGCTCGTCCATCATGAACTTGTCCCAGCGCGATGCTGGAGAGCGCTCCAAACCTTCTAAAACCGCAGCGTCACCGGATTCATACTGCTCGAGCTGATTGTAAGTATCCGGCTTGCCGGCTGCAGCGTCCTGTACTTCACATTTTTCATGAGTTTTGGAATTCGACAGGGTGTTTATCCAGGTGTCGATGTCGCGGGCAAAATTGTTTTTGCGCCCTTTGCCGTTTTCACCTGGAGTGGGGCTGTCTGCCAGGATGCGAGCCAGTTTCAGAGACTCATCTTCGGTTAGAAGAATTGAACTCGACGGAGGTGTGCCAATGCGGCGCTTTACGGACAATGCCAAGCGGGCTTCCAATCTTTTAATGACAACGAGAAATCCCGATTGTGTATCGACTACACGCTCGGTGGTCACGGGCGAGTCTTGAATTGGATCTTGCGCATCATAAGTACTTGATGTAGCCGCATAATCATCAGAGTAGCTCACTCTTCTATCCCCCGTTGGTCAGCTTTGATCCCTATAAGTTGAGTGCGCCCGAACTCTTTGAGCTCGGGCGCCTCGGTTTCTTTTTAGAGGTACTCTCTCAGTCTTGAGGAGCGACCTGGCTGTCTCAGTTTTCTGAGTGCCTTAAATTCAATTTGTCTGACTCGTTCGCGAGTTACTGCAAACAATTGTCCGACTTCTTCCAGGGTCCGTTGTCTGCCGTCGTCGAGACCGAAACGCAGGCGGAGCACATCGCGCTCGCGAGGAGTCAGTTCGTTGAGCATCTTCGCCAGATCTTGACGGAGGAGTTCGTGGGTGACGGTGGTTTCCGGTCTGTCAGTTTCAGCATCTTCAATGAAATCGCCAAGGCGGGAATCTTCTTCCTTACCGATTGGTGTCTCCAGTGAAATAGGCTCTTTGGCAGCTTTGATGATTTCGTGCAGTTTGACGAGTGATACATCCATCGACTTAGCCAGTTCTTGTTCAGTCGGCTTGCGATTGAGTTCTTGAGCCAATTGGCGCGTTACTTTCTTCAGTTTGTTGATGGTCTCTACCATGTGCACAGGCACACGGATTGTGCGCGACTTGTCGGCAAGAGCGCGGGTGATTGCCTGACGTATCCACCATGTGGCGTATGTCGAGAATTTGTAGCCGCGTTCGTGATCGAATTTTTCCGAGGCGCGGATCAGGCCGAGGTTGCCTTCTTGAATCAAATCAAGGAAGGAGAGACCGCGTCCAATGTACTTCTTGGCGATGGATACAACTAAGCGGAGGTTCGCTTGAACGAGCTTTCTTTTCGCAATCATGTCGCCCTGCAGAATTCTGCGGGCCAGCTCGATTTCTTCATCCGGCTTGAGCAGTTGAATACGACCGATCTCACGGAGATACAGTCTTACCGAATCTTCGGTTGCAATTTCTCGGCTGGAAGGAAGTTCGACAGGTGTGTCGTCGTCATCTGCAAGCGGATCTTCTTCGTCATCAATGATGGTGAATTGATCGCCATCATCCATGAGATCCAGATCTTCTAATTCGTTTCTTTTTGCAATGTTCTCGTCTTCTACGAGTGCACCGCCCATGACCTTTTCGCTATCCGGGGACTTTTTCGCCATAACTGCCTCTGTTTATAGGGTTTCATTTTCGAGCAGGTAAGCAACGCAAACCAAGATCGACTGTTCGCCGCGATTAGAAAGCTCTTATTCCATCCGAATGGTTTTTAAATGTCCCCGAAGCGGACCAAGTGTTATGGATGGAGAGAATTCAGAAGCGAACTCCGTCTTTGCATCATAGGTGCGTCTTTTGTATTCAAGTGGTTTCTAAATAGTTCCCTAACAATTCCGCGCAATGTGTTTTTGTGACCGTCTCAAACGTCACAGTGCTCATAGGCTGGGCGGGGTTAGATAGGAGAGAGCAATCCAGATTCCTTTTTTTACGCTCGGTGCCAGGCCTCGCGTTTTCTATATTTACGCTCGGTGCCAGGCCTCGCGTTTTTTATAGGCGTTTGTTTTCGGCGTTCTGAACGGAAGGGTCGTCAAGAGAGTGCCTGGCGCCAAAAAACAAGCAATGCAAAAGTTTCTTGGCAACGCCTATTTGCAGTATAAGTGTGGATCAGCACTTGTGCTCGCCTTGTTAACGGAGTTTAAGCCGCTGCAAATAAAAGAGATGTCTCTCGAGCGCCGAGGCCCGTCACTGTTTCCGGTTTTTCAAAGTACGTTCCTGCAATACTTTTAACTGATCTCGCAGTTCGACGGCTCGTTCGAAATCAAGATTTTTGGCGGCTTGCTTCATTTCTTTCTCGAGTTTCTTAATCAGGCCCGGTATGGCTCGCTGATTACTGCCGGCAGTTTCACGGCGGGTTTCCCCACCCTCAAGGAAAATCATTTCGCCGACAGACAACTCGTCTGACTCTTCCGGCCTGCCGCGCAAGGCTTCCAGGATGGGGTTCGAGACATTTTTCATAATTGTTGTCGGGACAATATGATTGTCTTCATTGAATTGCTTTTGAATTGTCCGGCGGCGCTCAGTCTCGCCAATTGCTCTCGTCATCGAGTCGGTCATGCGGTCCGCATACATGACTACTCGCCCGGCTGAGTTTCTTGCCGCCCGCCCGATTGTCTGCACCAGAGACCGTTCGGCACGCAAGAAGCCCTCTTTATCGGCTTCCATGATCACCACCAGACTGACCTCTGGAAGGTCGAGACCTTCTCTCAACAAATTGACGCCAATCAATACGTCGAATTCGCCCAGGCGCAAATCGCGCAATAGCTCGATTCTTTCCAGCGCCTTGATGTCGCTATGTAGCCAGCGCACGCGAATGCCTAGTTCTTGCAGATACTCGGTGAGGTCTTCTGCCATGCGCTTCGTCAGGGTTGTGACCAGCACTCTTTCGTTGATTTGAGAACGTACCTTTATCTCCTTAATAAGGTCGTCAATCTGCCCTTCAATCGGGCGAACATCTATTTCAGGATCGACAAGCCCGGTGGGTCGGATGATTTGCTCTACCACCTGGCTGCTGATCTTGAGCTCATTGTCTCCGGGCGTCGCTGAGACGAAAACTGTTTTGCCTACTTTGGAGAAAAACTCGTCATACGTGAGCGGGCGATTATCGCGCGCGCAGGGCAGGCGGAAACCGTACTCTACAAGCGTGTCTTTGCGCGATCGGTCGCCGGCATACATACCTTGCAGTTGAGGCAGGGTGACGTGAGATTCGTCAATGAAAGTAATGAAGCCGTCTCTGCCGAATTTGCGAACGAAATAATCGACAAGAGTCTGAGGCGGCTGTCCCGGCTCTCTTCCTTCAAGTACGCGCGAGTAATTTTCGATGCCGTTGCAATAACCGACTTCTTTCAGCATCTCGATATCGAAGCGAGTGCGCTGTTTCAATCTTTGCGCTTCCAAAAGCTTGCCCTGGTTGCCCAGCTCTTCAAGCCGTTGCGCCAGCTCCAGTTCAATCTGCTCGATCGATCTTTCCAGTTCTTGCTCATCGGCCACATAGTGTTTTGCAGGATAAATTCTAACCACATCGGCCAGTTCTTCAATTTCACCGGTGACAGGATTGACGATGGCCAGCCGTTCTACTTCATCTCCAAAAAGCTCGATGCGCAGAATGCGTTCTTCATAGGATGGATATACTTCAATGACGTCGCCTCGAGCGCGGAAGCGCGAACGCTCCACTACCATGTCGTTGCGGGCGTAATGGATGTTGACAAGTGAGGTAAGTATCTCGTGGCGGTCAATTATTTGACCGAGTTTTAGTTCAATTGCTGCAGACAAATAACGCTCGGGGACACCCAGACCGTAAATGCAGCTCACCGACCCGACTACGACCACGTCATTGCGTTCCCACAAAGAGCGCGTCGTCGAATGCCGCAAGCGATCGATTTCATCGTTGATGCTGGCTTCCTTTTCGATGAATGTGTCAGTCGATGGAATGTACGACTCGGGCTGGTAATAGTCGTAATAACTGATGAAATATTCGACTGCATTGGCGGGAAAAAACTCGCGCATCTCATTGGTGAGCTGCGCCGCCAGTGTTTTATTGTGCGCAAGAACAAGCGCCGGCATCTGCGTCTCTTGAATGAGCTGCGCCATCGTCATCGTCTTGCCTGAGCCTGTAACGCCCAGCAATGTCTGAAAGCGTAGATTTTGCTCGATGCCTGTTTTCAGTGCGGCAATGGCCTTGGGCTGGTCGCCTGCCGGCTTGAAGCTGGAAATTACTTCAAACGGAACTTTCGGATTATCGGGAGCCGTGGGCGCTGGTTTGCTGTATTGGACTCTAAACTCGCTGTCTTTTGCGATTCGATTTTCGCTAAGCTTGCCTTTGTCTTGACCTTTTTCTTCGCCAGAAGGCTCGACTACGGAGAGGTTTTCAACGCCCCCTGTCTTCTTCGCCCTTTTCGGGCTGCCTGCTTTCGGACCCCCTGTGGGACCGTTATTAGTGTTTTCAGTCTTGCGAGGCATTTAAACTTAAAGCGAGATCAGGCTTGCGGCTTGGCGTCCTCTTCTGGTGCTTGAGACTTGATCTTGTCCTCAATTTCCATCGCCGCCTTCATTTCTGTCTGCGCGTCCGTCAAACCCTTCTTGAAGTTGCCCAGACCCTGTCCGATAGCCTTGCCGAGCTCCGGCAATTTCTTGGGTCCGAATAACACGAGCGCCAGCGTGAAAACTATGGCTATTTCACCGGGACCTACGTTGAACATTGACAGTCCTCAATTCCATGCACTTTGTGCAACCTAATCCTAACATGAATGTGAGGCGGGAACTTTCTTTCTAGAGTTGTCCAAAGCTAACGGTCAAGCTTCGTGTTGTCTTTTTGTGCCTCGTTCGCGCTTACAGTCTTCGGCTTGGCATCTGGCTTGGGGTCCGCCTTTGGAGTCGCTTTGCTCGGATCGGCTATGGGCGTGTACTCCGAAAGCATCGCAGTGAGAGGAAATTTGAGATTTCCCGATTTGGCGCGGTCGGAAAGCTCCGCCACCAGGGCGTCCATGTAGGCGTACTCAGGAACGAGCCCGAGTGGAGCCAGGTGCTCGACGATGTTGGCGGCATCCAGGGCTGAATTGGGCTCATTGGCGCTGAAATTGTTGACGTTCATGCGGCAAAGGGTGGAGACATAAACCGGCTCAGGATTCAAACGCAACCACTTGGGCTTGGCCTCGAGAAACTTGTTGTACAGAAATGCAATATGCGGGTGGTCGGCTTGCCTCTGCGTGTGAGCCACTCGGGCGCCGAAAAGCCCGATCAGTAGTTTTGGATAATTAGCCACGACATCTTTGATGTACAGGGCACCATCCCTGGACTCGAAATAGGCTTTGCTCACGACAAGATTGGCCACACTTAAAGGCCAGCTCGACCTCTCAATCTTTAAGCTGTTTAGCATTTTCTTGACTTCTTCCGGCGTTCTTCCTTCCGCCTTCTTCTTCATGTTTTCAGTAAACTCCTCCCTTTTGTCCTCCGGCAAAAGTGCGGACTTTTCCTTAATAAGGGCGGCGATTTCTTCCTTTTCTTTCTTCAGCTGTGCTTGTTTTCCGCCAGCCGGTTTTGGCTCTTTTGGGGCAGGCAGCGCTGGTTTTGGCGAAGCGAGACCAGGGAAAGCCTTTTCGAAAACTCGATGGCGCGTTAGTGCTTCTGTTATGGCAGGTGCGTAAATTTGTTTGTCGAGCCCGACTTCAGACGCGTAGCTCAAAGCATATTCAGCGGCTTCATCCCATGTCCTGTTGTTGTTTTCGTCGAAATAAAGCACGCCCTTCAACTCTGCTTCGCCGCGCTTTTTTGCGACCCCGGGATGGCGGCGGGCATTGGGCGCGAACATAAGTCTTCTGTAGTCGACGAGTATCTCGCCTGTGGCAGCGCTGCCTTCGCGGTAGTGTCTGTTGAGAAACATGTCTTTGACTGTGCCCAAATTGTCCGGACTGAACATGCTGCCGGCAGCACCTTCAAAAAATGCCAGAAATGAAAGAAAAGGGATTTTATCTTGATGTTTTCCGAGGGTGACAAGCGCGATGTTGGCACCGGTTTCCCAGGCGACCAATCCGACTACACTTTGATCGAGAGCCACCGGAATCAACTCGCGCACTGTGCGGCCTTTGTAGTCGTTGGTTTCGCCCTTCATGAAAAGAATGACGTCTTTGAGTGCGCAGTTGCAATTGTCGCCGAAATTGTCGAAGATGCCGTCTGAGTGGAATTGCCGCATTCCGCAACCAGGATAGGCGAAGCGCACTTCTGCGATGCCGCAGTTAGCGGCGTGCATCGACATAGACAGGCTGGTCGATTCATTTCCGCTCACTACTATTGCGATGGGCGCGCCTGCTTTGTAGCGCGGTTTTTCCGGAAAGATAATATTGACTGCGATGCCGTTTCCCGGTGCTACAGATGATGGAACATACGTGCTGACGGAATTTTCCACAACGCTGACCGGTTTTTTCAAAACCGCCTCAGGCACCATTGTGCGTGCGTGTGAGGGCATGATAATTGCCGGAGAGCCCAGTGCCGATAACACAAATAAAACCGCGAAAAGCAGAGCAGTTGTGCGTGTTTTCATTGATTTGCCACTGGTTGCCATTTGCATCCGACCTCTAAAAACTCTCGAACTTCATTCAATCTCAAATCAAAATTCTTCGCCATTTTTCGACTGAGAACCAAAAGACTTAAAGAGGCTATGATTGTCCGCCGGTAATGATCGGCTGCAATTTCGGGAAATCGGCAACGGCGGCAAAGTGTTTGTGGATGCGGTTGAGCAGCGCTCTTCTATTGGCGCGTTTCTTTTCATCTTCGTCGTTGACCATGACCTTTTCAAAGAAAACGTCGATTTCTGCTGTCACTTTCGTCAGAAGTTTTAAAGTTTTTTCGTAATCTGGATCTGTTTCTTTGGTCAGAACTTCCTCTACTTCTTTTGAAAATTTCGCCCACAATTGCTTTTCTGCGTCTTCACTGAAAAGTGAGTCTAAAACCTCATCACCGGCTGGTCCCTGCAGTATTCTGCCGATTCGATTTCCGACTCTGAAGAGGGCCAGCCCTTCTTCTGTTTTGGCAAGGGATTCAATCAAGACAAGGCGTTTTAAAACGTCGCTTACGTCTGCCAGCGGATCTTTGATTGAAAGAACAGCATCGATAATCTCTCTGCTCATGCCGCCCTCCAGCAGTTTTACTTTTAATCTCTGAACAATGAAATCGTTGACTTCAGAGCGAATCTCATCGCGTTTGAAACCACGCTTGCAACCTTTCAGCTTAGGCTCAAATTCATCGAGCAGACGATCGATGAGAGACGAAACCGAAAGCGCTTTGCTGGAAAGTCCCTGAAGAAGTATGTCTACAAGTCCTTGCGCCTGTCTTCTGAGCGCATAGGGATCGCTCGATCCTGACGGTTTCTTTCCGAGCGCGAAAAGGCCGACCACGTTGTCCAGTTTGTCGATGGCCGAGATCAATTGCCCGACTGCATCATAAGGTATCTTGTCGTCTGTGTGTCTGGGTGCATAGTGCGATGAGATGGCCGCGACGATCTCGGGCGGCTCTCCTTCTTTCTTGGCATACCAGGAGCCCACATAGCCCTGCAATTCCGGCAATTCGCGAACCAGGTTGCTGACCAGATCGAGCTTGCACAATTTTGCGGTGCGCTCCAGGCACATGGCTACATTGCTGTCCAGAGAAAGCGTATCGACAAGCAATCCAGCCAGCATGACCAGACGTTCTACCTTCTCGCCATAACTGCCCAGTCCTTCCTGGAAAGTGAGCTTGTCGAGGTCTTCTTTGCGGGCGGATAATTTCGTTTTTTGATCGTCGAAATAGAAAAACTTTCCGTCTGCCAGTCGAGCTTTTATGACGCGCTCGTTGCCCTGCTTTATGGCTGCCTGTGCTTCTTTTCTGTCGTTGTTCGAAATAGTGATGAAGTAGGGAAGCAAATTATTGTCGTCACCGTTTTTGGTTTTCTTCTCGATGGGGAAATACCTTTGGTGGTGCACCATGATCGTCTCGATCAAAGTGTCCGGCAATTCCAGATACTCCTTGCCGAATTCACCGACGACCGGATGCGGCCATTCCGTCAGGTTTACCACTTCATCCAGCAAAGATCCGCCCAGCTGTCGAGCATCGCCGCCCAGTTCTCTGGCACGGTCGATGACACCATCTCGAATTGCCTTGCGTCTCTCTTCGGGATCGACCAGAACTTTTGCATTCTTCAGTTTATCGGCGTATTCGCCGGGGTCTTTCAGACTGATGTCGCCCGGGCTCAAGATGCGGTGACCTTGAGTAATGCGTCCGGACTTCAAGTTATCCAGCTGAAACTCGACGACTTCTTCATCGAACAGCGAAACAATCCACCTGATCGGTCTTGAGAACTTCATCTCACCTGAGCCCCAGCACATTGGTCTTTCGAAAGGCAATTGCTTGACCAGCGCCGGTCCGATTTCTTGAAAAACCACCTGGGCAGGCTTTCCGACCACTGTGACGTTGGCGAAAAGGTGCTCTGCGCCGCCGGCTTCCTCTTTTTCGAGCTGTTCGACGGTCAGACCATATTTTCCCGCGAAGCCCGTGGCTTGCGGCGTGGGCTTGCCGTCGGCAGCAAATGACGCCTGCACTTTCGGGCCTTTGACCCGGTTGGTTGTGGTTTTTTGCTTGGCCTGGACATTTTTGACCAAAACCGCAAGCCGGCGCGGCGTGGACATTGCTTTGACGCTGTCGAAAGCCAGACTGTTGAACTTGAGCGCGTCGGCCATCAGTTGCTCGAGTTTTGCCTGCGCCTCATTGATTTGCGCGGCGGGCAGTTCTTCAGTTCCAATTTCCAGCAGGTAGTCAGGCATAGTTGTTTTCTTTATAGGGCGGCGACAAAGGTCCAATTATAGAGAACGAGCCTGCTCAGCGTCTTTAAGTGTTACCGGGTATATTGTAGGGGCGATGCACGGCATCGCCCCTACCGGACGCCTGGCGGGTTTGCGGCGAATAATCTTGATTTCATGGACCCTACTCTTCTACTCGGCATTGCAATAGCTGTTGTCATATCGGTGGCGCTGGTCATTCGCACCGTTCTTTTTGGCGAAGCAGGCGTAATCACCAGGAAGCGCCGCCTGGAAACAGGCGAATTGGAAGTGTCGGTGCGCACTTCCGGCAACCAGTTCATTCTGGACGACTTGATGACATTGATAAGGAATTATTCTTTGTCAGGCATGCACGATGAGGCAATCGCCAAGTCCAGGCAAGCGCTGAACATTGCCGAGCAAGAATTCGGCAAAGCGGACGAGGCGATTATTCCAATTCTGGAAGCCTATGCAGACGCGCTCAATCGGGCCAAAAGGCAGGTGGAAGCAAAAAACCTCAAAGAGCGAATAAAATCAATTCGTGAGAAAAAACCATATGAAGAACGCTCGTTCAAACGTTCAAGAAGGTGAAAAGAGAGGCACCATAGGCGGTGAAGAAAAATCGTAGCGGCGCGTTGCATGCGCCGGACAAAATTCAAAAGCATAAACGCAGTTTTTTTTCGTTTTCTACAGCGGTTTTTTCTGCCATTCTTTTCACTATCAGCCTCACAATTGCCAAAAACCTTGCGGTGCCGGCTTTCGCGTCCGCCGATGACGGTGCCTATGTAGGGCTGGAATTCTACGGCTCTCCTCAAATTTCTCGAGCCGAAGTTGAAAGGATGCTCGGGCTTCACAACGGCGCTTCATATAAATCAGTGCTCGGCGCTATCGAGCGATTGAAGCGCCAATTGAAGGCACGGCGGCTGGAGGCGAACATTCAAGCAGTGACCGGTGACGGCACCGATATTTATTTGTCGGTTGACATATTGGGCGACGAAGATGAATTGCCGAGCCGTATTTTGGAAAATCCGCAGCAGGTAAATTTCCGCAGTGAAGAGCCGCTGCAATTATTGGAAAAATTGCATCAGCGGCTTGAATTCCTCGAGGCTCAGGGGCGCCCGGCCAATGAGGAAATGCGGGACGGGGTTAAGTATTACTGCGACGAACCTTGCAATCAGATCGTGAAAGAATTGCTTAGACACTGCCAACCAATGCGTGAGGAGCTTTTGTATCTCATCGATCACGATCCAAATGCTGTGCGGCGGACTTGCGCAGTGGAGCTATTGAGCTGGGCTGGAGAGGTCCCTGATACTGCTTTGCGCCTTCTTCCGGCGGTTGATGATATTGATTTGAACGTAAGAACCATGGTCACGCGTTATCTATTTAAGTGTCTTCCGCTTTTGCCGGATGACTTCCCGTTTCAAGATATGGTGGAAGTGTACAGCCGCGATCTCTCCCGCCCGTCGCACGACGATCGATCCAAATCGCTCTATATGCTTTTGGCGCTTGTAAATAAGCGCCCCGAACTGATTCGGCAGGTCAAATCACTAGATGCCAAGAGGACGGAGCAACTGAGAGAGCACTCTCTTGTGCCCTCGATAAAATTGGCCTGCGGTCAGTTTCAAAGGCTGTTCGCCCGCGCAAACGTAGGACTGACGGACGTTAAGCCGAATTTGGATTTTTTGCCGCCATAACCGTTTGAAAGGTGTTTGCTGGGGTATTATCAATTTAGTCGGTGGGAGTGGCTTGCAGCCTCGTTTCGACTATTTGTCATGAGGGCGCCTCCCATCGGCTCTTTTATAAGTCACTGAATGGCAGTCTCAGACTATACGACCGGTCCCGTCGTAAAGAAGACGTTGCACGGGCCGTCCGCCGATAAGGTGAGATTCCACGATTTCTTTGACGTCTTGGACTGTCACATGCGCGTACCAGACTGATTCGGGATAGACGACAATCAGCGGCCCGTGTCCGCACTGGTCAAAACAGCCTGCCTTATTGATGCGGATCTGTTTTTTAAGCCCACGATCGGAAATTTCCTTGCGCAATGCGTCGCAAACTTCAATCGCCCCCTGACCCGGGCAGGTCTTACCTGAGACGCAAACAAAAACGTGTTTTTCAAAGACTTGCATGTTAGTCCATCAGCGGTACAAGCAGCCATTTTAGCGCTGAAAACAGTGGAGCGCGGAGTGCTTTGCTGGAGTCAAATGTCCGGACGCCGCATTAAGAAACGCTTACAGTTCGGCTATTTGAGCGGCAAATCGCTTGACCAAAGATCATATTATTGGAAGAATACACGTCGCACTTTGCGATTAGACCGCAGACAGCACGGTGCCTTGCCTGAGCAGGGCTTAATCACCGGATTTCCGGTGGCCGGCTTGAGGTCACAAATTCGAGTACACGCCAGGCTCGGCCCAGCGTTTTATCGACTGGGGGGAATACCCCTCTGCTTGTGATCCCGCGGAAATATCCCTGGGATTTTTTCTTTTTTCAGGGAGTTTCAAAAAGTTGCGTTGCACTTATCTAAGGAGGCGTTAATGGCCACCAAGGCACGCAAGCAGGAAATCGTCTCGGAACTCAAAGAGTTCTTCAAAGACGGCAAAGTGGCAATTGTCACCGATTTAAGCGGTTTGACAGTTGCTGAAATCACTACATTTCGCAGAAAGCTCGAACCGAGCAAAGCCAAGTGCCGTATTGCTAAGAACACCCTCATCAAAATCGCTAGCGATTCTGGAGAGTTTGCGGCAATCGAGAAATTGGCTAAAGGACCGTCGGCAATCATCATTGGTTACGACGATCCCGCTCAACCTGCCAAAGCGGTTGTCGATTACCTGAAGTCCATCAAAAAGGGCGCGGTAAGAGGCGGAGTGATTGAAGGTAATGCTCTTACTTCTGACGATGTTAAGGGTCTTGCCGAATTGCCCAGCAAAGAGCAATTGCTGTCATCGATTATGGGCGGACTCGATTCCGGTGCCAGAGGCATTGCCGGACTTCTCGAAGCCGTCATTCGTGACATCGCTGTTCTGGCTGAAGAAGTCGCTAAGAAGAATGACAACGCCGCTTAGGCATTGTTCCGTACGTTTAATTCATTGCTGAAGACATAAGTTAGAGGAGTAAGTAAAAATGGCTACGAAACTTTCGGTTGACGATCTGCTGGAACAAATCGGATCGCTCACCCTTTTGGAAGCTGCTGACCTGAAGAAGAAAATGGAAGAGAAGTTCGGCGTCACCGCCGCAGCTCCTATGGCTTTCGCTCAAGCTCCTGCTGCCGGCGGCGCTGCTCAAGTCGAAGAGAAGACCGACTTCGACGTAATTCTTACTTCCGTTGGCGACAAGAAGATTGAAGTCCTGAAGACCGTTCGCGAACTCACCGGACTTGGCTTGAAAGAAGCTAAAGATCTTGTTGATGCCGCTCCGAAGCCTTTGAAGGAAAAGGTCAAGAAGGAAGAAGCAGACCAGATGAAAGAAAAGCTGGAAGCTGCTGGCGCCAAGGTAGAAATCAAGTAGAATCTTATTGATTCGAGATGCGCTAATCTGGGAGCAGTACACCTCCCTTACGAGGCATGCGAGTCATTTCCACCAATTCACCAGTAAGAACTGCGCGGACGCGCTTGATTTTAGTCAGCAAGGGCTGGCAGCAAGCTCACCGCGCAGTTTTTTTTGGATATAAACAATGAAGTGTCCAGGCTGCGGTCTTTATCATCCCAATCAATACGAGCACTGTGTCTCGTGTGGAGTCTCTTTCAAGGAAAGCGGCGGCGAGGACTTCAACGATGAGGATAGCCAGGACAAAGGGCGAGCAGTCGAAACAATGGAAAGACCTGTAGAAAATCCTGACGAGCTGGCATACGAAGAGGCTAAGTCACATCCTCAAAGGCGCTCCAAGAAGCTGGGTGTGAGCATGGCGTCGCGCCTGCCCACTGTGATCGGCGCTCTCACTGCAGTCACTGTTTTGCTTGTCTCCGCCGGCGCGACAATATTTTTCTTGACCAAAACCCCTGATGACGAGCGGCTTTTCACTAAAGGAAAAAAAGAGTTGGCCAACGGGCAGTATGCTTTTGCCGTCAGCACACTGGAACAAGCGGCAGCGTTGCGCAGCAAAGATCCCCGCGTGTTTCTTGCCCTGGCGCGTGCCTACGTGGGTGTGGATCAGGTGGAGAAAGCTCACGACGCTATCAGCCAAGCTCAACAACTCGGCTCCGGTGTGGTCGAAGAACCGCAGCTTGCTTCCGATCTGGCCAATTACTATCGCCAGCGCGGCAAATTTGACAAGGCCCTGGATCTGTTGCGCCCGCTTGCCAAAAACAATGTCCCTGGCAAGAAAGCAGAGCTCGCCGATCTCGATGCAATGTATGGTGACGAGGCTCTGCGTGCAGGCAAGATCGATCTGGCTTTGCGCTTATGGGAAGAAGTAAAAGAATTGCGTGAAGGCTCACGCTTTAGCGAATCCGAAGCGCGACTGGCGACTATCTATCAAAAAATGGCAGCCAGTTTTGCCTCGAAAAACGACGATCAAAAAGCGCTCAGTTATCTAAGTAAATTGAACGCGATTGCGCAAAACGCCAAGAATTATGAAATGGCTTCCGACCTCTATGAGAAGAACGAGAAGCTCGATCTGGCTATCGATCAGCTTCGACTGGCGATCAAGTATTCGACGCACAATCCTGTTTATGAACACAAGCTGGCCGCTCTTCTGACGCGCCGCGGCAAAGAATTGTTGGATGCCGGCGACACTGACGCCGGTTATGGCTATTTGCAGCAGGCAAAAACTATCGACCCTACCAATGCACTTCCTGCAGTCACTTTGAGAGGTGTCAATGTCGGTCTGGAAGGTGGATTGCCGAAGATCTCAGGCGAGATCTGGAACCCTGGTGATGAGCCCGTCAATTCACTGAATGTAAAAGTGGAGCTGGTCGATACGGTTTCAAAACGCGTTCTATGGACTCGCGATCAAAAGGTGGTCGACGAATTCGTACAGCCTCTGCAGGGCCGAGAGTCCAAGTCTATGGATTTTGTGGCTGGAACTTCCGTGAGCATGAACGGCACCAATGAATTCAGAGTCTATCTGGATGGAAAGCTCTACAAGTCTTACCGTCTGGGCGAAAAAAACAAGAAGGATGGACTGTCCGGCCATACGCCTGGCGGTGACAATGACAGTTCGAGCGGCGGCGCGCTAAGTCGCTTGCGCCCTCATGTCGAGTCTCGTGAACCTGCTCCTCAGCCGGCCGCCGATCGCTCACAACTTCCCGATGTTTCACCTGCACCTACCGAAACGCCGCCGAGAGTGCGCGAATCAGCTGAAGACAAGACCATGAAAGATCTCGACTAAAGGCCGCCTGGGAGCGCCGGCGGCTTACCGGCATTGGGCGGTATGTATGCCGCCCTTACAGGCTCAGAGTTTTTGCGGACGAAACCACAAGATCTTGCACCTTCTTTCCGCCCTGAGCGTTTAGGTGTGCCGAGTCGTAGAAATCGCTCAGTTGAAACGCGTCGTTAGCGTCCAGATCGATAAACTCGTCGCCGAATTTCGCAGGCATTTTGCAGATTTCATTCTGGTATCGTGCGTACAATTTTTCGGGAATCAGTTTTCTATTTTCCTTGGTGATCGGCATGTTCACTACGATCATGCGAATGCCGTTCTTCTTGCAGATGGCAAGCATGTTTTGAAAACTTGCCTTTTCTTTTTCGAAGCGTTCGAAGTTTGCCGGAAGATAACGTTCTTTCCACTCAGGAAGATCGGCAAACTGAGGGGGTTTTGGTGCAATCCGTCGCGTAGATTCGCTAGCGCTTTTGGCTGCATGCATAGGCATTTGTTTTTGGGAAAGTTTCGCCAACTGCTGCGATTCAAAGAGATCAGCCGGATGTGAAAACAAGTCGCAAGCCCATCCGGTCAACATTGTTCTGTAGTCGCCGCGCACTTTGTAAGGGTAGACCAGCTGCCCAATGAAAAGATCTCGAGTTTCGTCTGGAGACCTCGTCTGTGAGAAAATCTCAGAAAGCGTAATACGATTGCTCAGAAGCTGGCAAACAGGTGTTTTTCCGGCAGCGGGCACAATGTTATCGATGAAGTCGCGCGGGCCAATACCGAAGACGACAATTTGCGGAGCGCGACCGGCTTCGACAACGCGGCGCAAAATCAATTCGGCATCTGAAGCCATGCATGCAACACATGTTAGGTTAAACGCGGTAACTGAGGAGCCGTTTTTTTGAGCGATCAGATGTTCCAGATAACGAGCACCTGTGTACTTTCTGACTGCATTCAAATTCTTCTCGTCAAAGCTGCCGGTGTATTCAGCGTCGTATCTGGCAATCGCCTCCATGGGCAAAGACGAGCCCAGGACAAGCAATTGGGGGCGCTCCTTCGAGTCGAAAAAGGCCGGAAGCTTGCTGACCAGAGGGTTTTGCTCGAGGGGCACATAGCGCGTGGTCTTTATATATTGAAGCGGCTTTATCGTCTGGATAAAGCAGTTGAGCCCCACCATGCAGACGACAAACCAGCACGTGAAACTGGAAAGCACCATGATCCAGATGCTTTTTCTTTTCAGCTCAGATTCAGCTGCGGGTGCAGAGGAAACCTGCATTTAACTGTCCCTGTCGTTTTGTAAGGCCAGTCAAGAGTTTAGTTGATAAGCGTTCTTTTGGAATTAATAACTCGTAGTTTTCCCAGTGAAGACGGACAAAGGGAGGAAAACCAGATTGTCTTTTTCTCAGAAACCCTGTACTAGTAACTAATCAGGTCTACTTGGCAACCCTGCGAGCACATCACAGAGAGGGAATTTAGTGACCTCAACCATTTCCAAAAGTCCCCGTACCCGTAAAGGCGGTACGGAGAGCACGAAACTGGCGCCGCCTCAGAACCGCAATGACCACAAGCCCTTAGATCCGCACGATGAGCATGAGCACCCGTTCTTAGCGATTCCGCAAAGCGAAAGGCGTGGTCCTTTTACAATGGGTTTGCTCTGGATTACCATGGTCACCGCCTTTCCGGCGGTCCTGGTCGGATTCGAATGGTGCAAACAGGGCTTCACGCTCGCTCAAGTGCTGGGATGCACCGTCGTGAGCTGCCTGATCCTTCTTGCCTATGCCATTCCAGCCAGCCAACTGGGCGCCGTCAGTGGTCTCAGTTACGCGGCATTGAGCAGAAGCATATTTGGAAGGTGGGGATCGAAAATCGTCGCCTTTAATCTGGTGGCGATCTTTATAGCCTGGTACGGATTGGCGGCACTCTTCCTTGCCGATGGGCTCGAAGGGCTTTTCCACTGGAAGGCGCCCTTGATGATTCTGTCAGTTGCCTTTGCTTTCCTTATGGCGATGAACAATTTCTTTGGCTTCAAAGGCGTAGCCAATTTTGCACGTTTTTTCGCGGCGCCGGTTCTCATAGTCTGGGTGACGTATACATTTTTGAAGACGGTTCCGTCCTGTCCGGCCAGTGTCTTGACGGAGGTGACGCACAAGTCATTTGCCTGTGCATTGACCACGATCTCGACATTCATCATAGGTTTTGCCGTTTGGGGCAACGAAGCTGACTATTGGCGCTTCAGCAAGCCGAAAGTGGGAAATTGTGCAGTACCGCTTTTGGTGGCATTGGCGATCGGTCAGGTTATTTTTCCCTGCACAGGATTCATGGTGGCAAAACTTACAGGTATAACCGAATATGGCGCCGCCACAAGCTTGATGAACGATTACTCGTTCGGCGGTCTGGCCATTGTGGGCGCAGTTGTGCTTGCTGCCTCGTATTTTGCGGCCAATGATTCCAATCTGTTCGGCTCTGTGAGCGCTTGCGAAAACCTGAAGCGATGGAATCACAAAGGTTGGGTTGCGGTTCTCGCCATATTGGGAGCATCTATGGCAGCCTGGCTGTCTGTCTCTGGAGCAGCAAAATCGCTTGAGTCGATAGCCTCTCTCAATTGCGTCATCGTGCCAACTCCAACGCTTGTCGTTCTGGCGGAATGGTTCTTGATGAGGAAAGTGTTCTCGAGAAATCCTGACTGCTTCGGGCGCGTACCTGAATTGGGTGAGCTTCCGAAATTCAAATGGGCGGCCACCATAGCTTTGTTCAGCGGCATTACCGTGGGGGTTTTGACTTCGGGGGCAATTCCCGGCACCGAAGCCATGCACGTAGGCATATGCGCGTTGCAAGCCTGGGCAACAGCCTTCTTGCTCTACATTCCACTCAGAATTGTCGAGTTCAAACGCGAGAAGCAGTCCAGAGCAAGCGCACTTGAGACCCTGATAGCAATTCCATGCACGGTAGAACCTAAGTGAATGGAAGGAGCGACGCCATGCGTCTGCCTGTTTGAAACAAGTTAGTAGCGAATCTCGATTGTATAGGTGACTTTCACTTCGCCGTTGGCAGGTACGTCTACGGGAAACTCGAATGTGTGCGAGTCCTTCTTAGTAGAAGGATGGCTTTGCGCAACCAGTTTCCACGTGCCGTAAGCATGCTCGATGACTTGCACATGCACCGCTTCTTTCTTGTGGTTTCTAAGTGAGATCTCGTAAGACATTCTCTGCACGCGGTTGCTCGGCTGTTCCTGATTGGTTTGGCGCCGCTCTCCGACTACGTCAAATGCATCGCCCAGGTAGATGCGGATTTTCTCGTCTCTTGGCGTATGGTCTATTTGATCTTCACCGACGAATTGCAATGCGCCGTCCGAGTCTTTTTTGTATACACGCACTTTGCCTTTAGGCATGGGCATTCCCAGATGATTGTCAGCGCTGTTTTGCATTTCCAGCTTGATCTGGATCTTGCGTTTGTCGCCGTTTTCGCCACCTTCATACACGCGATTATCGCCTGATTCCAGCACAAACAGTTTTTTCACCGGTACGGATGCAGCGTTGAACAAGCTCAATTGCTTGGTTTCGTTATTGTTGACGTCGGTTTTCCCTGCCAGCGTGTATAAATGATATTCGGCAAACGACTGCTCGCTGAACTGAGGTGCCGGTGGCGCAGCCGGTGCGGCCATATCCATTGCCGCTTCCATTTGCGGCTGTCCTTCATTAGTGACCTTGTGCACATCGCCGGCTATCAGCTTGAGCGCCGAGTCCTTGTATGTCCCGCCGGATTTGTTGTCCAGTGTGACCCAGCTGGTGATATCGCATTTTGTATCGTCCTGATTGGCAACTGCGACGTAGTCGCACTTCCAATTGATGTCTGCTGTTTGATATGCGATTTCAATGTCGTGAGTGCCGGATTTGTCCGTTTCAAGTTTCCAATCGAGAGAGGGTTTTGAAACGAGCCCTGCAGGAAGTTCCGCCAATTCGACCTGCCCATGCGGATTGAGGATGATGCCGTTTGCGGTTTTCAAAACCAATCCCTGGGAGACTTCCGCAGTGCCGCCTTCGGGCGTGCCGATGGTTGCGCTTGGTCCGTTCAAGAGAGTTCCCACCAGTTCTACAACCGAACCATTGCCTAAAAATTGCTTGAACAACGCCCGTTTGCCAAGGGATTTATTGAGAATAGTATTTGGATCGATCAGATCGTATTTGTAGTTTTGCTCGCGCACTACAACCTGATTGGGTGCGGTCAAAGAGGTGAAACTGACCGAGGTAGGATCGATTTTTGCCGCAACATCCTGGCAGCTTACATAATTGATTCCGTCTTTCAGATCCATTTGTCTGGAGTCGCGCACGAGACCGAAGTTCTGATTGTAGATGGTAACCGAGATGCCCTTGGATGGCGAGATCTTGCCGTCTTGCGCGTGCGCGGTCAAAGGATTCGGTGCTGCAATGGATGCGGTAATGGCAAAAATAGCGCTGAGAAAACGCTTTGCTTTTTGGTTCGCTTGGGCCATGATTGTTCCTTTAAGAGCTGTGCAGAAACGACAGAGTAGTTTAACTCCGTCGAGCTTGAGTCAAGACACAAGGCAGACTGAACTAGAATCCAGTATAAAAAGACTCAGCCATTATAAACCTTGTCGCCACCCTCGTGTTCGGCCCTCTCCATAAATTCAAGGGCCTTCGCCATCAAATCATGCTCGTTGCGCGCGTGAGTCGGAAAAGAGACGACTCCGATTGAAGCAGTGACTCTGATGTGCCTGAGCTCGTCATTGATGGGTACACCTTTGATTTTTTCGCGAATTCGCTCTCCGACCACAATGGCGCGCGAAGAATAAGTCTCCGGAAAGACCACGCCGAGCATGTTGTTGTCACAGCGCGCCGGCACATCTACGTCACGGATGGCACCTCTGATGATGTTGGCTGCCGCCTTCAGGGTGTCGTCGATGAAAAGTTGTCCATGCAATTGTCCCAGCTCGCCGAGTTTGTCAACTGACATGATCAGTAACGACAATGGACGTTTGTAGCGTTTGGCACGGCGTAGTTCGTATTCCAGTTTTTTGAGGAACGTGCGCGGGTTGTACAGTTCGGTGAGCGTGTCGATGAGCGTCATTTTTTCGATCTCATCGAGCTTTTCATCGCTCAAAACTTCGCGGGTCTTGTCAAGCATTGCCTGCTGCTTGGTTTCTTTGAACTTTTGACGGCTGACGCGCATCTCGACCAGCATGTCGGTGAATTTGGAGTCGCGCGCCAGTGCCCAGCCTTCCATTTTTTCGCCGGACTTGTCTTTACTCTCCCGACCTTTTCCCTTAGGCATTTACACTTCCTCGATGTCCTTCAAGGACGATAAACGTTACTCACCTGGCTCAGCCATAAGAAGTTTAGCTTGATTCGCGCTGCTTATGCTTTGCCTGCCACTACTTCGTTCAATTCCCTAAAAAGGTTACCTTAAATCAAATGGTAAGGTTGTAGCATCTGCTACATCCTTATCATTTGGGGTAAAAAGAAGGGGCGTCAAAATTTTTCCGGCTGCGCTCTTGAAAATTGCTGAAATCCTTCATTGATGGTGGTTTTGAGATTCGCAAACCGGTCAAAAGCCCGAGATGCTCGTTCAGGATGGGATTTTGAGGTAGAGTAGTTTAAGAGGGAATGTCAAATAGGCTCGCAGAGAGCCAATTTGGGGCTCAGGAGCGATAACCGCGATGGACATGCAAAAGGAAACGCTGACGGATACGCAAAAGGAATATGCCGAAACGCTGCAGTATTACAAAAGCCAGCACACTACTTTAGGGTGCAAGGTCACCCATATGATAGGCGTTCCGATGATTGCGTTGTCTGTGCCGATGCTTCTCATCAGCCCCAGACGGGCCGCCAATCTCTTTGCTGGGGGCTGGGCTCTGCAGTTCATCGGTCACTATGTTTTTGAGAAGAACAGTCCGGTTGTGCTCACTGACTACCGCAACCCAATGGTTATACTTGCCGCTCTGGATTATGTGGCTGAAGGTTGGGTCAGGCTTTTCAAAGGGCTTCCCCTGATTGAAAGCAAGCATCCCGAGCTGATCACCATGCAGCCTGACGGCAACGGCAAGGGTAAGTAGGCCTTAGGCTGGCTGAGATAGCTGAGCAAGCAAAAGGCGGGCATTACACCCGCCTTCTGAAGAGTTTTATTCAGCGTTCTTTCCGGTTTTGGCCCGGGCTTAGCGCTTGTAACCGCCACCCGCGCTTTCTCTCGGGCGCGAAGGATTGACAACAATTTGTCTGCCGTCTACCGTCTGTCCGTTGAATTCCGTGACGGCTGCATCAGCCATCTCCTGTGTCTCCATCTCGACGAAAGCAAAACCACGCTTCCGGCCAGTGTCTCTATCGACAGGCATAGCAACGGATACAACAGTGCCTGAGCGGGAGAACAGTTCTTCCAGCTCTTGCTCGGTCAGTTTGAATGAGAGGTTTCCGACAAATAATTTCGTGTTCATAACAGTCTATCCTTGAAATACAGAACGAATGCAGACGCTTTTCAGCGTTTGCAATAAGCCGTAATGGCCATCCTCAGTATCCCATGACTTGTCTTCTAAATGACGAAAAATGGAGCTTTTGGGGAAATTATTTAGTTGAAGGCTCAGTAGTCGATTGGACGCCTAAGGCTCCGCAATGGCAGGGGGCGCAATCTTGGAGTGCTTGACCGGTTTGACCTGGCCAGCCACAGACGTGACGCATTTATCAAGTTGGAAGTATTTTCTGACGGACTCATTGACCGAAGCCTGGGTCTCGGCTTTGATCTTGCGCGCGAAATTGTCGAGAAAGTCGAGAGTCAATCCCATGATTGAGGCGTAGGCCAGCTGGCTGGCAATTGTGCGCGGCGAGCGGCTTTCCACGACATAGGTGCCGGTCAGGTGCCCTTTTTCGTGATCTAATTCCTCTTTAGTGATGCCGGATTTCAAATACTCTTTGACGATTCGGTTGATGTGGCCTTGTGCCTTTTCCAGGTTTTCCGGAGCCACAGAATATGAAATCGCCCAGATTGAGTTGGGAAAGGAAGCTTCGGTCAAGGTGGAAGCGATCGAGTATGTAAGCCCGAATCGATCGCGCAAAGGCGCCAGGCGGCAGGCAAAGCTGTCGTAGCCAAGGGCCGCGCTGCCGATCGTCTCTGCAAAATAGTCTTTGGACTTAATGGAGACAGAAACCGGGCGGCCGATTACGACATCCATATTGGTTTTGTCGTCAATGTTGGAAACAATGCTGCGGCCTGCGGAAGTTGTATTTACGCAAGATTCGTCAATTGAGATCGAGTCCGCTTTGCTGCCTCGGTAAGATGCAAATTCCTTGGCAATAAGACCGATCACTTCGTTGGTTGTGATATCACCGACAAAAGATAAAACCGTATTGGCAGGTGTGAACTGCCTTTTGTGAAAGGCGGCCAGATCTTCTCTGGTCACGCCCTTCAGGTGCTCGAGTTGATCTTCAAAGGTGTTTGCATAATGGACGCTTTCTGGCTTGTAGAGCGCATGTCGAAGCGACATCCAGGCAACCGCGCCTGTATTTGCTTTGCGTTCTTGGATTTGAGAAACCAACTGTTGTCTTGATTTTTCGAATTCTTCCGCCTTAAAGAGCGGATTTTGCATTACATCTGCAATCAAGGGCACAATCTCTTTGGCATCGGATGCCACCACATCGACATTGAATCCTGCAAAAAAGCTGTCTGCAGAAAATTCGAGGCCGGTTCCCATCTCTTCGAGAATTTCTGAAATTTTGAATTTAGAATAACGACTGGAGCCTTTGGTGAGCAACTGAGCAGTCAAAGGTGCAACCTTGGAATGTTTGGAAGCCGTGAAATACCGTCCCGCTTTTATTTTTCCTGCGACGGTCACCGTTGCTGTGCCGACCATCGGCAGGACGATTACAGTCAATCCGTTGTCGAATTTCAGCGTCTCGGTTCTGCCACCAAGATTGCCTGTTCCTTTTGTGCGAGCGACCAGTTTTAATGGGTTTTCTTTCTGAGCCGTCTCTTGATTCGCATTACCTGTGGTGGCTTGTGCCACAAGTGGCAAGCCGATCAAACTATGCGCGCAGGTGTTTGCCGGGCGATCTGCTGCTGCATCCGTTTTGTCTTGAGCGGCAAACTCGTCTCTTTTCGGCTTGTAATACCCGACCGTCATATTTGTTGAAGTCAGATATTTTTTTGCTGCTGCCTGTACTTGTTTTGCTGTTACCTTACTGATGTTGTCGGCGTAGCTCGCCCACCATTTCCAGTCGGCGACACCTACGGCGTCTCCGATTTGGTCTGCACGACCGAGCGAATCGACGGCATCGAGTTTGTAACGTTTGATTATTTCAAGCTTGGCTCTTCTGACTTCGGCATCGGTCGGCTCTCTGTCTGCTATTTCTTCGATTACATTTCTTGCAGTTTTTTCCAGTTGTTCAAGCGTGGTTTCTTTGCTCGGTGTGGCACCGACAATAAACAAACCGGGGTCGCGCATTACATTGTTGAAAGCGAAGGCGTCGACAGCCAGCCCGTTGTCTACCAGCGCGCGATAGAGCCGGCTGGACGTCTTTCCTCTGTCGCCCAGGATTGACTGCAGCACTTCTAGAGGATAAGTGTCTTTGTTTGTTGCTTCCACTGTGTGAAAACCCATGAGCAGGCGCGGCACGTCCTGCCCGCGCACGACCGTGAAACGTCTTTCTCCTTCTTGTGGAGGCTCTTGCGTGTAAACGCGCGGAAGTTTTTTCCGTCCTTTTTTTATCTGGCCGAATTTGGCAGCGATTTCAGCCAGGGTCTTTTCTTTCTGGATATCGCCAATGACTATGAGAGTGGCGTTTTCTGGCCAGTAAAAATCGTGGTAGAACTGCCTGAGTCTTTCGGTCGGAACGTTTTCCACATCTTTTCGCCAACCGATTACCGGATGATGATATGGATGTTCGCGAAATGCCATGGCATAGAGATTGTTCATCAAGAGTTCGTCCGGATCGTCTTCGCCCCTCTCGAGTTCGTTTCGCACCACCATCATTTCGCTTTTGCGATCGTCTTCTCTGAGCAAAAGATTGCGCATGCGATCTGCTTCCAGATCGAGCAGAAGACTTGTCTGCTCAACCGGGGCTACTTCGTAATAATTTGTTCTGTCCTGAGACGTGCTGGCATTGTTGATGCCGCCCACCGGCTTGAGGGTGTCATCGATTCCGGTGCCTTTCATCGGATCGTGCTTTTGTGTCCCTTTAAACATCAAGTGTTCGAGAAAGTGGGTGGCGCCTGTATATCCGACTGCCTCATTGCGCGAGCCAATGCCGTAGACCATCATCACGGCGACGACAGGCGCAAGGTGCTGTTCCTGGATCAAGACGGTCAGCCCGTTTACTCTCATCCGATATGGATAGATGCCGTTGACCGGTTTGTCAGAAAGTTTTTCATAAGCAGAATTTACTGACGGGCCAGATTTGTCCGCTGCAGCGAATGCAGTCGGAAGCATAAGGAGAGCAATGGAAGAAACAAAAACCGCCGCCGTCAACGGCCCGTGGAAGGTGCTCATTGGCAAGCGGCGATCTTTCATTTTTGGATGCCTTTTCTAATGCTGGAGGACTATTTGCTGTCTTTTCCAGTCGCGGCTTTACCCACGTCTTTGGCGCTGTTGACTACACCTTTGCCCAGGGCTGTGGTGTCCTTGACTGCGGTCTTGCCCACGGCTTCGGTTGTTTTGATTGTGCCTTTGCCAAGAGCCTTGCTGTCTTTCACTGCTTCAGTGCCGAGCGCTTCGGTGCCTTTGATGGTGGCTTTGCTGACGCCTGCTGTGGTTTTGATGGCGCCTTTGCCGAGTGCTTCTGTGCCTTTGACTGAGGCTTTGCCTGCTGCTTCAGTGCCTTTGACTGCATCCTTACCTAGCGTCTCAGTGCCTTTGACAACGGCTCTGGTGCCTTTGCCGATGCCTCTGCCGACAGCCTTAACGTCTTTTTCGAGGGTCTGGACTATGCCGCCCTTCTTTTCTATTTTTGTAGTTGATGTTGTGGTCGTTGTCGTATATTGCGCCATGACTGCCGATACTGCAGCGGCACTAACAACGCAAAGCGCGATTAGCTTTTTACCGAGTTGCATGAAAAAACTCCTTCTCCAGAGACTTCAAGATTCTGGCAAATTTTTCAATTTCCTGCCAGCTTTCCAGGACTTGTTAACAAGGGTGTAACCTACACTTTTGCCAATTCCACTGATTTTGAGGTTGACATGAGAGCGCGCGGTTCAATTATTTCCACTTTCGCCCTGGCAATGTTCGTTTTTGCCCTCGCTGCAAATGCGACTGTGCATGTCCAGCATATAGGCGCCTCAAAAGGCGGGCAGGTCGATTTTGACAAAGCTGCTCAAGAAGCGACTGAACTGCTCTGTGAATATTTGAAGATCGATACGACCGTGCCTCCGGGCAACGAGAAACTGGGTGCTGAATATCTGGCATCTGTTTTGAAACAGAATGGCATCGAAGCCCGGCTCTATGAAACCGCCCCCAATCGCTCTTGCCTCTACGCTCGCTTGAAAGGCTCAGGCAAAAAGAAAGCGGTGGTCCTTCTCAATCATATCGATGTGGTGCCGGCTGTGGCAGCCGACTGGAAGCACCCGCCCTTTGCAGGAGAAGTGATCGACAACGACATTTGGGGACGCGGCGCCCTCGACATGAAGGGCTTCGGAATCGTCGAATTGAAAACGATGCTGATGATCAAGCGTCAGGGACTGAAGCTCGACCGAGACATCATTTTTCTGGCCACTCCCGATGAAGAAGTGGGAGGGGACTTTGGCGCCAGATGGTTCACAGAGAAGCACCCGGAACTTCTGAGCGACGCTGAGTTTTTAATCAACGAAGGGTCTCACATCATTACAGGCAGCGATGGAAAACCTCAATTCTGGGGCGTCAACTTTTCAGAGAAAAACGTTTTGTGGTTGAAGCTGACTGCTACAGGACAAGCCGGTCATGCGTCTATGCCTATTAAGGATTCGGCGACCAATCGCCTGGCCCGCGCTCTTGAAAAATTGGTGGCCGTTTATCCCATGGCTGTCCGTTCACCGCAGGTGGTGCCGGACCTGAAGAAGATCAGCCAGTCCAGACCGGAGCCGCTTAAAGGCTATTATGCACAAGTAGTGGAAGACATGAAGAATCCGGATTATGTTTCCGGCATCGAAAACGACCGCATGCTTTCGTCTATGCTGGTCAATACCGCTTCTTTGACAGTGCTCAAAGCAGGATACAAAACCAATGTGATACCGGGCGAAGCGAGTGCGGAAATAGATTGCCGCCTTTTGCCGGGCGTCGACAAAGACGAATTCATTCAGCGCGTGCAGAAGATCATTCAAGATCCGACGATCAAAACATCTGTTCTGGAATGGAACATTGCCGGTGCATCAGAAATTCAAAACGATCTGTTCGACTCGATTAAGAAGGTCGCTGCAGAAGAATCGCCCGGGACACCGGTAAGACCTGTAGTCGTGCCGTGGTTCACCGACTCTCACTGGTTTCGCAAGCTGGGAATCAACTGCTATGGCTTTGAGCCGTTTGAGATAAAGCCGGAATTGCTCGCCAGCATGCACGGCATCGACGAACGTGTTCCTGTGAGCGTCTACTCGACCGGCTTGCGCCGCTTTTATAAGATTCTTGTCGACGTCGTTCAAGCGAAGCCGTAAGAGGGGCGACGCCAGCCGTCAATACTGTTTACTTAATCATAACCTTCACGAGCTGCTGTTCTTGGCGCTACCGGGTGCGCCGGCAGCTTGCCGGCGTCGCAAGAGGTAAGTCTTTTCCATGATGCCGCCAGGATGTCGGCTCACCCAGATGTTTCTTTTGTTACTAACTGAACCGCATTGACGCTATGCCTTGCCCCTACGGCTCTAATGGAGTTGGTGTCTCGCTATCCGACAGCAGCCCGTCTAAAAGGAGTCCTATAGAATCGATTAGCTCTTGCTGCGATGTTTTTGATTTGATCAAATGCTTGGTCAAGCCGAGCGTGAGATTGTTCATCTCATCCCTGGTCAGATCGCGGCTTGTGTACACGATCAAGGGAGTTGCTCTTGAATCGCTTTTGCGCAATGTTTCCACAACTTCAAAGCCGTCCGGCGCAGGTATGCCCACGTCGAGAATGATCAAGTCCGGGTGTTCTGTGCAAGCAAGATTCAATGCCTGCTCGCCTTCGGTCGCTTCGAAAACATCTACCGGGAAACGCGCGACACTGTCTTTGAGCAATTCGCGCGTAGCATTATCATCTTCGACGATGAGGACTTTTGCTTTAGCGTTGCCTTTATTGCGCACGGCCATTTTAAGCACGCGCTCCAGTTGTTTGTCGTCTGCAGGTTTTACCAGCCATTCGAAAATAGTTGCTTTTCCAAAAAACTCAGCATTCTTGTCGACGCCGCTCAAAACCACGGTGGGCACAGAGAAAGGCGCTGCTCCGTTCTGCTTGCTCTTCAGCCACTCCAGACCGTTTCCATCGGGCAAGTTAACATCGAGAATGATCGCTCTGGGTGTGAATTCTGCCAGAAAATCCTCTGCTTCCTTTAGATTGCCGGCGATCTCGATGTCAAAACCCTCCTTTCTGAGCATGCTCTTGACCAGCTTGGCATGCTGCTCATCGTCCTCCACCATTAATACTCGTGCAAGTGCGAAAGACTTGAGATCGTGACTTGTTGTTCTTGCACTTCCAGAGCTGGTAGGTAATTCCACCCAAAAAGTTGCGCCTTTTCCGACCGCGGATGCAAATCCTACGTGCCCCCCGTGCTGCTCGGCAAGGCCTTTGCTGATAGCCAGTCCCAGTCCGGTGCCGCCCTTCTGTCTCTTGTCGCTGGAATCCAATTGCTGGAATCTGCCCCAAAGTTTGTATTGCTCGCCTTCGGGTATGCCTGGTCCCGAGTCTGTGACTGAAAAGCGAATCATGTTCTGATGTCTATCGACAGCCAACATAACAGTTTCACCCTCGGGAGAATATTTAATGGCATTGGACAAGAAATTGGCAAGAATTTGAATTACACGATCTCGATCGCATTTCAAACTGCCGTGATCATTGATTTGATGCTTGAGGTTGACCTTTGCCTCAGTCGCCATGCCCTGGGTCGCCGCAAACGCGCCTGTTATCAGGTCATCTAACTTTGTTTCAGTCAGCCTTAATTCCAGCCGGCCGGCTTCCAATTTGCGAATATCGAGAATGTCGTTTATCAATCTGATCAAGCGATCGGATTCGTTGCGTGCTATGTTGACCAGGCGTGAGATCTTGTCGGAAACCGGACCTGCCAGCCCTCCCTCGATCAGTCTGAGACTGGCATGTATAGACGTAAGCGGTGTTCTCAGTTCGTGTGAAACCGTGGAATAAAATTCGCCTACGCGCTTTTCCGCTTCCTTTCGATCGGTAACATCGTGTCCGATACTGTAGATGGTTTCGAGATCACCATTTTCATTCAATTTAGGAAATGTGCGCGCCCAGATCCAGCGAATTGAGCCATCCGGCCGCAAGACGCGGTGTTCTACTTCCTGAGAGGTTTTCTGGTCCTTGGTTTGCGCTATAAAATTGCCAACTAAATCAATATCCTCCGGATGTACGCCTTTGAAAATATTCTTTCCGTCTGTATATAAGTCTGCACTCGGGCGCCCCCAAATTTCTTCATAAGCAGGGCTTACATATACGAATGTGTCGTTCGGCTTCGATACAATGAATACTTCTCGAATCTGCTCGGTAAGCGTGCGGAATAGCAATTCCCTCTCCTCGAGTCGCAGTTCGGCATTGCTTCGCCTAATACCGAGCGCGATACCATTGGAAATTCCCGACAATGTTTCCTGCAACTGCCTGGAAATTTCCTTTTGACTGTACATTGCCACGACGCCAAGCAGTTCTTTTCCGAACACCAGTGGGTATGCAGCCAGCGCTGTCAGTCCGTCTGCTTTCGCCCAGTCTATGTTGGAAGTTAGTGCGGTCCTGTCTAACTCATTTGTAAGAAATGGCCGCAGCTTTGCGGCCACCGTGCCGATTTCTCCTTCTCCCACTTCTATAACTTTCTGCCCGCTGTCTGCAGCAGATGCTCTGCCGGAGCTCGCTTTTAAGACCAACTGTTTCGCGTCAACTTCGGAAATTGCCCAGATACGCGCTATGCTTGCATTTAAGTGTCTGGTCATCAGGTTTGTGCACTGCTTGAGCATTTCATCGAGATTGTGCTGCTGGCTCAAGACATAGGCGGTTTCCGTCACAAAAGTGGACAGTTCGGCGCGCTCTACTAATTCCTCCTTGGCTCGCACAGTCTCAACAAATTGTCCGATTTCCTGTCCAAACGCAGATAGCGTATTGAGATGTTCGATATCGTAGGCCTCCATTTTATCCGAGAAGAATTCGATCACCCCCAGTAATTTACTCTCACCCGTTATTGGAAATCCCAGACCGTGACGAAGTCCGTCTTTGAGAGCGGCTTTCCTGCGGTAAAAGACCCCCTCCTGAATCTCTTGCAAATCCATCAACTTCGGTGCACCGGTGGACCAAACTTGACCTGGCAAGCCGGCTCCGAGTTGAAAGGTGCGCTCGATTGTTTCTTGATTGAAATTTGGCAATGCCTTCGATTCGTCACTCCATACGGCTGCAGGGAAAAGTTCCGCTTCGCTTCTCGCACAGTTCACCAACCACACCGTGCCAAACTTGAAGC
>JADZFV010000152.1 GCA_020854255.1 Candidatus Melainabacteria bacterium | reverse complement strand
TGAGACACCCTGAATCGGAAAGAGTGAACAAAGAGTAGATCATAAAGCCATTGCTCCAAGCCGCCTGGTAGGGACCGCAACAGGTCTAAGCTCCTCTCCATATGCAGGATTCTAGCGGCGCGTGGTGGAGCGATTTTGTATTTTTCAATGCACTCCGCGTACATTTTGACAAGTAGTGCTCCATTGTCTTTACGAGAATGATTGGCGAGGATGTATTCTCGCGCTTTAGTGCCGAGAGTTTGGCGTTGCTTTTCGTCTTGCAAGAGAGTCACCAGTTTTTCGGACACCAGAGTTGCTGAGAATTCCTTGGGCGTAAGCAGAAATTCTCTGTCTTTGAGAAAATCCAAATTGGTAAATTCTGCCTCTGCGACAATCGATTTGCCGCAGGCAAGCGGCTCTAAAACCGCATATGGAGCCAGATCTTGCCAATCCAGTATCAGCCCGCACCAACAGCTGCGCCACAAACCCGGCATCAATAGTCTCGACATATTATGGTTTATGACCATATCGCAAACAATTCCAGCTGCTGCGAGCGCTTCCTTCGTTTTTCCTTCGCTGCCTTCAGAATAGATGTCGTGGGCGACAATCGTCAGCCAGAGATCCGGAATTTTCGCTTTGACGCGAGTGATTACGTCGCTGACCAGATTTTTGTATTTTTCATTTCCGATAGAAGTATGGACAAGCAGGGACGGTCTGTCTTGAGTATCTATGGCTAGCAATCCTTGTGGGGAAAATGAATCGGTGTCCAGCGAGTAATTCAGCTGTCCGGAATTTTCTGTTTCATTTGCTAGTTGAGCATTGCCGATAATGGTTCGTGAACTGGCGCAATTGCTCGTTATCGACCGGAGTGAATTGACCAATCGCTGTTCGAACTTAAATACGGATTCACCGATGGAAGCTAATTCCTTTTCCAGAAATTCAGGCGAGCGATCATGCACTCTGGCAACCACTGGACAATCTGACAGAAGCGAGGGAATCAGGCTTTCGGCTGAAAATCCAGATGCGTCAACGACGTCGTATTCAGTGTTTTTGCTGGCACGCAAGAAGGCTTCCCAGAAAGCCATGTTTATGTTCATCAAGAGTCGTGCTTTGGGCAACGAATGAGCGATTAGGCTGTCACTAGGTCCGTATTTTGGAAGTGAGATACGGATTACTTTGATGCCGTCTTGATAAGTTTCACCTGCACCTAATTTGTCTGCGCAGGCGATCACTTCGACCTGGTGCCCCCTTTCCGCCAGCTCGAGGGCCAGTTCCATAGAATCGCGACCGGGACCATACCAGCCAAACTCGGGCGGGAAGTGCGGCGTAATCATGCAGACTTTCAGAGGTCTTTTACTTGCCATCGTCTAGTTTCTAACTATGATAATGTCGTAGATTTCGGCTTGAGGCAAAAGAAATTTTTTCCTTATTTCAAAAGTGTTTTTGTCTACGATCGCCACCTGTGCGCTGGCAATCCGATCGGCTCCAAAACCTGCGTCCGTTCGGTGCCTGAGGCTGCTCAATCCGACGTACATAGTGTCGTCAGTAAGAGCCAATCCACGTGGAAAGCTTCCAGGAAATGAGATCACTTTCCTTTCATCTCCGTTGTTGCAGATGACGCCCTCGCTCCTGGAATCGCAAACGTAGGTGGTGCCGTTCTTATCGCGCCTCGGAGTATGGGGCGCCGAATACCCATTTGAGAGGATCTCTTGTGTTTTGACGTCGAGAATAATTCCGGCCCCCTGGGTTTTTCCCTTGTATCCTCTATACGTCGTGAACTTGCCGAATGCTGTCGCCACCAGCCTGCCATCCCAAATGTCAAGGCAGTTGATATGGCAGGAATCGCCAAATCCCTGCAATTTCCAACTCTTGTGAATACGGCCGGTCATATCCACTGTCGCAACTTCGTTGGTGCCGGTGGACACTACATACAGCTCATCTTCCCAACAAAGTACGTCGTGAATATCTCCGAGTTTGCAACTGACGACTGTTTTCACTTCCCTGCCTGGTTCGTAAACCTTCAATTGCATGCAGTCAGGTGACATGAGGGAGACGAATAGTCGATTCCCGCTGCGCCACAGTCCAGAGCAACTGGACAATTCGAATTTGTGGAGCTTGCTGTTTTCCAGCAATACCAGACCGTCATTCTCGCAGGAATTCGGGATAGAAATCAGAAGGGGATCGTCAATGCCGCCAAAATCATCTGATTCCACGACTTGAAATGGAATCGCTGTTTTAAGGAAATCCGTGAACAACGGTTTGTTACCTGAGTTTTAGCCTTCTCTGAAAGTAGCCAATTGTGGCAACTTATCGGACCATTGGCGCGCATTCAATAATTGTACCAATGACCAGGTATGGGTATTGCCGTAAAAATGAATAAAGCTTGGAAGTATGTCAAACTCTGGCAGAAGGTAATGTTCTCAACAGCATTATATAATGGTTAAACTTTTTCTATGTGATTTGCCGGCGTAAGCGCGGCGGGCGGCGAAAAAGTCTTGCAACCCCAGTCATGCTTGAAAAATTGAAAGCTCATAAACCAGACTTGACCATGATTACCTTTATCGCATTGGTCGTTTCGCTATTTTTTTGGAAGGTTGTTTTTCTCGCCAAGCCAATATCCAGAATTTGTATTTTGGGTACGCGCGATGTGCTTTTTCGTCAGTATTTCGCTTCTGTAGAATGCGGCTATGATGAATCTCTTTATCTTCTGTTGTCACCTTATTATCGGCTGGTTGCACACTACTGGCGGGACTTACAACTGCCTCTGTGGAATCCCTATGCCGGGTGGGGGCAGCCTCTTTTAGGCGACATTCAAGCGATGGTTTTTTCACCTTTAGTCTTCCTTTTTTCCCTCAACCCCACCACCTCTTTCTTCAATATATTGCTTGTTCTGGAAGTCTTTGTCGCGGCCTCCGGCACGTACATTTTGAGCAGGCATATGAAGCTGGACCGATGCGCTGCACTCTTTGCTTCTACCTCCTACGCATTTTGCCCTTATTTCCTTTATTTTTTAGAATTGTTACCCGGCAAGAATGCTGCCTTTTTGCCATGGATATTCTGGTTATTTATGAGATTGTCCACTGGTCCATCTCTCAAGCGAGCCGTTATCTGTGCTTTTGGTTGTTCGGTCTTTATCGCCTCTGGACATCCGGAGACTTCATTCATTGGCGTGACGTTCGCTACTCTGTGTATGGTGATCAATTTTGCCCTGCGCAAAGAAGCACTGACCGGTTTGCGCTGGACAGCCATTGTGGCGTCGATAGCTTTGTGTTTGTCAGCACCTGTAATTCTTCCTTTCCTGGAATTTCTTCTTTCTTCCGACTGCTATAAATTCGCTCATGCCGCCACAGTTCATCCTCCAGTTCAAGCGATGATTTTGAATTTGTTGCAGCCTATGTATTGGGGTGCGTCGCCGTACCTGGGTTTCCTGACGCTTTCATTGATTGCGCTTTCGTTCTTCGTGCGCGGTGATAAATGCAATTACGTTGTCGCTTTTCTTATATCCAGCTTGGCCGCATTCATTGGTCTCTGCCGTCCCCTTTTCTTTGGGACTCTTTTGGATTGGACGCCGGCCTCTCTTGTTCCGGGCATCTATTGTGCTCAGGTGTACTTATTGCAACTGGCTGTTCTTTCGGCTTTCGGCTGCGGCTACTTCTTTGATCAATTGAAAGTTGGTAAAAACAAAGCCTTTATCGTATTTCTTGCCTGTTTGATAATCACCTGTTTTTTTCCGGCGGTGCTGAATTTGTGCGGATTTTCGTTTAAGTCAGGCAATTTTGACAATGGCGTCAAGGACATGACATTTAACTCCAGAGTCTGGTTGATTTCGCTCGCTTTGTCCGCGTCAGTTTGCTTTGTGTTTTACCTGAAAAGCAGAAACAAAATTCCGCAGATTGTCCTTTGCGTTGTGGTAATAGCGCTTTCGTTTTGCAGCCAGGGACTGGCAAATAGGCTATCTTTGCCCAATCAACCTGTTTTTGATTACGATATGAATGATCCCTTGCCTTTCTTGATGAAGAAAGGAGAACGTGTTTTGCCGATCGGATTTGATGTGCTTGCACCGAATACGAATGAAGTCTTTCGAATTCCTGCAATCGGCATGCACAATGTAATGCAACCTGCGCGTTATAAGGAATTCATGGCCTCGCTGGGGGCAAAGATTACAACATTCAATAAAGTTGTAGACAAACTACCTTTGCCGAAGCATGTCGATTATTGCGGCATTAGATACGTCATTTCATTGGCGCCCGTTTATGGGGAAGGAGATGAAACGCCGAAACCGCAAGAAGTGGACCTTAAAGGGGGCATCTATTTTGAAGGGTCACCTGAAATTAGTTTGTCTTACGCGAGTGTCGCCTACGATAACAGGAAGGCGGAAGCGAGAGGCAAGCTTCGATTTATTATTTCAGAGGGCATGGAAAGCAGATTCTATTTCACTCCGGTAGTTAACGACGAGAAAGGAACACCCGTCTGGTTCGGGGGACTGATGCCGGTGAGAAAAGGGCGCGGGAGGGCTGAAATCAAAAAAACGGCAGCAGACTCGGATGATGTGGATTTGTCAGCATTGGTGCCGACCAAGCTTAAACCTGGTCAGAAATTCTACGCAGGGCTACAGGTTGTCGACTCAAGTAACCTCAAGATTCTCAAACCAATTACCAATCAGAGTGGGACAACAAAGATCTTCGGGAAGGTTATTGTCCTTTCCGGATACAGTTTTGCCAATCCAGATCTGGCATCGAACGAATTGCATTACCGTTTTGTGAGCGAATCAGGCCCGCACCACGTGCGAGTTTACGAAAATACCCGCACGCTGGGACGTGCTTACCTTGTCTTTTCAAGCCAATTGGCGGCATCGCCTGAGGAAGCACTCAAGGTTGTTAGTGACAAAGAATTCCAGGGACTTTCCAAGGTCGTTCTTGAAGGAATAAATCACTACCCAGAACAAAAGATGCCTGTTGCGCGAGAAGGCATTTCCGTTCCCTTGGGCAAAGTACTGCCCAATCGGCTGGAGATGGATGTAACAAGCCCGGAAGCTGGATATCTGGTATTGACTGACACTTACTTCCCGGGTTGGAAAGCAACATTGGACGGTAGACCTGTGGAGATCGTGCGGGCCAATTATTTGTTTCGTGCAGTCTGCGTGCCCAAAGGCGCACATCATATTGTTTTTAGCTACGAGCCAACCAGTTTTACGATTGCTATTTTGCTGTTCTTCGCAGGCGCGGCAGTTTCAGTTTGGCTGCTCTGGAGAGGGGAACGTCCATGAGAATCAGCCCGCCTCGACCGTTTCATCACCCGCCTCTGCAACTATTTTTTTGCGGCGGGCGCCGTTTTCATCAGTCAATTCCAGCGAAATCTCGTTCATGATTTCCCTAGCCTTATTCATCAGCCTTTCTTTTCTGTCCGGAGCCACTTCTTCCAGGTAGGTATCCAGTGCCACCATGGGCGATGAAACTACCGACTCATTGAGTTGCGGCAAGCGCGCTCTTGAATGACTGACAACAATTTCCGGAAGAAATCGAGCCGAAAGCGCAGATGCGGCTGCTTTTCGTAAAAGGTCTTCGCGCAAATCAGGCAGCTGCGACTGGTCGATTTTATAGCGCAAGCGCAAAACACAGCCGGCAATAATGCCGGATTGAATTTTCCTGACGAGATCGCCTGTGGGATCTTCTGATTTAGTGACATCCAGGTCGAGTGTAATGAAGGGGCGCGGGTCAATTGTTTCAAACCGCCAGGTGGTGGCGCCGCGAGCCAGATCGACATGGATGAAACCTTTGTCCTGGCTTTCTTCGCCGAAATCGACTCTTTCCAGACTGCCCGCGTAAACGATGATGGGATTGCTTTCTCTTATTTTTTGAAACTTGTGAACGTGGCCCAGGGCTACGTAATCAACTTTCGAATTGATAAAGATATCGGTCGGGAAAGTTTGCGT
>JADZFV010000151.1 GCA_020854255.1 Candidatus Melainabacteria bacterium | reverse complement strand
GATCATTCTCACTCTTGCGATCATTCTCACTCTTGCGATCATTCTAATCCTTATCTTCCGACTAAAGCAGTGCTTCGCACAATCTTCAAAATGTCGGAGGATAACTATCTCTTTCAGTTTACTGTCGAACCAGGCACCATCGGTAGATGTTTACCCGGCCAATTCCTGGAGGTCTGGCTCCCGGGAGTGGGTGAATGCCCTATCTCCGTATGTTCCGACTCCATGGACGGGCTTATCGAATTGTGCGTACACAGGACAGGACGGGTTACCGATGCTCTTTTCAAAATGCAGGAAGGCGACTGGCTGGGGTTGCGCGGGCCATATGGCAGCGGATATCCAGTCGACAAAATGGAAGGGCGCAATGTCATTCTTGTCGCCGGCGGTCTCGGAATTGCGCCTATTAGAGCCCTTTTGCAGTATATTCTCCACAGACGCGAGCGCTTCGCTGACTTGATTGTCGCTTATGGCATGCGTCATTCGCTCGATTTGTTGTTCCGCCACGAAATGACAAGCCTGTATAGTCGCACTGATATGCACTTATTTATCGGAGCCGAAGAAGTCAACGTACCTGAAATTCCACCCATTCGCGCGCAGCTCGGTCGCGTCACGGACATGCTGCGCATGGCGGAGTATGACAAAAGCTACCTGGCTGCAGTTTGCGGACCGCCAGTGATGTATCCCTTTGTCATAAAGGAACTGAAGGAGAGGGGCGTTACCGAAGACAACATTTTCCTCTCGCTTGAAAGGCACATGAAATGCGCCATTGGAAAATGCGGACACTGTTTTGTCGGCGGCGTTTATGCATGCAAGACCGGACCGGTATTTCCCCTGGAAGACTTGCGATTTATTCCTGAGGTAATTGAGTGTGTCAATTGCTAAATTGAGCGGACTTATATATGCAATCTAATCTAAAACCAGCCAAAACAATCCCGACAGTCTCCGTACAAAGCCTCACGGGATGTGCCGGCGAGCTTCTGGTCATCCTTGAGAATTTGCAAAAGATGCTGCCTTACGTGCGCCTTCAATCCTTTCCGTTTGCTCAGAGCACCAACAATAATGGACCGGTGGACATCACCTTCATCGAAGGCAGCGTCAGCAACCCCCACGATCTGGAAAAACTGAAAGGGCTTAGAGAGAGAAGCAAAAGGATCGTCGCCGTCGGCAATTGCGCAGTCTGGGGATGTGTGCAGAAAGGCGCCTGCTCACGAATGGCTGTTGAAGAAATGCGCAAAAAAGTCTATGGCGAGCTATCAAGTTTTGCAGTGATGCCGGCTAGCCGCCTGGAAGATCACGTCAGAGTCGATGTGAAGCTTTCCGGCTGTCCAATTGATTCTACTCAGCTGTTGGCGGTCACTGCCAGTCTTCTAAAAGATCACCTTCCGTATGTGACTCAAAAACCTGTATGTCTAGAATGCAAACTGCGTGAAAATCCCTGCATCTTGATCGAGCAAGATCTTCCCTGTCTTGGACCAGTGACAGCCGCCGGCTGCGGTGCGCTTTGCCCCAGTGTTGGCGCGCCTTGCTACGGATGCTGGGGTCCATCTGAAGAACCACAAATAGATGCCATGGCGCACGTCCTTATGGAAAAGGGTTTCACTCTTACTGACATACTGAACAGGCTGCAAGCTTTTGGCGCGCCGCCTGAGCTGTTTTCACGCTTGAATCAGTTGCAAGATTTAGCCCAGCAAGCAAATACAGGAAAGTAACTACATGACTGAAAAGGAAAGAAAGGTCGTACAAATTCCCGAAATTACTCGCGTTGAAGGTCATTCGGCCGTAGCCATCGAAATAGAAGATGGTGTCGTTACCGATGTAAAACTGGATGTATTCGAAGGCACGCGGTTTTTTGAGCAAATTGTCCTGGGACATAAGTTTGACGAATTGCCACATATCACCTCTCGGGTTTGCGCCATATGTTCGACAGGTCATGTGCTGGCGGCTATTTTCGCCGTTGAACGAATCTTTGGCTTCGCTCCTCAGCCGCAAGAGCTTATGCTGCGCGAGCTGATGCATTTGGGCATGATCATCGAATCTCATGCAACACATATCTGCGCGCTGGCTCTGCCGGATTTTCTAAAGACACCGGATCTGGTGTCATTTGCCACTGAGCACAAAGATGAGTTTCTGATCTGGACAAAACTGCGCGCACTGGGAGCAGCGGTTCAGACACTTGTTGGCGGCAGACCCTTTCATCCAGTCAATCTGCATGTTGGCGGCGTTTCCAAAATTCCGGACTATGCGAGTCTTCGATCTCTAAAAAAAGATTTGCTTGACTCACTTCAATTGTCGATTACATTAGCGGAGCTTGTTTTAACTTTCGAACCGCCGGTTAGACGCCTGACAGAACCTGAGTTTCTCTGCTTAATTCCGAAAGATAAGCATTACGGCTATTTTGGCGATGTCATCAAATCGACTGAAGGCTGGGAAAGAAGCATCCAGGAGTATCAATCTTATTTGCTCGAAGAAGTAGTTGCGTATAGTCACGCCAAGAGATCGACTGTTGCAGGCAAACCAATCATGGTAGGTTCAATGGCGCGGCTGGCAATGTTCTCCGACCGCCTGGAGGGGGAAGCCGCCAACCTGTACAAAGGCTCTCCTCTGGCTAAAGGCGATCACAATACAATCTGGAATAACGCCGCCCAGGCGATAGAAGTAGTACAAGCAATACAACGAGCGGCCGCCTTGGTCGACGAAATCGTATCTATCAAAAGAAAAGATATCCCGCTCTCCGCGCGCGATGCACTGAAGCCCGTTGCCGGCAGGGGCGCAGGTGCGGTTGAATGCCCTCGCGGAACTCTTTATCACTTCTATGAAGTGGACGAGAAGCACTCCATAGTAAAAGCGGATATGATCACACCTTCCGCACAAAACACTGCGCGAATCGAGCTGGACATTAAAGAAGTGGTGGCAAGCAACGCAGGGGGAGATACGTTGATGCCTAATCTGGAAACACTCGTAAGAGCCTACGATCCCTGCAATACATGCGCCACTCACATGGTCAGCGTCAACAATAAATCGAAAATAAAAGGAGATCAATGCAGTGCTACCTGAAATAAAAGACCGTCAAGGCTGGCTGGAAGATTACAGAAAAAAGGTGACCTCAGTCGAAGAGGCCGTCAGTCATATAAAGTCCTATGACAGCATTTATGTGCACTCCAATGCGGCCGCTCCACAATTTTTGCTAGACGCAATGGTCAAAAGAGCGCAGGAGTTGAAAACGGTAAAGATTTACCAGCTGATGACTCTGGGCAAAGCTGATTATGCGCTAAAAGAGTACAAGGAGTCATTTCAAGTAAACTCATTCTTTATCGGTGCCAATATCAGAGAGGCGGTCAACGCAGGGCGCGCCAACTATATACCGGTGTTTCTGAGCGAAATACCAAATCTTTTCTCCTCAGGAGAATTAGGAGTAGACGTATGCCTATTGCAAGTGTCACCACCTGATGCTCATGGATTTTGCAGTTATGGCGTCTCTGTCGATTGCACGATTGCCGCCCGCAAAAAAGCTCGCATTGTGATCGCGGAAGTCAACAAACAAATGCCGCGCACTCTGGGCCGCGCCTTTGTTCATGTATCGCGTCTCGATCACATCGTGGAAACAGATCACCCTATTCCCGAGCTTGTTCCAGCCAGACCAACCGACATCGAAAAAGCTATTGGAGCAAATGTAGCCTCGCTGGTGGAAGATGGTGCAACACTTCAGTTGGGAATTGGAGCAATACCGAATGCGGTGCTTAACAATTTGCTGGACAAACGAAACCTGGGAGTGCACAGCGAGATGCTCTCCGACGGAATCGTGGATCTGATCGAGGCCGGCGTGATTACCAACGATGCTAAAACAGTACTGCCCGGAAAGGTAGTGGTTACTTTCGTCATGGGGACGAAACGCTTATATGACTTCGTCGACAACAATCCCCTGGTCGAATTTCAAACCAGCGACTACGTGAACGACCCTTTTGTGATATCGCAAAATTACAAAATGACAGCCATCAATTCTGCACTTCAAGTTGACGTTACAGGGCAGGTGGCAGCAGACACGATCGGCAATTTGTTGTACAGCGGCTTTGGCGGACAGGTAGACTTCATTCGAGGGTCCGCTCATGCAAAACAAGGCAAGGCAATCATTGCTTTGCCTTCTACCGCCAAAGCAGGCAAAGTATCACGAATCAGCGCCATGCTCTCCCCTGGAGCGGGTGTGGTAACCTCGCGTGCAGACGTCCACTATGTCGTAACTGAATTCGGGATCGCTCAACTCTTCGGGAAAACACTGAAGGAACGTGCAAGAGCGCTGATATCGATCGCACATCCTGATTTCAAAGCCGAAATCGAAAAACAATGCGCTTCATATTCCTGGTACTAACTGGTTCAAATTTCTATAACATCGCCAATTGAAGGAATCTGCGCTGACAGACCGAACTTTTCCTGAAGCTCGTGGCGCATCTCACTTAGCTGATGTGACTCTCCGTGGGTGAGAATTACTCGTGATTTATGCCTGACCAATGGTTCGATCCAGCGCAACAAATCGTTCTTATCAGCGTGAGCGCTGAACCCATCAACAGAGACAATTTTTGCTCTTACAAAAATCGTTTGCCCCATGATTTTCACAGGATTGGCACCATCCAAAAGTCGTCTACCCAGAGACTCTTTGGCCTGATAGCCGACAATCAAAAGCAGCGTGCTTGCAAGACTCAAATTGTGCCGCAAATGATGCACAATTCTTCCGGCATCGCACATGCCCGCTCCCGCCATAATTATGCAAGGCGCCTCCACATCATTCAGGGCTTGAGACTCAAGCGCAGTTGTGCAGATTTTCAAAGTAGGGAGAAATCTACGAATATTGTCATCCGAAAAAAATTCACGAACTTCAGGATCAAGAACATCCGTATGATTTGAATAGATTTGCGTGGCTGCTGTCGCCATCGGGCTATCCAAATAAATTGGAATGGCAGGAATCTCTCCTTTTGCAATCATCTCGGACAGATGAAACAGCAATTGTTGAGTTCTGCCTACGGCAAATGTCGGAACAAGAATTTTGCCTTTTCTGGCGATGGCATCTATTATCAATCGACTCAGTTCTTTGATCGTGTCGTCGTAGGCTGGATGTACACGGCCGCCATACGTGCATTCCATAAAGACGGCATCAGATCGGTCCATTAAAGCAGGATCGCGGTTGATAGGCACATTCCATTGACCGAGATCGCCGGAAAAGACCAGCCGCCTGCGCCCGCCGTTTTGATCCGCCACCATAATCACGCTGGAGGAGCCGAGAATGTGTCCGGCTTCCACAAGTTGAATTTTGGTATCAGAAGCGATATCAGCCCATTCATTATACGACAAGGGGGAGAAGCGTTTGAACACTTGCTCTGCATCCGCCAGAGTAAATAGAGGTTTAATCGGTTTCTGTCCAGCCCTAGCACGTTTTCGATTTTCACGATCTGCATCGTCAGCCTGAATTTTTGCCGCGTCCGCCAAAATTAATCGCGCAATATCGAGAGTTCCCTGTGTTCCGTAAATATTTCCGCGATAACCACTTTTCACCAGCAACGGCAAACGCCCGCAGTGATCGAGATGCCCGTGAGTCAAAACTACAGCATGTATTTTCGACGGAAGCAATGAAGCTGGTATGAAATTGAGCTTTTCCAGATGTTTCGATCCTTGAAACAGCCCACAGTCGACAAGCACTCTGGCATTGCCTGTTTCGACCAGATAGCAAGATCCCGTAACTTCGTTGGCGGCGCCGTGGAGAGTTACTAACATTCAGCCTACTTCAAACTGGAAAGATAAGTGGAAATATTGGCGACATCGGCATCAGATAAAGATGAAGGAGGCATAACCAGACCCCTTCCTCCATACTCTCTGCCTGATTTGCCCAAAAGCAATTCAGCATTAGATATCCTCTCAGAGATATATTCCTCCGAGCGCCTGGAGCCGATCCCGTCAAAAGACGGGGCGAATTGCCCACCTATTCCACCAAACGAGTGGCACATCAAGCAGCCTCTGTCGTATACGAGTTTTTTTCCTGCATCAAGTGAAAGCGTTGCTGGTTGCGCCGGCTTGGATGAAGGAGGAGAAGACGTGTTTGATTTTTTGCCGGCAGCATGCCCGCGTACGTCGAAACCATTACCCGGAGCCGCAAGAGAAGCGACATAGAGAGCAAGCACTCTAGCGTCGGCAGGTGCGACACGCATATGAGGCATCAATTCGGCGTGACCGTACAGGCGTAAAAACTCGGCGACCTTTTGACGGTCGCTACTGATACGAGACTCAATAAAGCTTCTGCTGCGCCTGGCGCCTTCGCCCGCCAACACGGGGCCGAGACACCCGCCGGTAGTACCAGTGCTATGGCAACTTTGACAGTTCTTCTTGAATAGCGCGCCCCCCCTGAGTCTGTCCTTTTGCTCGTCAGCAGTTGGACTTTGAAAAGATGAGGAAGAAGGCTTGCCCAGAACAGGCAAGTTGCCAGTCGTCAATATCGCCAGGGCTGCAAGAGCCAGCCAATTAATATTCCTGTATCCCACTGTCCCAGCACCCCTGAAAGCTCGCTCTAAAGAATAGCAGGTCAAAGCCCGCCCTTAAGGGCGGGGTGCTTGAAAGGATGAATTTGGCGCTCGATTCATCCTTTGGGCGGAAGAGCGTACGATCAAACAATCTAGAATGGATAAATCTCCGCTACTCAAAGAAGCCGTTGTTGCAGATTTAATTCAGTTGAGATTCTGAATTTGGTCTGTCCCTTGCAATTTCCTTTAACTTACAAAGATTGAGTTTTCCATTTGGCATTACAGGTAGTGCCGGCACTTTAATGAAGTCGTGCGCGTTCGGAATCCAGAGCTTGGGCATATCACTCTTTTTTAGCTCCCCGACGATTTCCTCAGGGGTTCTATCAACATTGCAGTATATGACTGCAAGCCTTTCACCTCGCCCGTCGTCAGGTATTGCAGTGACGAAAATATCGCCCGCGCAAAGCCCGGCGATGCGTAATATCTCTTCCTCAACCGCCATGTGAGAAACCATCTCGCCGGCGATCTTGGAAAATTGGCTCATCCTGCCTGTGATGGTGAGAAAACCTTCCTCATCGAGAAAACCGATATCTCCTGTATTAAACCATCCATCTTTTACGGCCCTTGCTGTCTCGGCAGGCTGATTAAGATATCCCAGCATTACCTGCGGTCCTTTAACCTGAATCAATCCGCGCGATCCGGCAGGAACCAGTCCTTTGCCGTCCTGATCGACTATGCGTACTTGCGTTCCGGGCACAGGCAGGCCGACCGTGCCGACTTTGGTTCCCTCTATAATACGTCCGTCTGGCAGAGTTACATGGTTTGGCACATTGCATGCTACTACCGGTGCCGTCTCAGCCAAACCATATCCTTCTACAGGAGTGATGGAGAGATGCTCCTTAAGGCTGAGCATCTGCTGCCGCTTGAGTTTTTCTCCTCCCAGGATACAATTGCGTATTGTGCCAAACGGCTCAGGTCCGCAACGCCGAATATAGTTGCCAATCATTGTCGGAGTGCAAATCAAACAGGTAGCTTTAAATAGTTCTGCCAGTTCGCCTATTCGACGAGCATCGAAAGGATCATAGTGAAAAACCACTGTTTCTCCCAGACACAATGGTGCCCACAGAGTCATGGTCAGCCCGAAGGAGTGAAAGAACGGTATTACACCAAGCACTATTTCTCCGGGTTTGATCTGCCCCTGCGCCCTGATTGCATTTATATTTGAAAGTATATTTCCATGCGAAAGAACCACACCTTTGGGATCGCTGGTTGAGCCAGCTGTAAAAATAATGGTGGCCGGTTCATCGATCTTTGATGAGGGCGGATTGCTTCCCTTGCCTGCGGTCAATCCAAAATCAGAAAGAGATATACGATGCCGTGATGATAAACCAGGCATCAACGGTCCCAAAAGGCTCTCAGGAATAAACTCGGCTTCTGCCCATGATTTGATTTTTGTGAGAAGATCCGCATCTTCTTGGGCTGATTCTATAAAAATCAAATCGCATTTCGGCTCTAAATTGACTCGCTTCAGGAAAGCCTTAGCTGTAATGATGTGTTTTAATCCGCATTTGGATACGTAAGCATCCAACGACTTCTGCCCGTTTGCGCAATTCAGATTTACCGAAACCCTACCCAAAAACGCAGTAGCCAGGTTCGCGATTACCGCTCCAGCAGACGGCGGCAGCAAAATGCCGACACATGGTGATGAATTCAAGGATGTTGCAAGCAAATTGGCTAAAGCCAATGACTTGATCAACAGTTGCTCGTACGTGAGGCGCGCGCCCAGTGAATCGCACACGGCCAGAGCATGCGGCTGCATTCTTGCTTGATGCAAGAATGCATGCGGTAAGGAGCGCCACTGGTAAGGCAATTGCGGGCGTGAAGGGAGTTGGTGTTGCGGTAATTTAATCGTCATGACAGAATTCCTCCTGCCCCTATATTTTTCCCGGGGATCGCCTTTTCCACCTGTCATTGTTGGTGAGGTTTTCCGCAGCCAAAATGGCAAAAAACCCCAGTAACGCGCCGGGCAAAGAGAATACAGGAGATATTAATCGCCCGCAAAACGCACCGGCAGCTATCGCCAGAATCGACGGCAATTGCGCAAGACAACCTCTCAGGTAGCCGTTTCTAGAAAGCAAGACCAATTCTAATTGCGGCGAAGTCTCAATTGCAGACGATAAAATAACGGGTTTTCCAAATACTTTCCCCGGCAAAAGAGGTATAGGATTTGGCATTTGCCCGAGCACTCTGTATATGAGCTGGGTACAGTAGAAAGACTCATCACTTTCCAAATCAAATGTTCTGTTAAAGGGACGATTGATGCAACTGCGCGCAAAAGCCAGAGCCGAATCGAAATCAGCCTGCGTAGCGTACCTGGGTCTGTAGATGGCAATATCGGAGGTGTTCAAGAATTTCTCCAAGTCCACATTGGTTACATAAGGCTTTGATCCGCAATCGACAATAATGCCTTCACCCGCGTAAAAAGCAGAGTGGCTCCAGCGGCTGCCCACGACCCGGGCAACCAGTTGTGAAAGGGGATAACTGCTGTTATCCACAAGAAATATGTCTCCGGCGCGCGCGATTGCGCGCACTTCACTTTTCCGAAAGGCAGACATATGTGCAAGAATAGTTGGAAATTTGAGGTCCAGGAGCCTTAGCCCCCAGCCGAAGCATCTTCGCCTGATTCGACCAAAGATTCGCCCGCCGAGGCCAAACGCAGGTTTCACAGTCCGCTGTATCGTGCCGGGCAAATCAGTTTTTTGCATTTAGAGTCTCTGTCATAGGCCGGTACGGCTATTTTCTCCTGTCAACTGTTTTCATTCTCTAATCAAACAGCGCTTTGCGTATCAACCATTTTGTCGATGCCTAGCGGCCGTGCTGTCGCCAGTCAGTCAAGCGGGCTGAAAAGAAATCGTGCGCAAGATTCATCCTAAAGATAATTCCGGACCGATCTTTGTGATCATACGCTGGATCGGCAGCTGCGGGAGAATAACAACTGGAATGCCTGCTGGAAAAGGCAAGACAGTTGATCCATCGGCAATTGCTTCAAATCGAATGAGGTGAGTCATGCAGTCGACAGGACGTGAAAAAGGAAAAGATCAAGTTTGGTCCATGGAAAGGCAAGTTCGCCTCACGGCGGGATTGCTGATTTTAGACGGCATCGCTCTGTCAACAATTAACGCCAACTGGCTTTTTTTATCTGCAATTGTGGCACTTGGAATGATAATTTCGGCCATTTCCGACACCTGCGCTATGGCCACTGTTTTGCAGCTAATGCCCTGGAACCGATCGCGCTGCAAATAGCAAATTCCAAGCCCTGGCTTAAGGTATGGCTCTGGCCAATTTGCCTCGATTCATCAATAGTCTTTGAGACAGATACGCATCGTTGCAGGCGGCAGCAATCGCCGGCAGGGCAGAATTCCTGTCCTCAAATCGCAGTCCACTCTTCTGGCTGCCGCTTGCCTCTTGTGTCACAAGGGCAACCTCACACCGATCCCCATTTCCAGGGCGCGCCGGTACACGAGGGGCGCCACTGCCATATCATCAAGAGCCAGCCCGAGGTTTAAGGCAATCGTACGCTCGTCGTCGTTGACACGCCCTGCCTTTTTGCCTGTGACCAGATCGCACAGATCAGCATAAATGGGAGGAATATTCTGGAAATAACCCATCTGCCTGAAATGCTCCAGCTGGGCACTGTCGTCGGTTGTAAACTTGTCCGCGGCAAACAGCGCCCGGGGCTCCCAATAGCTGTCGAAGTCCACCAGAGAAGCAAAAGAGCCCTTGCCGAACCAGCCGTTCTTGATGGTTCCATGAGGGGTTCTCAGTATGGGACCGGAAGTTACTATCAAGTCGTGCCCAACGACTGCCTCCTTCGCTTCTTTTGCTCTCGCGACAGGCACTCCCCAGCGCTCCTGCATCTCTGAGGCATACCTGTCGAGGGACTCTCTGTCGGTATCATAGGCAGTTACTTGCTTGATGTCGAATAGAGAAAGAAACGCCTCCAGGTTGCTGCGCCCCTGCGCGCCGCAGCCAAGAATACCGACCGTCCGCGAGTCCTGGCGGGCCAGATATTTGGCCGAAAGCGCCGTTGCCGCGCCCGTTCGCTGGGCTGTTATCCAGGTGCAGTCCATTACAGACACTGGCACGCCGGTGTCAACATCGTTGAGGATAAGCAGCCCTGTGATGTATGGCAGCCCCAGCTTCTGATTGCCCGGATATCCGCTTACCCATTTAAGCCCCAGGGAATTGAGCGCCGGAATATAGGCCGGCATCGCATGCACGAATGCATCCGGCTGCGAGTGCAGTCCGATTTTAGGCGGCATTTCGACGCGCCCGTTTCCCAGCTCGAAAAACGCCGCGCAAAGAGCGTCGATTATCGTTGACATTGTCAGGTTAGTACGCTCTACATCGCTTCTGGAAAGATAGAGCACATGGCTGGCTGAGTCTTGCATATTTGCACTCTTAAGAGTAATCTCTGGCAGTTTACCAGAGCGGACTGACCGGCAGGTAGCTGTACGGCAAGGACAGGCTTCCCGCTAAAACGCTTGCAGGGGGAAGCCATGCGTCGCCCCGTGTACAGGTTGAAAAACAGCCTGTAGGTAGTGATTGATGACCGGTGCGTATTGCCGAATAGTTACAGCAGCACAAGCACGCCCGATATCTTATAATTCGCTACGGGCTGAAATGCTTTGAGCAAATTCTTATGCCTAAGGTAACAGACAGATGATTGCATTTACAAACGCTCTGGCCAACTGGAATGGCACTCAGATGCCGCTTTCAGAAGTGAAAGTGTCCGTGCTCGATCGGGCCTTTCTCTTTGGCGATGCCGTATATGAAGTGGTTCGTGTATATGGAGGAAAAACTTTTCGCTTCCAAGAGCACTTAAAGAGACTGGAGAGAAGCCTTGGCGAGTTGGGAATAGTTGGAGTCGATCTCGAGAGACTCAATAGCAGATGCAAAGAAACAGTGGCAAACTCCGGGGAGATGGAGGCGCTCGTGTATATACAAGTTACTCGCGGCGAAGCAAAACGCGCCCACTGCTTTCCAGAAAAATACACACCCAACGAACTGATCTGGGTGGAAAGATTTGATGACCCGTACCGACAAGGCAGACAAGCCGGAGTCAAAGTCGTGACGCTCAAAGACATACGCTGGTCGCGCAACGACATCAAGGCGACCAGCATGGTTGCTAATTGTCTGGCTGCTCAGCATGCGGCAAGCAACGGCTGCCTGGAGTCGATTTTGATCAAAGACGGTTTTATTACTGAAGGCAGCCACACTTCGGTGTTTGCAGTGAAAGACAACAAGCTGGTCGTCTCGCCCTCATCGCCGAATGTTTTACCCGGCATCACTAAATTGCTGGTAATAGAGCTTGCAAAACAAGCAGGGGTGCAAATCGTCGAGGATGCAGTTTGCCAATCCGCGATCTTTGATATGGACGAAGTATTTCTCAGCGCCACCCCCGAGGAAGTCCTGCCTGTAGTCACCATCGATGGAAGGTCGATTGGCCGGGGCAACCCGGGGCCGATCACCAAACGACTGATACAAGCATACGAGAACCTGAAATCCGGGTGTTGACGCGCTTTCGGTACCCTTTTTATTTTGCAAAACTTTGAAACGCGAGAATACGCGCCCTCGTCGCGCTGGCGGACAAACGCGAGGACTGTGCAATCAGCCTGAAGATAGAGGCAACATTCAAAATTTCCGGTTACGCTTTAGTCAGGTTGATTGCGTAATCGGCACTGGAGGTTCGGGTATGTTTTTCAAGGATCGCATTGATGCCGGAAGCAGATTGGCATTGAAATTGGAGCAATATCTAGCAATTCTTCCAGAAAAAGACAGGTTATCTGAATTTCTCGTGGTCGGGCTGCCCCGCGGTGGCGTACCGGTAGCACTGGAAGTGGCTCGCAAATTCTGCTGCCCTCTGGAGATAATTGTTTCCAAAAAATTGCCGTTTCCCAATCAGCCTGAGTATGCTATCGGCGCGGTTTCTTCCGGTGGAATATTTGTTTTGAGTCCGGACATTCCGCAAAGTAGAAGCTGGCGGGAATATATCGAACAGCAAAAACGCCAACTGCTTGTAACCACACAGCGCAGAGAAGACGAATTTTATGTTCTTGCCGGCCGCTACCGCTCTTCTTTCGTAGACAAAGTGGTTATTGTGGTTGATGATGGAGTTGCTACAGGAATGACGGCCATGGCTGCCGTCGAAGCAGCCAAGCAACGGGGGGCGCTGAGAGTGATTATGGCGGCACCGGTTATGAGCCGCGAAAGTTTCAGTCAGCTGCGTACGGTTTGTGACGACGTCGTGGCTCTCAGCGTGCCAGCTGTATTTAACGCTGTAGGACAGCACTATTTAGAGTTCACGCAGACAACCAATGAGGAAGTGGTCAAAGCACTGGCAGAATCCAACAAGTTCCACAATTGCCCCAGCCTCGTGCGCGCGGACTGCGGTCAAAAGTCTTCCTGAAATTATGGAGCATAAGGCCCTCCAGCTATTCTACGAATAATTACCGATATGGTTTTGTCAGATAGTGTTAGTAAAGCTGTCATTTCGATAGATACAAAATGTGGCGTCACCATGCTGACAGAGACAGCGACATTTCTCAACTTATTCACCCCAGAAAATGATGTCGGCATCCCATTTTTAGTGAAGACTTGTGGTCTGATGATTTTGAGGGAAAGCAAATGAGCGAGACTGAACTATTACAGCGGTGGCAGACGAGAATGGCGGTTGGACGCATGGCTTACGAAGCCGGCTATTACACACAAGCGATCAGACATTTTCGACTGGCTCTGGAATTGCTGGAGTCAGGCGAGCTCAGACATTCGCTGAAGGCCCGGACTTTGACCGGGCTGGCCAAGTCTTTGGCAGCAATAGGCAAGTACCCGGAAGCCGAGATTATGATTGATCAAGCGTTGACTATTGACAAAGAAGATATCGACGGGGTTGCAGGGCAGGCAGAGGACTTTCATCAACTCAGCTTGCTTTGCTGGAGAAGTGGCAGGGATACCGAGTCTCTGGACTATGCTCGAAAAGCATTCGAACTGGCCAATAAAGCCGGGCACGATGCGCCCGACGAGCTTAAAGCAAAGCTGCTCAAGCACCTGGCTGTTCTGGCCGAGCAATCCGGTAATACTGCGGAAACAGAAGATTATTTGAACAAGGCGATTGAATTTATAACGATGAGCCCGCAGCTTGGCAAAAACAGCATGATTTATGGTGATGTCCTTTTAGTCAAAGTCTTCTTTCTGGCTGAATTAGGGCGTTATGAGGAAGCTGCCGAACTTTACCCGCAAGCGATGCAAATCGTGGCCATGATGAGAGGTCTCAAGCACCCAAGGGTCGAGGAAGCCATCAAGATCTTTAAGGAGATGGAAAACCCCTCCGCGGTGCTTAATGCAGAACAAACCCAAAAGATGGAAACAACCAGAGAGGCAAGCCATCACGGTATTGTCTGAAGCTTGCAGTCCCTCTTCGACCGCAAATAAATAAAAAAACAAATAACGCTGGACCGCAGCTGATGCTCGAACAAAAAAAAGTCCGTATGTTTTTCTGCGCTAGCCTTGGCTCATTATGCCGGCATCAAAAACTGCGCCACCCTTTCGATTTTATTTGGCTGAGTCGCTTAACCTTTAGGACCGAGGGTATCGGGATCTTTGCATTCTGCGTGTCCGCAATTGCAGATCTCGGATCCGTCACAGGCGTTTTTGCAGCTACGCGAGCAAAAAACTTTATCTTGCAACCGGCAATGACAATGAACGTGCTTGCATTTTCGCGACCGTTTTTTGCCGGCATTACCAGGGACATCTTCGCTTTCTTCAGTTGACATTTGTCATGTACCCAAGTCGTATGTGCAATCCGGAGGGATTCTGCCCAAATTATGCTTCAGTCGATCATCTCTTCGACTCTATCTTCGCCTTCAACCCACAAAGAATTACGCTCGAGTGGTTCGACCGCAAGCGTTTCCTGAAAGTGGACGATAGCGTCGAATTGACTCGGCAGGCTAGAGAAAAAATAATGGCTGAATCTCTCTGTTTGAGGCATATAAAGAACACCAATCGCGCGTTGAAGGCGCGGGTGTTTGAGTCCGTTCACCAGAGTCGTCGCTTTCAACGGCAAGATGAAAGACGGCAAATTAACCTTGTGAAAAAGATCCTCATAACTGCCAAGCATCCCAGGTCTGACGATTTTTCTTTCGGCCGGTCCGCCCCAACTTGAAGCCGCAGTGACAGTTCCGGTATAACCACTAAAGCCGATAAGACAACAGTCATCCCCCAGATGCTGGCGGACTAGCTGGCCAACGTTGAATTCACCGCGCTCGCCCATTTCGGTTGCCCTGGCATCGCCCAGATGCGAATTATGTGCCCACACGACGACTTTCATTTGCCTGCCGCTGTCTTTCATATGATCGCGCAAGGCGATGAGCGTGCTGACCATATGTTTGTCGCGCAAATTCCATGTGCTGATGCGTCCTCTGAACATCTCTCTGTAATAAGCCTGCGCCCGTGCAACAAGAATCGCGTTCTGCTCGGCGAAGAAAAACTCGTCGGAAGCTATGGGTCCATCTTTTTTCAAATACTCGAGTTCTCTCTTTTGCAGCTCGACAAGCTCTGCAATTATGCTCTCTTCACAAGATCTTGCCAGCCCCAAAGATGCAGCATAGCCGTAGGCTTGCTCGTCGTAGCCATAGGCGGACAGACAAGCATATCGCAGACGCGCCCTTTCTGCAGCCTGCGGATCTATTGGCTCCAAATAGTTGACGACCGCATTTGCAGACCGGTAAAGGCTATACAGGTCAAGTCCGTAGAAGCCCACTTTTGCATCGTATTCGGAGATGCCATCATTGTAATTTTTCAGCCATTCAACAAAGGCAAGGACATCGGCATTTCGCCACAACCAAGTAGGAAATCTCTGAAACTCCGAAAGCGATTCGGCGGCATGTTTGCTTGTTCCTCTACCTTTAACGAAGCGATTCACCTTCAGAGCATCGGGCCAGTCTGCTTCTGCTGCAACGACATTGAATCCCTTTTCTTCAATGAGCCTTCTTGTAAGATCGACACGAGTTTTATAGAACTCATGGGTACCATGCGATGCTTCGCCGATCAGTACAAACGAGCAATCGCCAATGAGATTGCTCAGAGGATCAAGCTCCCTCACCTCTCCAGTAAAAGGAATAGCATGATGGCGCACCACTTTACTGAGCTGCGAATCAGGTGCATATGGCATCTTGAATGCTTGTGTCATGGCTATTTCTCCAAAATTAACTAGCCTGCCTCTTTTCTGCTGTCATCGACTCTTTCCTTGAAGCCGTTTTTCACGAACTCATCCTCGCTGAAATCATCGAACAGCGTCACGGCTCTGAGCTCTTCTGCAGAGCTTCCACAGATAGGGCATTTCCATGATTTCGGAAGCGATTCGACCCAGGTATGCGGCGGAATTTCACGACTAGCATCGCCAATCAATTCATCGTAGACGTAATCACGACAACGATCACAGAAGTAGCAGTCGAACTCAGCTACGTTATTTTTAACAGACGCTTGCATTCGCTATCCTCACGGATGGACACTCTAACTCTAAACGCTGCAAAACAGCTGGATATCGGTCTGAGGTATTAGCTGCAAGATCAATTTCAAAATCGCTGGTGCTGGCATTGCTACCAGTCCCTTCAAGTGATCAGCCAATTCCCAAATGCAACTTTAATGCGCAGCCCCGCTCCGAAGAATGATTACCTGAGTGCGCCTGCTTTGCCGACGAATTAAGTGGCAATCCCAAAGCTTAGTCCTGACTGCTGCTTTCGCCGTCAGGCAGCCGATCATACTTTGGATACTCGATATCAGCCGTAATGCAGATGTAAAAGCCCCTCAGCCACGCGAAAATATATGCAGGTTGCGTGCCTGGTGCGCAACATATGCATCATGTTTTTCATCGAATTGAAGGAGAACAACAATGACGATATCCACACCTGTCAAGGAAGAAAAAAAGCAAACAACCGCACTTGCTCCCCGCAGAGCAAACCCTCTCTACTCACTGCAAGAAGAAATGAATAGACTGTTTGAAGACTTCACGCGCGGCTTTCACAAACCATTGTGGATGGAACCGGTTTCCGATTTCAACGCAAGAGTGGACATGAAAGACAGCGAAAAGAATGTCGTAGTGACAGCAGAGCTTCCGGGGGTTGAGCTCAAAGACATTGAAGTGAGTCTTGAGGACAATTCACTCGTCATAAGAGGCGAGAAACGCTCTGAAAAGGAGGAGAAGGACAAAAACTTCTACAGAATGGAGCGCAGCTACGGATCGTTCTATCGAGTACTGCCTATGCCCTGCGCGATCGAAAAGGATGCCATTGAGGCTTCATACAAAGACGGCGTTCTTAAGGTGACTTTGACGAAAAGCAAAGAAGCCGTAAGCAATGGCACTAAGATCCAGATCAAGGCTGGTTGATTGATTGAATCAAACAACCGACAGATCGAACAAGAGAGTCAAAAAAAAGTGCGTCTGTTTTAGACGCACTTTTTTCATCGTTGGCCAGAGATTCGAAGGACTGAAAAGGATGCAATACCCTTGCAAGTTTCAACATATCAAAAGACTTTCAAAAAGATATAACTCAGACCATCAACGGGACTGGCAGTGTGTATCGGCGTTCAATCAGACTCTTGATGGACGAACGGCTTTCATTAGCTGACAATTCATGATTCTGCTCGAGTCTCTGCGTATCTGCGGCCAAACATTCATCTGCGATTACATTGCGAAACCATGATGAATAATCACCTCTACGCAGGTGGTAAAGCCAGGTTTCTTCGTCTATTCCTTCTGCGACCTGCATAAAGAAAATAAGATTTTGGCATCTGATGTTCAACCGGCCAGCCGGACCTGTGAAGTAAAAGCTTCTTTGCGATCCCAAATTACCTTCTGCATATTTGCGCAGGTGTCGTTGCTGTTTCAAGGGTGATGAGACCATGCCTACTTTGCATGGCAAGCGAGATTCATGCCTGAACCATGCCAGAGCTTCCCCCCACCCGAGAGGTATTATGACAGTTTCGGGTAAGTGTTGTTCAACGACTCCTGCAAAGGTTCCGAGTGTACGCTGGGGGTCCCTTCCAATCGCAATAACTAAATCCATACTTGCGAGCACAGTTTTGGAAATCTCACAGGGATCCACTGTCACAGTGACTATGGCTCCCGGCTCATGCCAGACAGGCTCGAATGTTTGATCCCAGTAAGGATGCAACATATGGTGCGCTTCATCAATTACCAGCCAGTGCGGGCGCCCGTTCACGCGGCGCATGTTCTGAACTGCGGCAAACATGCGAGCAAGAAATCCGGCTCGTTCATTCAGCGGCACGCCCAGTAAATTTACGACCGCATTATCACATGGATTGGCCAATACTCTAACGACGTCATCGACTTCCGGTACATAGTGCTCATTTCCAATCGTAACGGAGCGTGGAGCCCTGTCGTATTCGCCTTCCGGATCGATGACACAATATTGATATCCTGCTGATGCAAATTGCTTCAGGACAGACATTGTCACCGTTGATTTACCGCTCTGCGATGGACCGGCAATCAGGATCCTGAAATCGTGGGACGGATAGCAAACCCGAACACCGCTAGCATCATGCCCAAGCAATATGTTGTGTCGTTTTGACTGCCGAGCGCAATCATTGAGATCATTGTCAAGCAATCTATCGATCAGCTCCATAACACCCTTTCCATGATCTTGCCTGACCGTAATATCAGCATAATCCTTAATCGATGGTATTGCATTGCCAACCGCTACCGAGCATTCGCAAACCGCCAGCATGGAAAGATCATTTTCAGCATCCCCTATCCCGACAACGTTGTGCGTAGAAAGACCCATCTCAAAAAGAGCAGCTTCTAACCCGCTTCCCTTATTGACTCCAGGCGGCAAAATCATTACCGCGCCCTTGTTGAAGGAAATATGCATATCGAGTCCCAACTCTTGTACAATTTCCAACACTTTCGATTCATTTGGATGCCAGGTCGCTATTGCCACTTTTCCGATCTCCGGCGTTATGGCATTTTCGCGAAGAGCATCAATAAAATTCCTGGGCGGTGGCTCTGCCAGAGCTCTTGCTACTCTTGTCGATGGTTTATAGAGCAATGCACCATTCTCGCTGACAACATAGTCGAAAAGGTCGACGTGGTTGAACACACTGAATAGATCTTCCAGACGGCGGCCCGTAACCAAAATCAAGCTTCTGCCGGAAGCAGCAACACGCGTTAACGCTTGTACCACATCATCCGGAACAACCCCGTCAGAGGCCAGCGTCCCATCAAAGTCGCATGCTAAACAAACATAACGCATTAAGCATCCTCAAGACGGTCTGCGGACATAGGCTCAGGCGGGTAGTCCGAAATCCTACATTGGGCTTTCTTGAGTATCGGCAAAAGACGAAGTTGCAACCGATATTTTATCCTTGAATGCTCTGAGCAAGACAACCGAGCAAGGTGCCAGAGGCACCACTGCTTTAGCAACGCTGCCCAGAAGCAACTTTCCAATTCCTTTCCTGCCGTGCGGCCCCATCAGAATCAAATCAGCGCTCCAGAGTTTGGCTTCTTCTACGATTTCCTCCTTGACGTAGCCTTCTCTTAACAGCCCTTCGACATGCAGATTGGGAAACCTTTTGCTCAGACGATCCGTTATTGATGCTAATAAAGTTTCTGCTTCCTTGCGGTATTCATCGCTTGGCCAAGCATACACTGCTTCTTTAGGGTCGATCACGTGTAATATTTTGAGGTCCGGTCCCTTACCAGTGGTTTCAATCTGCGCAATGAAGGTTTCAATAGCGTCAATAAAATAGAGATCTTCTACAGCTATAAGAATTCTTGAAATCATCTTGCCCTGCCTTTGTTATTTCCCCTGTTGCAATGTGTGATCCATCTCCCACTGGTTCTCACTCAGATGCTTACTGCAAACCATTGTTCGCGCAAATATTAGCACTTGCATCCTTCATAAGAACTATTCGAGACCTCCAACTTTCTGGAGTAAACTTCCTCATGATAGTTCTCAGGTATGAACAACTATCATTCCAACTGACCATACGCTCAATTAATGGCTGGTGCAAAATGACTAAAGTCGAAGCAGCAAATCTCAAAGTATTTGCGACTTGATTTGGAGGGTTCTGGAATGACTACTAATGTTGACCGGGCTCCTGATCTTGGCTTTCAAACCAGATCAGAGCGTCTGGACAAATTATTCGAAGAGACTGCAATATCTCTGACAAACTTGGTCGTCGACACGCATACGATCTTGCGCAAAGAGACAAAGAAGATTGAACTAACCGGCGCTTCGACTAACGAGCTTCTGCATACCTGGCTTGCTGAAGTGACATTCTGGCTTGATTACGAGCATTTTTTGCCCGGTGAGTTTGTAGTTGAAATATTTCACGATGAATCAGGCGAACTGCGTCTTACGGCGACAGTCTGTGGCGAACGGATTGATGACAAGAGACATGTGCTGCGCAACCGCATCAAAACTGTTCTTGTAAAGGACGAAGAGCTTATCGAATGCGAAGATGGAGCATGGATGGCAAACGTGCTGGTGATCTCATACACCTGAGATGATTCCGGAAGGCAAAGCCTAAGCCTGACAAAAATGAGTGCGTGGATAAGTAGTGCAGATGCCGTCCTTTTACAAATACCAATCCTTTAGCCAAAGCTTCAGAGGAAGTCAGTTTGAGGCAGACAAAATGAGCACTCTCACGGAAAACTCCTGAGCTGAAGCGCCGTTTAGCGCTTGCGATTTTTACAAATAGGTAGCAAACCAACCGGCTGCCAGCTCAGAAACACTTTCGAGAGTTCCCGGTTCCTCAAAGAGATGAGTAGCACCAGGAACAATGGCCAGGGACTTGACCGTATCCTCGGGCAGAAGTCCCATAGCTTGCTTGTTCAAGTCGAGCACTTCCTGGTCATTTTGACCGACAATAAACAAGCTGGGGCATTCCACTCTCTCAAGCAAATAGCCCGCTAAATCCGGTCTTCCACCTCTTGAGACAACTGCTTTGACGGTCTTAGGATTCTGCGCCGCGCTGGCCAGTGCAGCGGCAGCGCCTGTGCTGGCGCCGAAATAACCAACCGGCAGATGACAGAGCGACTTGTGATGCTGCACCCATTTTGCAATCTGATTGACTCGCTTGGACAGAAAGTCAATGTCAAAGCGAAGTTGCGCCGTGCAAGTATCGACGCGCTCTTCCTCTGGCGTGAGGAGATCAAATAGAAGTGTCGCCATTCCTTCCTTATTGAGCGCTTTGGCTACCTGCCGGTTTCGCGGACTGAACCTGCTGCTGCCGCTGCCATGAACGAACAGGACAAGACCTTTCGGCTCGGGAGGGACGCTCAAGATGCCTTCCAGTTGTTTGTGGTCTAAATGAATAGTGACGTCGGTGGAAAAACCAATTTTTCCGGCGAAATCCGCATGCATAAGAATTCTCTCTCCAAAGAGCCAGTTAAATGCATCTTGCAACAAAACAAAGAAGCAGGCATGGACCGCCAGGATGATTCTAGTTAGAATCATTCGAAGGCCCTTTAATTTTTGCTCTTTTAGTCAAAACCGATCCGAACTGCTCCGTCGAGCAAAACAACTGTAATAATTTGGCTGCCAATCATCCTTTAGTTCCATTTGAAAATCGTTCCTGGAGACAATGCCGGAATCTGCCAAATCATCGATGATTGGACTGTTTGTGAGGAGCAATCATGATGAAAACAAAAGAGCCAATTCAAAAAGTCTTATCTGGTGTCTGGCACAACCAACACAATTCCCAGATGCATCTTGAAGTTGACGAAGCAGGAAAGATCACCGGATATTTCATCAGCGGTGTCAACACTGCAGGAGATCCTTGCGACTCTTATCCCCTGATCGGATTCGCACGCGGTGACGTATTCGCCTTCTGCGTTGACTTCTCCAACCACGGCACAATGACTACCTGGGTCGGGCAAGTTATCGATCCGGAAAAGAGAAACTTTCAAGCGATGTGGCAGATGGTTGCCGATGTCAATCAAGACAAGAAGCAATCCTGGAAATCCATCTGGACCGGTCAGGACACCTTCGAGTTGGGACCTAGAGCAAGTGAAGTCTGTTTGCGGCCGGCGGCTGCATCGCATCCTACATATTGCAGCCTGATATAACAGGATCGATTTCAAGCAAGGAAAGTTAATTCCTCAATTGAATTAGAATGCCTATCAGAAGGAGGCGAGCTGTATGACCGATGATACAAACGAAAAAAAAGACTATCCCTGGGAAAATCAGCGCACCGTACTTCGTGATATAGATCTGCGCAAATTTGGCGCCAGACCGGCAAATCTCAAGCTTTCCTCACTCTGGAAATCGGCAGGACAGGAGGTGATTGCCATTTTGCGAGCAGAGATGCAAAAGGCGCGCAATATGGAATCGAAGAAAGAAGCTGATTCTTAAAAACACATCGAAAACAAGACGCCCGGTCTAACTGGCGTCTTCAGGCTCGAAGTTTGAATCCTATATGGCTGAGGTTGAGGGCAAAAATGCTCCGACTACGCAAAAATCGGTCAAAGGCAAACTCATACCTCGCTGAATGATATGTCCACACCACTTACCATCAAATTGCAATTCGACAATAGACGGTCGGCTTATAGTACTAAAGGATGAATTGTGGTCAGGATTGCCAATTCAATAGAGTCCGATGATGTTACAAGCGAACTGGAAATCGCCTCATTGGACGCGGACAGTGTTTTCGACAGGCTCAAGACGACGCCGCGTGGATTGACGAGTGATGAGGCAAAAGAGCGATTGCAGAGGCACGGAGCCAACACAATCGAAGTAGCGGTGCCGGCATCAACAAGCAAACGAATTGTTGACAATTTTCTGCACACTATGGCAATTCTGTTGTGGATTACAGGAGGCATCGCCTTTTTTGCACAAATGCCCCAGCTTGGTATTGCAATCTGGTTGGTCAATTTGATTAACGGAACATTCAGTTTCTGGCAAGAGCATAAAGCAGAAAAGGCGGTAGAGGCACTGAATCGCCTTCTGCCCGCCACTGTGAAAGTAATGCGCAGCGGTGAGATCATCGTCGCCCCGGCAACCGCTCTGGTGCCCGGCGACGTAGTTCTTCTCAGTGAAGGTGACAGAATTTCCGCAGACATGCGCCTTGTTGAAGCGGAAAGTGTAGAGGTCGATCAATCGACATTGACCGGTGAGTCCCGCGCAATCAGAAAGAATGCACTGCCTGTTACGCTGGGCAAAGACGGGTTGCCGCCCGAAAGCGGCAACGTCGACAATCTGCTATTTGCCGCCACTTCGGTGGTGGCAGGGCATGGACACGCAGTCGTGTATTCGACCGGCACAGCCACTGAATTTGGAAGAATTGCACACCTGACCCAGACCATAGTTGACCAGCCAAGTCCTATGCAAAAGGAAATGGTGCGGATCACCCATATTGTTACGCTTATAGCAGTCAGCGTCGGCGTCGCCATGTTTTGCCTGGCAAAACTCTACACGCACGCGGCTACCGCTCAGGCATTCATATTTTCTCTCAGCATGATTGTAGCTTTCGTCCCGGAAGGTATGGTGCCGACTGTAACACTGGCTCTGGCGCTTGCCGTTCAACGAATGGTGAAACAACACGCCCTGGTAAAACGCCTGTCCTGCGTAGAAACACTTGGATGCACCAATGTAATTTGCACGGACAAAACCGGCACACTCACAGAAAATCAAATGACGGTAACTGAATTGCTGGCAGGCGGAGTCGAATATCGCATTTCCGGATTGGGTTATTCATTGGAAGGTGAAATAACGCCCGCGCCGTCAGAAGAACAGGATACTCGCGGAGATCTTCGCGAACTTCTGAAAGCAGGCAAACTCTGCAACAATGCAAGCATTACGTCGGCTGCAGCGCCAAAGGTCTCGGGCGACCCGACTGAAATTGCTCTGCTTGTAGCGGCGGCAAAAGCAGGCCTTACTGAAGATGCAATCCCGCCAGCCGATCGCATTCACGAAAACGTGTTTGACTCTCGCCGAAAATGCATGAGCACTGTGCACAAAAGTGACAATGTCGTCACAGCGTACATCAAAGGCTCACCGGCAAAAATGCTCGAGAGGTGCAATCGAATCCTCGAAAATGGCGTTGAAATATCGATTGACGAGGAGAAGCGCAAGGAGATTACAGAACAAATTGACAATTACGCGAAGAAAGGACTGCGCGTAATAGCCGTAGGAAAAAAGGTATTGAAGGAAAGCGACAACGATTTTTCTTCAACTTGCGTCGAAAGCAATATTATCTTTCTCGGTCTCTTTGCCATGTTTGATCCTCCCAGACAAAAAGTCGCAGCCGCAGTGAAAAAATGCCGGGAAGCAGGCATTCAAGTGGTCATGATTACAGGCGACTACGAAGTCACTGCCGAGGCTATCGCCAGGCAGGTAGGAATTATCAATGGCAAAACCCCTCAAATCATTACAGGACCCCAGCTCGAGCGCATGACCGGTCCTGAACTTGTGGAATTGCTTACGGGCGAAATTGTGTTTGCCCGTGTGAATCCAGAGCACAAGTTGCGAATCGTCGAAGCATTTCAACGCTGCGGAAAGATTGTTGCCGTAACCGGAGACGGTGTCAACGACGCACCGGCTCTCAAAAGAGCCGACATCGGCGTAGCTATGGGCATAGCCGGTTCGGATGTAGCTAAAGAGTCCGCAGACATGATACTTCTCGATGACAATTTTGCTTCGATTGTCAAAGCAATCGAAGAAGGAAGAGCCGTCTATGACAATATAAAGAAATTCGCAGTCTATGTATTCAACAGCAATATGGCCGAAGCAGTGCCTTTCGTCGTGATGCTATTGTCGGGCGGGCTGGTGGCCATGCCCTTGACCATCATGCAAATATTGTCCATCGACCTGGGCACTGATATGTTGCCGGCTCTGGGCTTGGGAGCGGATCCAGCCGAGCGGGGCATCATGCAACGCAATCCTCGTTCTCTTTCCAAATCTCTTTTGTGTCCGGCTCTTCTAATCAAGGCATTGTTGTGGTACGGAACAATTGAAGCGGCAGCAGGGATGTCCGGCTATTTTTTCCTCAATTGGTTGCATGGTTGGCCTGAGGGTCCTCTGGCAGCCATGGACACACCAGTTTGGAGAGCGGCAACCACAATGACACTTTCCTGCATCGTATGCAGCCAGGTTGCCGCCGTCTTCTGCTGCCGCACGCAAAGCGATTCGCTGTTCTCCATTAATCCATTGGCAAATCGACTGATACTTCTGGGTGTCGCAGTTGAATTCATTCTCTTGGCCGCCTTGATTTACGTGCCGTTCTTTCAAGGAGTTTTTGACACAGCGCCCTTAGGCGTACTCGAAGTTTCCTTTGCACTGGTCTGGATACCAGTGATGATAGCGCTGGACGAAACCAGAAAATTGATTTTGCGAAAACGAGAGAAATCCGGCAGTATCTTGCAGAGTCGAAAGGATTGAACTTTCGGATGATGCGAAAACGACTGAGGGTAGGTTTAATAGCTGGTGTGAATTGATCATCTCTGTAAAATCAGCTGGCGGCTGGTGAGCACAAAAATTGAATCAGAAAAATTTCCTGAGGTACCCAAAATGACACGCCACCTAATGCGCTTAGCACTGACGGCCGGTGCCTTCTATTTTCTATTTCCTCTAATTCCAGGCGCGCACTTTGAAGGAAATTTTGCCCATGCACTGCTTGCAGGAATACTTTTTGCAATCTTAGGGTGGTGTGTTGAATTTTTTGCAATTGCCGTCAGCGCCATCCTGACAATTGGCACCCTGGGTATGGCGCTGATATTGCTTATTCCAGCCTGGCTCTTTGGTTTTTGGTTGCTGCCTGCATGCGCTCTCAGGCTGGTGGCTGACTTTATGCCTGCCGTGCTTTCTTTTAGTGGATGGATGCCTGCAATTGCTGGCGGACTGATAATGCTTTTCATCGGAGTAATCACAAGCGGTGATATTCATGTACGGGTGCGAAACAATCACCGTGCAGCCGCCTGATGACATAAAGCATCACAATCAACACTAGGCAACAGCTCAAACTAAGGATGTGCAAGGTGATTTCCAAGTTATTGATAGCAGTCGAAGACGCCCACTTCATGGATGTTACGGAAGATTTTATCGATCGCCTTCATCCTGAAACAAGTGTTCAGGTCAAAGTATTTCATGCAATCGAGCCGGATGAAGCAACCACGGCCTCGCCCATTGAAGAATGTCGCCAGCAAGCGGCAGCTCTGGTTGATTCTACTTGCAAAAGATTGCGTAAACGCTTTCCGAACTTGAAGATACAAGGTTGCTTCGTGGAGGGACTGGCAAAACAAGCAATTGTTGAAGAAGCAACAAGCTGGGGCGCTGACCTCATTTTGATGGGACCATATGGCAAACTCGGTGCTGACAAGCTTTTGCTGGGCAGCGTAGCCCAGTCAGTGTTACCGAATTCTCCTTGCTCGGTCGTCTTGCTTAGAGCCCAGAAAACCATGCACACAGCGCCATCGACTGCGACATTTGACCAGCAGCGCGCGAGCAACTGAAGTCTCTAACTCTGTGGACCGGATCAAATCTTTGCCGGGCTCAAACAATTCCCCGCCGCATGGCATGGACAGCAGCTTGGGTTCGGTCATCGACAGCTAACTTATTGAGAATGTTTCGAACATGGGTCTTGGTCGTAGGCAGGGAGATGAACAGCCGATCTGAAATCTGCTGATTGGATAACCCCTCTACAATCAATGTAAGAACTTCCAGTTCTCTGGGTGAAAGCGGTTCCGCATAGGGGCGGTCTGGTTCAAAGCTTTTCGGCTCGTTCTCAACGATAGTATCGCCCGCAGACGCCTTCGGCGCTTCGTCCACTGCGGATTTGCTATCCTGAACCGGTGCTGCCTGCTTCGAGTATAGCTTCAGAACCTTGCCGGCAATCGCCGAATCCAGCCAGGAATCTCCCACATTAACAGTGCGTATTGCCATATAGAGACGAGACGACTCAACATCTTTAAGGCAATATCCAGATGCTCCAGCCGCCAGAGACGCCAAAATATCTTGATCGTTGTCGTGCTGGGTGAGCATAATTATTTTGGCGGCATTGCCACTTTCGACGATTTTTCTAGAGGCTTGTATGCCGTCCATCACAGGCATACCGACGTCCATGAGGATGATGTCTGGTTTCAACGCTTCAGCTTGTGCAACCGCCTCTTCACCATTGGAAGCTTCGCCGACCACCGCAAAGTCGGGCTCGCGCTTGAGAACCGTCTTTATTCCCACCCTGGTCAAGGCATGATCTTCCACAAGAAGTATTCGAACAGTCGGGGTGGTCGTTTGATTTTCGTCACTCATGATTTCACTTCCAAAATAGCGTTTAAATTATATACTCCAGGCCTGAGCACTCCTTCTTGACGACAACGTACGCCAGGAAACAATGACACAATTATCGCTGCATAGCATGCCGCCTTTTCAAGAGGCGAAATAGCCGAACACACAAAAACATGACGACCTCATCGGATAACGCTGAACTGAGCGCGCACGAAATAAAAGTGCGACAGAACTGGCTTGAGTTCGACAGCATTGATAAAGCTGAAATCGACCAGATCAACGAACTGCTTGAAAAACATGTGGATGAGCTGATGGACAGCATGTACGCGCATTTTCTCAGCTTTGAAGAAACGCGCAGCTTTTTTCCATCCCAACAGGTAATGCTGAGAGCCAAAAGCGCGCAAAGGCAGTATTTTCTCAGACTGGCCCGCGGCGCTTATGACATTGATTACGTCAATGACAGGCTGCGCATCGGGCAGACCCATCATCGCATTGAGCTTGATCCAAAATGGTACATAGGTGCATATAACAGGGCCGTATCCTGGTTATTGCCCAAGCTTTTATCTGAAGAATCTAAAGCCAGTGGTCCCCAAACCAAAGTTGTAATTTCGCTGATGAAGCTGATTTTCTTTGACATGGGATTAGCAATTGAGAGCTACATAGGCTCCAAAGAAAAGTCCATTCTCCAACACCGAGATGCTATCAAGGAGTTGGAGACGGAAAAGCGAGTCACCAAAAGTATTCTTGAGAGCGCGCCGATTGGAATTGTCAGCCTGGATGACACTTTCACTTGCCTGGAATGCAACGAGGAATTCGCACAGCTGTTAACCTTCAACTCAACAAAAGACATAATCGGCAAACCTTTGTTTGTCCTGGCTCCCTTCCTTTCCAGGCAGGCCTTTGAGCATGTCTTGCAAACCGGCGTGCCCAGCCAATTTTCCGCGGAAGAGTTAAATTTCTCGAAGGAAAAGCTAGGCGCGTTGACCTACTGGGACTGGGCTGTGTGGCCGGTGAAAAGTCTGGATGGTTCTACCGGCGGTTTGGTGGCAATGTTTTCCAACGCAACAGACCGCGTGCATTTGCAACAGCAAAGAGAAGATTTTGTCGCCACACTGACGCATGATTTAAAGACTCCTGTATCGGCAACAAATCGTGCCATCAAATTGATACTGGACGGCGACTTTGGTGAGTTAAACGGCGAGCAGAGAGAAATACTAGAAACAGTTTTACAGAGCAACATCACACTGTATGGGCTTGTGGAAACACTGCTCGACGTCTACCGCTTCGACAGCGGCGTCAAAGAAATGGACATGAGGCAGAGCAATCTGGCCGCTATGATCACGCAACTTGTCACGGAAATCATGCCCCTGGCGCAGGAAAGGCGTGTGCAATTGCAAGCCGGCTTGCCTGTTGACGCCATCGAGATCAATTGCGACCAGGAAGAAATTCGCCGCGTGGTGCAAAATCTCATTGATAATTCTCTCAAATTCACGCCGGCCGGGGGCACCGTAAAGGTGACCATGTCACAGAGCGAAGAGTCGACCACAATCTCAGTCAAAGATACGGGAAAAGGCATTCCACCTGAGAATATGTCCAAACTCTTTCAACGCTTCTGGCAGGCCGGCTCAAGTGGCAGATACTACGCAAGCACAGGGCTTGGGCTTTATCTGTCCAGAAAAATCGTGGAAGGACATGGCGGAAGACTCTGGTGCGACAGCACCGTCGGTGAAGGCAGTGAATTTTCCTTCACGCTTCCCAACTCGCCGGCGGCAAAATAGTTTTCTGCCTCCGAAAATGCTTTACCTCAATGCCGCCAAGATGGCGGCGCTCCAGTGTTTTTCCTATCGCTAAAGCAACAGCATTGACTTTAACCACTTACTTCGATGCAGTGCTCAATGCCTCTTTCACCGGATCTTGCAGGCCTTTTTCCTGCTCTCTCGGCACCCGAACAATCATTATGTTGCAGGGAGCGTGAGAAGCAACCGCACCGGAAACACTGCCCAGGAAAAAGCGCGTGAATCCACTTCGTCCATGGGAGCCTACCACAATCAAATTGGCATTCAATATTTTTGCTTCATCGATAATGACTTCAGCCGGCGGTCCGGCAATAACTTCTGTCGTGATCCTGTAGGCTGGAATTTTCTCTTGAATGTCGGATTTTACCCTCGCCAAAAGCTTTTCCGCATACTCTCTGACATCCTTTTCAACCGACTCAAGAAACAACGGATAACTGGCCATCGGGTGATCCATCAGGATCGGAGCAACAGCATGAATGATTCGAAACTGCGTATCTTCCGACCAGTTGTGGTTGACCACAAAATCAACTATTAATGGGACAGCAGAACTTTCATCCACAGCAATAACTACTGTGTTGCTTTTTCTGTTCTTATTAGATTCATCTTGTTTTTCTACTTTACTCATGGTTATTTCCCCAATAAAACTCTTCTATTTCTTGATTTCGCTTAGCTGCTTCAGATCCAGATCGCCGGTGACATCAAAAGCGTTATGGTCCTCCGGCCAGAGCAGAAGACAGGGAAGCGTCAGGCATCGGATAAATGCCTCAGGCTCCATTCCGAAAACGGTCATCCTTTCACGGGCAATTCCCCTGGTCGGCAAAACGAAAAGAGTCTCGGATGGAACTTCTACGGACTTGCTCACGTCCTGCCCATGAAACAGCTCCTTCCTCTCTGTAGCGGCGCGACCACCAAAATATTCGAATTCGATGTCCATCGCTTTGGCCTCCGGCATCGATTCGAAAAGATTTTGCTTGAACTCCTCAGGAGCTTCCTCGCGTGTTCCGGTTCCCCAAAATTCCAGCCTGGGTTTTAAATCAAGCAGCTTAGCCAGCTTCAAGCAGGAGCGAATGTACGCATAGTTGATGTGATCGATCTCGCAGACAATCGTCATAGACTCCCAGCTAAGAGGCTTCGACTGCACAATCAAGACCGGAACGATTGATTGATGAGAAACCCCTTCAGCCACCGAGTAGCGAATATAGTGGCAAGGTTCGCGGTCTGTTGCTCGCAAGCCTGAAGGGAAATGACCGATCACAAGCAAATTATGATCGTTTGCGTCACGGCTTAGAATTTCAACCGGATTGCCCTCTTTGATCAGGCACTCTCCTTGAATGCCCTGCCCGTTTGCAATCGCGTCATAATCCAGAGCGAGTTTCTCTGCCAGTGATTTGAGAGCGCAAAGAATGGTCTCATAAACAGCAACATAAGGGCCACTGCCGATAAAACCAGGTTTGTCATTTCTGAGCAATTCCCAGACTGTTCTGGAGTCGATGACATGTTCGGCAACGACTCTTGCTTCGAGCTTTTTGGCTAACTTCCACGCCACATCTGCAGCGTTGCGGGACTGCTCGGATCCGCTCAGAGCCAGCAAAATCGAATGAGTAGACATTTTCCCTTTCTCCTGAAATATTTGTTTCGTTCGAGGAATTTTGCCGAATTAACGGTAGACAAGGACGCTTGATCTGGTCGAACGGACAATGTGAGTAGTTGTGCTTCCTAAAGTGTTTTCTTCGGGATCCTTAAAACCATAGGCACCGATAATCAGAAGAGCATTTAATGCTTGTGCTTCATCAAGAATTGTCTTGCCGACCGGCCCTACTTTTATCGAAAAGACGCTATCCATGAGCTCTTTGGTTGACGGTTTTACGGACACTGAAGCGTTCCTGACACGCTCGTTTTCTAAAGCGGGAATATAGTTGCGCAGCAGAGACGCACCAAGCTCAATTGTGCTGGTCGATTGTTTGCGCTGTTCTTCTTTAGGCACAACATGAATGGCTTTCAATTGCTTGCCTGTTTTTACAGCCAGTTGCTCGGCTAAAAGCAAAGCGCCCTTAGAAGCTTCACTGCCGTCATAGGCAACCAGTATGGTCTTCAAAGCATCCGGTGGTGCCACCGAAATCAAAACCGACTTCCTGGCTCCTACTGCGACCCGCTCAGCCACCGAACCAATTCTGAAATGTGTAGCGGACGGTTGATGATCCTTATATCCGACACCTCTGTGTCCAACCACGATCAGATCGCAATCTTTTCCACGTTTCAATATTTCTTCTGTTGTGTCACCCAGCTCCAGATGGGTTTTCCCCTCGACGCCTAAATGCGCCTGGCAGTCGCCTTTCCAGAGATTGAGCACTATATTGGCAATTCTCTTGAGCGACTGAATAATCTTTGCAGAAGCATCGATGGACGGCTTCAGTCCGAGATCCTCTGCAAATTCAGGTGAGAGGAAGAGATCGACTATTCGCGGATCGACGACCGCTAAAGCCTCCAATTCCGCATCAGTCGCCCTGGTCATCCAGAAAGCAGCTAGAGAAGCGTTCTGGCTGTATTCAGAGCCATCCAGCGCAACCAGCACATGTGTCGTCTTCATGTTTCTTACCCTCAATGTTCAATAATCAGCAATTCCGTCTGCGCCCGCTCTACACAATAATCGTCGAATGAAACTAATATGCCATCGACCAGAGAGACTATTGAGGAAAGGCGATCAGCACAAAGTATGACTTGACTTCCAGGCTCAAGCCATGCCGGTCTTCTCGAAGGAGAGCGCGGCGGCGCTTGCCGGTTTGACCGAATCGGCGTCAATCTGACCTTCCACTTCCGCAACCAGCGCAATAGTTTTCAAAACCGCATCCGGATTGAGGGACAGGCTGTCGATGCCTTTTTCGACTAAGAATTTTGCAAACTCCGGATAGTCGCTGGGAGCCTGTCCGCAAATGCCGATTTTACGTCCAGCTTTTTTGGCCGCGACAATCGCCAGGCTTATCATTCGCTCGACTGCAAGATTCCGTTCGTCAAATATGGGGGCGACCAGCTCAGAATCACGGTCCACCCCTAATACGAGTTGGGTCAGGTCATTTGAGCCAATGGAAAAACCAGCGAACAATTCGGCGAATTCTTCAGCCAGAATTACGTTGGCTGGAATCTCGCACATGACATAGACTTCCAGTCCATTCTCGCCTTGCGTCAGTCCATTCTTCGACATTTCCTCAAGGACGCGATGTGCTTCCTCAATTGTGCGGCAGAATGGCACCATTATTTTCAGGTTAGTCAGCCCCATGTCGTTGCGCACCATCTTCAGCGCCTTACATTCAAGGGCAAAACCATCTTTATAGTTGTCGCTGTAATAACGACTGGCGCCGCGAAAACCAATCATTGGATTGTCTTCTTTAGGCTCGAATTGCTGCCCGCCCAGGAGATTGGCATATTCATTTGTTTTGAAATCGGACAGGCGGACTATTACGGGGCGAGGGAAGAAAGCAGCGGCGATTGTGCTCACGCCCTCTGCCAGCTTATCGACAAAATATCCGGTTTTGTCTGAGTAGTTTCTCGTCAAGGCGGCAATCGCTTTTTTGGCGCTCTCGTCCTTGAGACTGTCAAACCGCGTCAATGCCAGTGGGTGCACTTTCACTTCATCGGCAATGATAAATTCCTCGCGTGCCAGGCCGACGCCGTCAACCGGCAATTGAGCAAGCGCAAAGGCTTGTTCGGGATCGCCCAGATTGATCATTATCTGTGTTCTGGTGCGCGGAATCTCGCCTACGTTAATTTGCGTGCGACTGAAAGCAAGGTGTCCGCTGTAGACCTTACCCTGGGCTCCTTCCGCGCAACAAACCGTAATTTCCCTGCCGCTTGAAAGCATGGCCGTGGCGTTTTGTGTTCCTACCACACAAGGCACACCCAGCTCTCTGCTCACGATTGCGGCGTGGCAGGTTCTGCCGCCGCGATTAGTGACGATGGCAGAGGCGCGCTTCATAATTGGTTCCCAATCGGGATCTGTCATATCGGCAACCAGGACTTCGCCGGCTTCAAAATCGGACAGCTCGTCTTTCGAGCGAATCAGGCGCACCGGTCCCGCGCCAATTCGATCGCCTATTGCACGTCCTTCAAGCAGTACTTCACTTCTTTCATCCAGAGCGAACGAACAAATATTTTGTGAGTCGCGTGCTGAATAGACTGTCTCCGGTCTGGCCTGGACTATATAGAGCTGGCCGTCGTTGCCGTCTTTCGCCCACTCGATATCCATGGCTATGTCTTTGCCGTGCAGCAATCTGTAGTGGTTTTCGATTTTAAGCGCCCAGACTGCAAGTTTGACCACCTCGTCATCTGACAGGCTGAGCCTCTCCTGCTCTTCGGCAGGCACACGCAAATTATTAGTGGTTCTGGTTCCGTGTGAGGCGTAGACAAGTCTCTGTTGCTTGGCACCTACCTTTCTTCTCAAAATTGGTTTGTATCCGGAAGCCAGAGTCGGTTTAAAAACGAGAAACTCATCAGGATCTACGCGTCCGGAGACAACGTTTTCGCCCAGTCCGTATGCGGATGTAATCAAGACCGCATCCTGAAATCCGCTTTCGGTATCGATTGTGAAAATCACTCCTGCAGAAGCGAGATCCGAGCGCACCATCTTTTGCACACCGACTGACAAACGGACAATCAATTGATCGAAGCCTTTATCTTTTCGATAACTGATCGCTCGTTCGGTAAACAATGAAGCAAAACAATTGAGGCAGGATTCGAGTACTGCATCTTCTCCCTGCACATTCAGAAAGGATTCCTGCTGCCCGGCAAAGGAGGCGTCAGGCAAATCCTCTGCTGTGGCGCTGGAACGCACCGCGACATCGAGGTTTTGACTGCCACAGGACGAAGATAGTTCGCGATAGGCAGAGATTATTTCATCGGAAACAGGCTGTGGAATACCGGACTTTTTGATAATCGCCCGCGCTTGCTGTGCCCTGAGATTAAGATCTTTGATGTCACCGTCAAAGACAGGTCGAAGCAAGTCGTCCAAATCTTTTCGAACAGAGCCGCTATTAAGTATCTCCTCATAAGCATCCACGGTGATCGCAAAGCCACGCGGAACGCTGACTCCCTGTGCAACCAGCTGCCTGGTTAGTTCACCCAGTGATGCATTCTTGCCGCCGACCAGAGGCAAATCGGCCAGGGAAATCTCTTCGAAGGCGCGTGTGTACTTTTTCATCGTCTCTCCTCAGACAGCATGACGATTAGAAGGTGCTCTTCGTGATTGCTGTTGCTGCGAATTTTACAACCGAAAAACCGACCGGTTGCACATACCAACCTGGAAAAGTCTTCCAGCGCCTCTTGAGCCATCCAGCCTCAGCTCAGATCGCACACCAATGCGAACTTGCTTATAAGTAACTGCCGCACTATTTCAGTGTCTTTACATAGGCGTGAAGAGCTTTGAGCGCTTCTTCATTTGCGACAATTTTTGGATATGCTGGCATTTTACCGTTTTGCTTGGACAGAAACGCTTTAAATGATTCGATACTGGCAATGGACTTCGAACCGATGATAGGCTTTTTCGGATCCATGATATTTTTTCCGCCTGCATGACAGGCAGCACAGTTGGCTGTGAATATCTTCATCCCGTCCGGGGCGGCATTGGCATGCGGCACAGCAATACTGAAGGTCGAGGCTGCCATAAAAATACAAATTGAAACCATCTTTGTTATGGCGATTAGATTCGCTTTCATAAAAAGAACTCCTAAGATTTTTTAATGACCTATATCTTAGCAGCAAAAAATTCTTCGGCAACCGCTCGTCATCTTCATTCCTTTTCTTACAATCCAGACACTTCAAGGTAACCAATTGGATTGACGATTGTGTTTTTTATAATTAGAACACGGTTTTTTAGTTGGTAATTTAGATCTCTAACATTATGAAAAGGGCAGAAAAAAAAGTCGCGGCCTTCGTCCTGTGTATTGCCATGGCGCCTCTAATCGGCATGATCGGCCCCACTGTCTGCCTGTGCGCCAATCCAGCACTCAGCCAGGGAAAAACAAACGCCTCTCGCCCGAAAAACACAAAATCGACTGCCAAATCCCGTCCCCCGCAAGCCACCCAGGCAAGCGGACCTTCTCAAACTTGCATAAAGTGCCATGGCGAAACAGTCAGCCCCGGGGCTGTAGAACAGTGGCATACATCAAAACACGGCAAAGCCGGTGTTACTTGTTTGCAATGTCATGGCTCCAGTCAAGACACTGTCAATTCATGGAAACACCAGGGCTCATTCATTTCGACAATAGTGACACCAAGCGACTGCGCTAAGTGCCACAGCAAAGAGACTACCGAATTTACCGCCAGTCATCACAGCACGGCGTCGCTATTTATCGGCTCTCTGGACAACTATCTCGGAGCCTTCGTCGAAGGGCACCAAGCCACTGTCTCCGGCTGCAAGCAGTGTCATGGCAGCCGCATGAAAATCACCAAGAATTTTGTAGATGGCAGCAAATTCACGCTCGACATGGAAGAAATCTCCACACAGGCGCTGGCAAACCTTCAAACGGCCGGAAAGGATCCGATGAGGGACAAGCAAGCGCTTCGTGATGAAATGAAACGCCTTGTTGATTTGCAGTGGAAACCTTTAGCCAGCAAACCGATCAAGGCAGAGCTGGCGGGGTTAACAATCGACAAAGATACGTGGCCGAATTCCGGCATGGGAAGAATTAACCCTGACGGCAGCATGGGAAGCTGCAATGCCTGCCACAGTCGCCATAATTTCAGCAAGGCCCTGTCCAGGCAGCCTGACAACTGCGGAAAATGTCACATGGGACCTGACCATCCGCAAATCGAAATTTACAACGAAAGCAAACACGGGATTGCATTCAGGAATCGTCTCTCAGACATGAATCTCGATCATCCGAAGTGGGTAGTAGGTAAAGACTATTCAGCTGCTCCTACCTGTGCAACCTGTCATATGTCCGCGACACGCAAACAGCCGGTCACGCACGATGTTGGTTTGCGCATTGGATACACCCTTAGACCGGTAATCAGCAAACTTACGACGTCACACAGTGCAAAATTAGATGAATTTGGAGAAGTGCAGCATTTCAGCCTGACTGCTGAGGAAAAACGCAAAAACATGCAAGAAGTGTGCAGCGCCTGTCACGGCGCTACACACGTGAAAAATTTCTACGAACAATACGATGCACTAGTGTCGCTCTATAACGGTAAGTTTGCCGCCCCGGCCGTCAAGATCATGGACTATATAAAGGCGCATAACTATGTTGATACCAAAGTGCCGTTTGGTAGTGACATTGAATGGAAATTTTACGAGTTGTGGCACCATGAAGGCAGAAGAATGCGCATGGGTGCAAGTATGATGGGACCGGATTACACGCAGTGGCATGGAGCCTTTGAAGTCGCCCGCAATTTCTATTTCCACTTCCTGCCACTGTGCGAGAAAATAGCGGCAGAGCATCATGACGACGAGCTCAAAAAACTGATCGCCACCGAACTTGCATCTCCAGAGCATGCCTGGATGCACGGACTGTCTCTCGACCAGAGAAAACAAATGCTTGATTTTTATCAAAAACGATATGGTGAAAATTCAGCACTCATAGAAAAGCATTGAGCACTAATCTGAAGATCGATTAACCTCAATGCGTTCCAATTCAACATTTAGATGGATACCCGGAATGGGACAACCTGAGAATATCTGATTCAAGAATCAGCATCTCTGGCAATCGAGCACCATGCTAACTTCGTCGACAGAAGCGCCCATAAATTCCGGCAGACTCATTTCAATTCTTGAGTTGTGCGGCTCACTGAAATTGACCCTGGCACTCTTGACAGTGCTCTTGCTTTTGACTGTGCTTGGAGCCTGGATTCCGCAAGCGTCGGTGACAGATGAGGCTGTCTATCTGGAAAAATTCGGTACCGAGGGTTCGGTTTTGTTGAACAGCCTGGGATTGACGAACGCCTTTCAGTCACCGGCATTTCTTTTTAGCATTGCCCTTCTATTCCTCAACCTGGCGGCCTGCACAGCCGTGAATATGGGCCCACGCATTCGAAAAAAGTTTGCCGGGCAAGACTTCACTTCCACCGTCAAGATCCGGCACATGAAGCAGCAGACATCAGTGCACGTAACAAAATCACTGGAAGGCACCGCTAAAGATCTGATCGCACACTTTGCCACTAGCGGTTTTTCGGCGCGGCGCGCTGGAAACAGGTTCATCTTCGAGAAAGGAAAAATCGGTTGGCTGGCTGCACCGGTTACCCACCTGGGGCTTTTTATTCTGCTAATCGGCATCTCAGTAACTGCACAAGGCGGCTACCGGGGTGTCGTCAATGTCAATACAGGCGAGAGCATGGAATTTCCCCTGCAGGACAAAAAGCCGTTGATTGGAAAGTTGCCGAAGTGGAGATTGACTCTCAATGATGCTCGCAAAGAAGACCATCCCACCGGGGAAGTACGACAGTGGTACAGCACTGTTTCTATCAACGATTCTCAAGGCAAACCAATCGGGTCGGGAACAGTGTCTGTTAACAGCCCAATCACAGTCGGAGGCATCGACATATATCAATCGGATTGGGCGCTGAAGGCGATTAAATTGAGGATCGACGGCAAGGACTTGCAATTGCCTGTGCAGCCGATGGGCTCTCAATTCATGGGTGTAATGCAAATCATGCCCGAATTCATGCTGATCGGTGTTTTACCATCGGCCAACGCGCCGATGCGCCTATTTTTCAAGCATGATGGACATCCCTCGCCCAAACTTGTAGCGACGCTGGATCAAAACCAAACCTTTAAACTTGGCGATGTAGAAATTACAAACGCCGGAACTGTGGTGACGAGTGGATTGCAGTACAAATACGATCCGGGACTTGCGATCGTTTACGTTTCTTTCTTATTTCTGACAGTCGGTGCATATCTGGTAGCGACTCCTTCACACCGTATCTTTGCGGAGATTGTCGAGGATGACGACAACAATTGCGATATCGTGTTAGGTTCAGATCAGACCAAGTTTGCCGGATTGATCAAGCGAGAATTATGCAAAGTCGAAAATGCCCTTGGACAGCCCAACCCTGCGGAGGTCGCCCTCAATGAGCGCTGAAGTAACGATTGCCAACGCGGCTGGTCTGTCTAGCGTAGCGGCCTTCTGGGTGTTCGTGATTGGCTCCAATTTGCGGCGCGCTCACCAAACGATCGAGCGGCTGGGTGCATTTGTAATGATGATCTGCTTCACTTGCGTGAATGTTGCCTTAATTATGCGGACCATAGAAGCTTCACGTTTTCCGATTGCCAACCTGTACGAAAGTCTTTTGCTGTTTGCCTGGAGCATGCTGGCCGCCTATTTTCTTCTGAGAAGGGCTTACAGCCTGAATAATCTTGGCTGGCTCACCGCCCTATCGGTAAGCACGATTTTCCTGTATGCCAATTGGTTGCCGGCCTCTCAGCATGACATTGCCCCGCTGATGCCGGCGCTTGTGAGTAACTGGCGAGCCATACATGTACCACCACTGATAGTCTCCTATGCACTTCTAACTCTGGGCGGGCTGCTGGCGGTTGGTCACCTTTGGACTTCCAATCGGCGAGGCACGGCAATTGCCTCGGTTGCAGCAATTGCCGTATCGATCTCATGCACCGCAATCGGTGCCTTCTCCTCCGTAAAGCCTTTGTTTCTTCAACTTTGGTTCTGGGGAGGAACGGCTGTCTGTCTGGCAGTTATGGCATTTTCGCTGAAAGCGGAACGATTGAATCCGGTAAGCGCTTCTTCACGGGCCGATCTGTATGACGAAATCTCTCAACGCTGTATTTCGATCGCCTTTCCACTGTTAACTTTTGGCATTATCACCGGTGCACTCTGGGCAAACCATGCCTGGGGCGCATACTGGTCTTTTGATCCGAAAGAATCAATGTCGCTTGCAACCTGGTTCAGCTATGCGGCATATTTACATCTGCGAGCTAAAGCTGACATGTCGGATGCCAGCCTTTCGGTTGTGGCGGTTCTGGGTCTATTGCTCACACTTGTCACTTACTTCGGCTTTAGTTTTTTGGGCTTCGGAGGCCTGCATTCCTATGGGCAGTTGAGCAAATGAAGGACCGGGGCATCTTCTCAATGGTTTTGAGAGATTTTAGAATTTGTCGTGTGATTTTCAGAATTAATTATCAGCATGGTCGGAAATAATTTCGACAGTCCGGCCGGGCTGCCATATGCTGCTCTAGTGTCATCCTTTCAAGCACCCCGCCCTTAAGGGCGGGGTTTGACTTTGTCCTCAAAGAAATTTACGAATTGCGCCGCACTTCCTGCAACAGCAAGTCAAAAATCACCGGCGCCAGATTGGAGCACACCTTTCGACAATCTGGATTGTCCTTCACATCCGCGGCAGACAGAGTAGCGTTGACCCGATACCTGCAGAGGCGCTTCAATACTGTATTCCACGAATTCTCAACAGCCGGTCCGTCGCTGCCTTCGCCGTGATTCTTGAAATAATCGAGCAATATGCAATGTGCCGCCGCGCAACAGTCGCAGTTCTTTACGGCACTCATGAGTTCCGGATTGCTGAGACTGGCCTCGGAGATAACGCCAAATTCCTGCGCACCTCTGGCAATTGCCTCCGCGCCTGTAACATGTTCGAAGGCAAGCAAGTTGTGAATGAACAATCTGGCATTGGGAAATTGCAGAGCAGAAGTCATGTCTCAAAACCCACCCTGGTTTCAGATACCAGCTCGATGGCGTTCTGTTGACCAAGTTCTGTACCTGTATCAATTCCCTCGGCGATAGTGATCAGGTGTTTGCCACCACCGCAAAAGAAATGGTGAATCAAAGGACGCAATTCTCGGATTCGATCGCCTTTGCTGGCAACAAACTGATTGAGGTCTACGGAAATCAAGCCGTCACAATTTTCCAGGGCATCGAGCGCGGCCTTGAAACCGAAAGATGGATGATCGCCTACATCAGAGAATATTTCGCTGATTTTATAACCGTTGTCTTGACAGTATTGCCTGATCAACTCAACCTTTTCATCGATCTGCTCTTCATGTGGGACTCTAACGTATGCAACCAGCCTTTCTTTCTTCTCTCTATTGAGATAGTACGAGGCTAAAGAATTGCCTTTTTCCGTGCACATGCACCTTTCAAGGATATCGCCGTGATGACTTACTCGAGGCGAATGCACCTGCTTTCCCTTGAAAAAATGTTCCATGAGTGGTTGCTGTTCGTTTTCTTCAAACATGTTCATTTGAAATCCCTCTGGTGTCCGTATATCCATCCTATGCGCTCTCCCCGTTTGCTCTCACCTGCTTGAGTATGATTTCCACTTGGTCATCTATACTGCAAGTAGCGCTTCCAGTCGATAAACGCCCCGGCGCCGGGCTCAGGCGATTTTCCTTTTCTCACCTTCTTGCGCCTGCGGTCGAATCACAACCACCGAACAAGGTGCATGAGATACAAGAAATAGAGAAACACTACCTAGAATAATCCGGTCGATCCCGTGTCTTCCGTGACTGCCGACAACCAGCATGTCCGGCTTGCCTATCGTAATTTCTTTCATGATTTCGTCAGTGGCAAAGCCTTCGACTATATGTTTTTGAATTTGTGCTTCTGGCATGTATCCGCCGATGTTGCGGACAAAGTCTTCCACAAGTTTCTCAGCATTTCCTTGCCTCTTTTCCATCCACTCGTCCAATATAGGTCCGGGCAAAACCGCCATCATACTGCCCACTTTCAGCGGTTCAATTACGCTGATGACTTTGAATTCTGTGTTAGGCTCCCACTTGTGAGTAACAACAAATTCTGCAATCGCATCTGCATAGCTGGGCTCATCGATTGCGAGCAAGACTTTCATGAAACACCTCTTGTAATGAAAGAACGCTGCGCCCGGCAGCTCTTCATATTTCAGCACGCTGGAAGCGGCGGCGCATCATACTGCCGGACTAATAACAACAGGACCAGTCACAGCAGCGCCCGGCTGAATCACTCTGTCATAACCATGGATGCCACCAAGTACGTTCCCATAGCATAAAGAATCACTGCCGTCCATTCCTGTGCGTCCAGAGGAACAGTGCAAAGGATGGCTTGCAACGGCGGGAAAAACACTGCCGACAAAAGAAGTGCAACACCGCAAGCAGTGGTTGTATGCATGGCACCATTAAAAAAGTAAGACAAGTCATCTTTTGGTCGTTTGGCTGCCAGCCAGGACCAGGATTGAAGCAGCAGGGCGAGCGAAATCGTACAGAGAACAACTGTCCTCATTTTGTCCACTGCTGCACCGTGCATTTGACTGGCTGCAAGAATTGTCGCCCCCGCTACAATCAAACCGCGCAGAAAGATCTGTATGTATTCCCTTTTGCCAAGCAGAGACTGTTTTCTTCCCCTCGGTGCTTCGCGCATGATGCCTGGGCGAGCGGCTTGCAACACCAGTCCCAGTCCCGGGAAAATGTGCATAATCAGATTCAACCACAGCAACTGAAGGGGCGTCATCGGCAGACCGGTGTCAAAAATTACCGCCGCCGCCACTGTGAAAACCGACGCCAGGCTGGCAGTAAGCAGGTAAGCAATGGCACAAGAGATGTTTGCATAGATTACTCGCCCCTGTTCGACAGCATGCACGATGGTCGGGAAATTGTCGTCAGTGATAACCATGTCGGAAGCTTCCCGAGCCAGAGAAGTGCCTGACTGCCCCATAGCCACGCCGATATCCGATTGCCTGAGCGCCGGCGCATCATTGATACCGTCGCCGGTCATTGCCACAACCTTGCCAGCGGACTGCAAAGCCCTTACGATCGACAATTTAGCCTCTGGTTTTACGCGAGCTAAAACCGAACAGCCACAGAGTATCTCCTTCAACTCTGCCACATCAACCTTCTCGATGTCCTTTCCAGAAACAACACTATTGATAGTGCTGTCCTGAGCCAAAATATTCAAATCTTTAGCCACAGCCATGGCTGTAGCCGGTTGATCGCCTGTAAGCATAATCACTTTGATGCCAGCCTGTCGGCATTCTTCTATCGCCTCGCTCACGCCTTCTTTTGGTCGGTCGGACATAGCGATCAATCCAAGAAAGTTCATCTGCGCTTCGGCGTCGGCGTGGTCTCTAATTTTACCTTGTCCCAAATTTCGTGTGGCAAATCCGAGAACGCGCAAACCTTTACTCGCCAACTCTTCATTTTGCGCTATAAACCAGTCTCTCTTGGATTGATCGAGGAGCGCCGGTCCGGCTTCCGTTTCGAAATATTGACAGAGAGATATAACCGTCTCCGGTGCGCCTTTCGTATAAGCCCAGACATCTTCAGTGAGCGAATTGTGAATTGTGGTCATTCTCTTGCGGTTGAGATCAAAAGAAAATTCCTGCCGCCTGGGCATTCTTTCCTTGCTTGGCCGCTGTTCTATGCCCGCCTTGAGGGCGAGGGTAAGAAGAGCCCCTTCCGTAGGATCTCCATGAATGTGCCATTGCGCGCCCTCATGTTCTTCCAGTTTTGCATCATTGCAAAGCACCGCCGCAGTGAAAAGTGGGTTCAAGAGGGCGCAGTTCGCAAAAGATATCTTTGTTTCGTTTTCGGAAAATTCGCCCTGGGGCGTATAACCAATTCCGGTTACATTTATGTGCCTGCCGTCAACGACAATGTCCGTCACTGTCATTTGATTTTGGGTGAGCGTGCCTGTCTTGTCGGTGCAGATTATCTCGGTGCAACCGAGAGTTTCTACAGCACTGAGCTTTCTTATCAGTGCGCCCAGTCTGACCATACGGTTGGTGCCTGATGCCAGAGCAAGTGTTGCCACCACGGGTAAACCTTCCGGTATCGCGGCAACAGCAAGCGCAATGGAAGCCTGGATCATTTCCCAAAAACTCTCTCCATGCAAAATTCCAACTACAAACAATAATGCGCACACGCCCACGGTAAGAATGCTCAGCTGCCTGCCCAGCTTTTCCAGGTCATCTTGCAATGGTGTGGTTTTAGATTGAATGTCGGTAAGCGAATGTCCTAACTGGCCCAGCTTGGTATTATTTCCTGTGGCAACCACAAGCGCCTTGGCGCGTCCTTTCATGATCAAGGTCCCTTGATATGCAACCGCCGCCTGATCATTGGAAGCCTCAACTGCACTGGATTTATAGACAGGAATACTCTCGCCTGACAGCATCGATTCATCCAGGCTGAGAGCAGTAGCAGTCAGCAATCGAATGTCGGCTGGTACTCGCGACCCTTCCTCAAGAATCAAAAGATCTCCTGGCACGATCTCAGTTGCAGGAATCTCAGAGTCTCTGCCGGCGCGACGAACACGAGCCAGAGGCCCGGCCATTTTTTCCAGTGCGGCAAGCGAAACCTGGGCCCTGTATTCAGTAATGAAACCAACAATTGCATTGATCAACACAGCAACCGTAATACCGGCCGCCTGCAGGTGCTCGCCGCCCAGGGCAGAAGCAATTGCCGCAACTACCAACAAGATTACGACAGTCGACATAAACTGAGCGCAAAAAAGTTGCAACGGATTGACTGCCGCTTTTTTGGTCAATTCGTTCGGTCCGAATCTTTTCAGTCGATTTTCAACTTCGGCAGGCTCCAGTCCATTGGCAATGTCCGTCTCCAGCATTTTTGCCACATCTTCAGCCGGCAATAGAGAAGCGCGATCGATGGAGAGAAAAAATGGCTTTTGGGGAGCAACTACTGCAACTGCAGCATCGACTTTCTCGGGCATGTGGGCAAGTCCGTTCGTCATGAAAAACCACACACACTATACGCCTTAAGTATGCAGACCTCAAACGCTGCAGATATCCTCCCTCAGACGGCGATTTTGGGCGGATGTGCAAAGGTTTCAATCATACTAAAGAACGATTGGACTAAAGCTTCAGCTCGTATTGCCCCCCTGTGGACTTTTCAGCATCCGTGCGGCAGGCTCCTGAGTTCAACCCTGAGAACGATGGGCTGCACCCTGGACAATGCAAACATTAAAGGGGGCGAGCCCAGGTGGCGCCGAACGCGCCGAAAATCCGAGAGGCTCTAAGGAACTTGTGGGCAAAAGCAGATAAAATTACCCTTTACCGGGAGGGCGTCATCGTGAAAGTGCTTCTTGCTATATCAGACAAACTATTCGGTGATGCCATCGTCCGCTTTGCGGCATCGCACAATTGGCCTGCCGACACAGAATTCAAATTCGTGAGCATCATGGCGCCGATCAACCTGCAGCCGGGGAAATCTATAGAAGAAAAGAAAGCCTTCTTCGACCAAGAAAAAACACACGTCGACAAACTGCTGTCGCAAGAAAAGACTGCATTCCTGAAGGAACAACCGGGTGCCCATGCAACCTGCGAAGTTCTCATTGGTCACACGGCAAAAGAAATTCTTGACTGCGCTCAGAATTGGCCGGCGTCCATGATCGTCATGGGTTCGCATGGGCGGCAGGGACTTGAAAGAGCCTTTCTGGGAAGCGTGTCTTTTTATGTTGCTTCGCATGCCCCGTGCTCGTTCAGCATCGTAAGAGTTTCGCAATGTGACATGCTCGACTTTGATTTGGACGAATCAGATATTCCTGAAGAAATGAAGACAGGTGCGGAAGTCTAAGCATCGGCAATCAGGATATCAAGAAGCTGCAATTTTGCAGCAAGCGATAAGGCAAATCTATTAAAATGCAGGATCAAACCAAAAGAGAAAAAACAACAGCCGCTGACATCCTGCCCTGGGTGCTGATTTCTGTATTCTGGCTTTTTATTCTCTTCACGCCGATATTCAATGCGGCCAGAATCGAAATGCTGCCGTACAGCACATTCATGAATGATGTGCAAAATAATCGCTTTGAAGAAGTAATGATTGACGAGCATGAATTAGTTGCCACCAAAGCCGGTGACAAGTTCAAGGTGTATAAAACAGTCAGAATCGAAGATCCCGATCTGGTGAAGCGCCTGTCAGTGACAAAGGTCAAATTCACTGGCGTCCAGCCTGACACGTTTTGGAAGTCCTTCTGGGGTCTTGTCTTACCGCCTCTGGTATTTGTTTGTTTCTGGATTTTCTTGATCAACCGCATGGCCGGGCAAGGAGGCAGTGGAGGCGGCATGATGCCGGGACTGATGTCCATTGAAAAAAACAAAGCAAAAGTCTACATGGAAGATGTAGTCAAAACGACATTTCAGGATGTTGCCGGGGTGGACGAAGCGAAAGCGGAATTAGAGGAAGTCATAGGATTTCTCAAACAACCTGAAAGTTTCACACGTCTGGGTGGTCATTTGCCGAAAGGCATCCTTCTGGTCGGACCACCAGGTACCGGAAAAACGCTTTTAGCCAGAGCTGTCGCAGGAGAAGCGTGTGTACCCTTCTTTTCAATCAGCGGCTCCGAATTCGTGGAAATGTTTGTGGGGGTAGGGGCTGCGCGCGTGAGAGACTTGTTTGCCCAGGCACAGAAAAATGCGCCGTGCATTGTTTTTATTGACGAGCTGGACGCGCTTGGCCGCGCTCGTGGAATTAATCCAATGATGGGAGGGCATGACGAAAAGGAACAGACTCTAAACCAACTTCTTGTCGAAATGGACGGATTTGATCCGCGCAAAGGGGTGGTCCTTCTGGCAGCAACAAATCGTCCGGAGATCCTCGATCAGGCGCTGCTCAGAGCCGGCCGCTTCGACCGCCATATACTCGTCGATCGGCCTGACAAAATTGGTCGAGTACAGATACTCAATGTTCACTTCAAGGAGAAAAAAATAGACGAATCTGTCAAAGTGGAAAACATTGCGTCTATGACGCCTGGATTTACAGGGGCCGATCTGGCCAATCTGGTCAATGAAGCGGTTATCGTAGCTACTCGAAAAGGAGCGCAGTCAGTCACGGAAGAAGACTTTACGCAGGCAGTCGAGCGCATTACCGGCGGTTTGGAAAAGAAAAATCGCATCTTGAGTTTCAAAGAAAGAAATATTGTCGCGCACCACGAGATGGGGCATGCCCTTGTGGCAATGGCGCTGCCGGGCACCGATCCCGTGCAAAAAATTTCGATAATTCCCAGAGGCATCGGCGCGCTCGGTTATACGATGCAGAGGCCGACAGAAGATCGCTATCTGGTTTCTAAAGAAGATCTTGAAAATAAACTGGCGGTGCTCCTGGGCGGTAGAGCAGCAGAGCTGATTACCTTCCATGAAATGTCGACAGGAGCCTCGGACGATTTAAGCAAGGCCACCGATATCGCCAAGAGCATGGTCACGCGTTATGGCATGGTTGAATCGCTCGGCCCGGTTTCTTATGATGTCGACTCTCCGGTTTTTCTCGACAACTCGCAGCCGGGCGCGCACAGAAGTGCCAATCTGAGCGAAGAAACGCTCAAGGAAATAGATGCTGCCATCCGGCAATTGATACAAACCGCCGAACAGAAAGCGGTCTTGATTCTCACGCAATACAAAAATAATCTCTGCAAAGGAGCCGAATTACTACTGGAGAAAGAGACGCTAAATCAAGAAGATCTGGTCTCCATCTTTGCTGGACTAAACAAGAAAAATTCTCCTTTGAAACTGGTTTCGCCGGAAAAACGAAAAACCGCGCCCTGAGGCTTGCCAAAAGCAACTTCATTAAAGCTCCGCAGCCCATTCTGGGAGTTATTCGAGATTCATTTACACTCTCCAGGGACAAATTTCATTTAAAAGCCCGACTGTCTGCCGCGAACCGGTCAAACCCCGGCATAAATGCCGGGGTCTCCTTGTATTATTATTACCAAATACGCCGTAAAGCTTCGCCATTAAGGACGCAGAGGACGTCAACTGTCCTCTAGGATGATACCGGTACAAGTGCAGATGAGTTAGATTGAAAAGGTTGATTCTTTGAGGCAATAATGGCAGACAGGAGAGATGGTGATGGCTAAGACGATTGAAAAGGCAAAAAGCGCGAGCGCTGAAACAGCAGCGCGTTCGGGGCAGAAGAATGAGCCGCATGTAATTGTGCACGCGTCGCCGGTGCGCTATGAAACAATCTGCCAGCGGGCCTATGATCTTTATGTACAACGTGGATGTGTACACGGTTTTCACGTCGAAGACTGGCTGGAAGCAGAGAAACAATTGGTTGATGAATCTGTCTCTTGATCAAGTACTTCAGAGTCTTTACAGGGACAATTGACGCCCAAATTTTTTTTCAAAAACAGCCGGCTGGCAATCATCCCGTGGAAGGAAGATGGCATCTGTCGATCTCGAGCAGGAGCCTCGAGCAGAAACAGTTGCTCCAAAGTAAGAAGGCGGTTCGCTCAAATCATGGCTTCCACTTCGTTCTCAAGACCAGCCTCAATGCGGATATGTCATGGCTGTGTTCTGCAATAATGGAGTAAATGTGCCAGAGGTAGAAATATGTTCAGGACAAGCAATTGCGTAGCGCTCTTAACCATGTCGGCAATTTTCTCGACGGTTATTTTTTGCTTGTCTCCTGTGGCTTCCGGAAAAAGCGCTAAGAAAGAAGTAACAGGCAAGGAATACTATCAGCAGTATTGTGCAAGCTGCCACGTTATGGGCGGTAATTTGGCAAAGCCGACAAAGCCGATTGCCGGTTCGTCCGAGCTAAAAAGCATCACAACTTTTCAAAAATATTTAGAGAATCCGCCCGGTCACATGCCTTATTTCAAGAGCGTCGTCACAAATAAGAAAACACTGCGAAAGCTTTACGACTATTGCCGCACACTGAAAAAAACAGAATCAGCTTAACTAAAAAATATCCGGCGCTTTCAAATAGTCCTTAAGGACTATTCTGCCTCATACCGGGCATCCTTCCGATGGATGAAGAAAGGCCCTTCTCTAGAGAGAATGGTCACATTCCATGCGGAGGCAGTACATGAAAACCTACGACGCAAACGACTCGATGCCCGGAGCCTACAAAGATGCTTTGATTGATTTGCTGTCCTTTCAGGCTGATTCAGAATTTGCCGGTGGGCAAAGAGTCTCGGAAAACATGAAATATGCACCGCGACCGGAAGAGGCTTTCCGCCTGGCAAAAAAGGTAATGGAAGAAATGGGCCATGCCTGGTATTGCTGGCAGATACTGGCTCCCCTGGGAGTTGACGTGGACGCTCGCGTTCATCACCTGGTTTCAAATCCGGACAACCCCAGTCCTAGAGTTGTTCGGGTCATCAATGGTTTTCGAAAGGAAAACTGGGCCCCATTTTTTAGAGAGTGGGCGGATGTGGCAATGTTCTCTACAGTTGTAACGCCGGCAGCAGTAGCTTTTCTCGGGCAGTATAAAGAATCAAGCTATCTGCCCTGGAGACGCGTCAGTGAGCGGATCTGGCAAGAAGAGAAGGGTCACCTGGCGTTTGGAGTCTGGGCAGCCAAGCGAGTAATGGAATTCGAAGGTGATAACGGTCGCGAAAAATTACAGGCAGCCGTAGCGAAGTTTATGTCCATGGGTCTGGGATTTTCAGGTCGTCCGTCCGATGACAGCGAACATTTTACGCAATATTTTGAGTTCGGTCTCAAGGTCAGGACGTCTCAGCAACTGCAAGATGAATACCTGGAAATACTTTCCGACAGACTGAAACAATTGGGTCTGCAAATGCCTGAACATGTCGAACCCAATTACGATATGCGTTTTGGCTATGCGGCAGAGCAAACTATGACCCTGACCTAGGGATACGGACGTGCATCAACACATTACCGATCCCGAGACTTGCATACAGTGTTCAGCATGTGAAATGGCCTGTCCTGTTACCGCTATTCAGGCTATTGCCGGCAGGTACTGCATAGAGGCAAATCTCTGCAACGAGTGCAACAAGTGCATTGAAGAATGTCCCACCGGGGCGGCCAATTGTTATGTAGAAACGGACAAGTTTTTCAGCCAGGAAGAACAAGCATCCTGGACGGCTATACCGACCGAATTGACGAAGAGCGCCTAACTTCTGAACTGCGCGTGTTGCACGTCACTTGTGGCGGTGCTCTCATCATCATCAGCAAGCTTAGCTTTGCTCGGCAGCTTGTGCAAACGCACAATCGCTACCGAGCAGGGCGCCTGCGCCAGCACTGAAAGTGAAACACTGCCCAAGAAAAGGCGTTCCACGCTGCCGCGGCCATGCGATCCCATAACGATAAGATCTGCACCCCAGCTGGCGGCGTTTTCGATAATCGCTGTTTTCGCAAAACCATCTACAACAATTTCTGAAATAGAAGCTTGCGGAAATTTCAATTGCAACTGAGTATCAATGTGCATCACAACGCAGCGGCCAAGACGATGCCGCTCTTCCTTAAGGCTCTCTCTCTGCTCGGCAGAAAAGCCGACAGCAAAATCGGCGGCAAAAACCGGTTCAACGACATGCATAATCCTGAACTCACTGTTTTTAGACAGTTCGCAGTGAATAATGAAATCAGACAGAGCGTCGGCAAAAGACATATCGTCAACTGCAACCAAAATCTTCATTTTCGTAACTCCGTCAACACTCTTCAAACCCCGGATTAAACCTTTGACGGCACTTTATGCCGTACTTTCGAGCGCACGATCTCAACAGAACAAGGGGCGTGCATAGCAACCCCCTGGGAAACACTTCCCAACAGATTGTGCGGGCACACAGCCTGCCCATGAACTCCCATAATGATTCTGTCCGCCGACCATTCTACGGCTGTGTTTATAATTTGAGAACGGGCACTTCCTTCCTTAATCTCGAAATCGACTGTTGCATGCGGCAGCGCTGCCGTCAGCTTCTTCATCGCTTGCTCACACAGCTTATCTGCTATCTGCCAGCGCTTGCGGTGGACGACGCCGGAAGCTTCTATGAGGTCGGCATCCTCTTCATCATCTCCAGACATGCAAAACGGCTCGATTACGGTGAGAAGCTTGAACTGAGCATTGTCCGGCCAGGCTCTTCTTGCAACATCCTCAAGAACGTCCTTCGAGTAGGGTGAATCATCTAAAGCAATTAGTATTTTCATAGATCACTTCCTGGCGCTTAAACTAAGCATTCATACCAAACGGAAATCGCCTTTGTCTTTTCAATTGAAAAATATCAGTATGCTGCCATCTTGGCAGACAATCTTGCCTGGCGAATCAATAGTGAGAACGATTTGCAGTTCATCCTCAAGAACTAGATTCACACGCAAACAACAACAACAACAACAACCGGAAGTTTCCGCTCTTCTTGGCGACCTGGTAGAGAGCCCACGACCGTCAGCGCTTCGCTTCGCTCCGCACAAAGAACGAGGCGTTCTCCAGGAGATCCTGTCAGTATATAAGTTGAAAACGGCACTTTGGCGCACAGGGCGGATCGATGCAAATTCACATAAATCCATTTTCAAAACTGGAAAAACGGCGACGCGAATTCATCAATCGCTATGAAGGACGTTATGACGAATTTGGTTTTGATTTAGATACATTCATCAACTGGGAGCTTTTCTTCCGATTTCTTTACGAGGACTATTTCAAAGTTCAGGTAATCGGCATGGAAAACATTCCCGCCCAAGGGCGCGCGGTGCTTGTCGGCAATCACTCAGGTGGACTGCCGATTGATGCCTTCATGACCAACAGCGCCGTCTACAATTTGCATCCGGCGCCGCGGAGAATTCGCTGCTTGAGTCTCAAATGTCTTCGGGAAATCCCCATACTCAAAGACATCGTTACGGGCATGGGAGGCGTGCCGGCAAGCTTCTCCGTCGCCCGAAACTTATTGATGGATGATGAGCTTGTTATGTTCTATCCCGAAGGACCAAGAGGCACCGGCAAGCCATTCAGTCAGAGATACAGATTGAATGATTTTGACCCCGGGTTTGTCAAAGCAGCGATGGCAACAGGTTCACCAATTATTCCAATTACCGTAGTTGGCGCAGACGAGATTTATCCAATTTTCAAAAATCTCAAATCTCTGGCACATTTTCTCCATATGCCTTACTTTCCACTCACACCCGGGTTTCCCTGGTTGCCATTAATCACAAGCTGCATTCCATTGCCAATAAGGCTACTGATAAAAATAGGCAAGCCCATCCATTTGAACTATCCGTCCGAAAAAGTATCAGACAAAAAGCTGAGGCTTAGAATAACAAGAGAAATTCAGTTTCAGATTCAAAGGGAGATCAACTCCCTTCTCAGCCAAAGAAAATCCCCACTGGCAGGCTGGGATCTTGAGACTATAGAAAAGACTGAACTGCGGTGATCATTTCTTGCCGCATTGATTGCAAATGGAAAGCTAAGCGCAATTATTCGGCTTGGCAAAAGTATCGCTGGGGGCAGATGCAAGCGCGAGGGCTTGCCCGCGATGCTCGTTTGCACTCTGTCTAATTCGGTCGTCAAAGCGCAGAGCTTTTAGATGGCGCTATTTAGATGCTCACAGGAGCGACAATCCAACGCTCTTGCCGCCGCATACATTGAGAACCTGGCCGGTAATGAATTGAGCTTCGTCCGAAGTAAGAAATGCGACTGCCGCAGCTATGTCTTCGGGGCGGCCCATCTTTCTTGTCGGCTGCGCCTGTATCAATCGCTCCCTCACATGCTCGGGCAGGGAGCGTACCATGGGAGTATCAATCAGTCCGGGTGCAACGGCATTGACGTTAATGAAATCAGAAGCAAGTTCAAGCGCCAGGCTGCGGGTCAAGCTGACCAGACCGCCTTTAGAAGCTGAATAGTTGACCTGCCCGATACTGCCCAGCCAGGCACGCGATGTGATGTTGACGATCTTTCCGCCTCCTGCTTTTCGCATCAACGGCACCACTGCCTTGCACATCAAAAACGCGCTTTTGAGATTGGTATCAATCACGGTGTTCCAATCCTCTTCACAGATTTTCTCAAGGCGGTTGTCGCGAATTACGCCGGCATTGTTGACCAGCACCTGGGGGGCACCGAGATCGTGCTCCAGCGCTGCGCAGGCTGAAGCGACGCTGTCGGGTTGGGCGACATTGCACTGGTAGAAGCACGCCTGTTTGCCGTTTTCCTTCAGCCTTAAGACAGCCTCTTCACCGAGCTGGCGGTCCAGCTCGAATATCGCCACCTGTGTAGCTTCTGTAGCAAGCCGCTCGGCGATCGCCAGGCCGATTCCGCGACCTGCACCCGTTACAATGGCAACCTGCTGCATTTGAAACCCTCCCGCTTCAGGAGCCGCTGTACATCGGCTGAGGTATTGATATTGTCCACAACGGCCTGGCTGTCGACCGGTAATTCGATTTGGACCAGAGATTGCTCGCTGGTTATGAGATTGTACAGAAAGTCTCGCAGAGAAAAATCGTCATCCAGCCACAAAATGCGTTTCAATACCGGTCCTGAAAGAAGTATGGGATGACCGCGTCTTCCTTCAAAAGAGGGGACGATCCAGACACTTTCAGTCGATGAGGCCGGTCTGAGCAGCAAGCAGTCTATCAAACTGTCCAAAACCTGGTGAGAAACAAAAGGACAGTCCACAGGAAAAATCAAAACGGCTGTGGATTCCAGCTTGTCGGACAGATGCCTGAGGGCGCATTTCAAAGAGCCGGTTCTGCCTGAGGCATAATTCCGGTTGATGATAGTCTCTACAGGGAAATCTTTGATTTCGGCAATTAGAGAATCGGCCCTCGAGCCAAGCACAACAAGACTGCGCGTGCTTCTTGATTTGAGCGTGGTCTCGATTACGCGTTTGATGGCAATAGTTTGTCCCAGTTGAAGAAACGCCTTGTGGAAAGGCAGTCTCGAAGAACTGCCGGCAGCCAAGACAATTGTTGCAAATTCCTGCATTCTCGGGCTATGGAGTGGATTCAAGCAAGCAGGCTCTCAAGCATTTGCTCTATGAACAATCTGGCCATTTCGCGTCTATAGGTCGGCGAAAAACTTGTATTTCTTACGGCAAGCACGGAAGGAGACAACTGCTTCCACAAAGTATCCGCCAGCCCCCTTGCTTTGGCCTGCTCCAATTGATCGTCTCTGAGCACGGCAAGACTGGGCGCCGGTCCCAGTGCGGTCAGGGCAACACGCAATTCACTGGCACGTTCATTCGTCTTTTTGACTGCTACAGCCACTCCCGCTTCAGGAAAATCTATGGAAGAGCGGGGGCGAAGTTTGCGATAGTCGCAATTAAAGTCAAAGGCATCCTCACTCAAACGCACACGCACCAGTAATTCCGCGCTATTGAGCACATTTGCATGAATACCGTCGTTTACATAGAACTCGCAGGCCGGCACAATTCGTTCTCCCTCCGGTCCGGCCAGTTCGAATTCGGCATTGAGCACAAGAAAAGCCGCGGCAAGATCTCCGGAAAAAGGAGCATAGCACCGCTCCGTCTGCGCTACGGCGATACATGCTTTCCCTTCCGCTTTCATGCAGGCTCCATGCGAGCAGCGATAGAGTTTGCTCTGGTTGAAGTAGACGCAGCGTCCGTTCAGAAGCAGGTTGCCTCCAACCGTGGCGCTTTCGCGCAAGGCGGGGCCCGCTACCATCCTGGCCGTCTTGCTCAATAAGGGCGGCAGGATCTCGCCCTTACGAATCAATTCAGCGATTGTTACGGCAGCACCGATCGAGAATCGAGACATCTCCTTCATTGCGCCGATACCGCTCAAAGAAATGAGATTTTTATGGCAATTGAGTTGCTCTTTGGCATTAACCAATAGATCCGTTCCGCCGGCCACAAATGCACTATCGCCTTTCAAACTGCCGGCAAGGCTGATTGCTTGATCGACTGTGTGCGGCATATGCAGTTGAAACGACGGGAGGCTCATGGCTTCTTTGCTCCGACAGGTGTGTGCTCGTGTCTCAGAAGAGAAAGAACATAGTCAGGCGCGGCAGGCAGTTTGCGCAGCCGCAAACCGCAAGCGTTATAGACAGCGTTTGCAGCCGCCGGTAGCACCGGATGCAGTGCTCCTTCACCGCATTCTTTCGCCCCAAACGGACCTTCCGGATCGTTGCTTTCCACTATGATGGCGTTAATCTCAGGCAGATCAGTTGGCAATATCATCTTATAGTCAATAAAAGAAGCGTTGGCTATTCGCCCGCCCTCGAATTGCAGCTGCTCAGAGAGAAACTGTCCAAGACCCATATGCACGGAACCCTCAATCTGTCCTTCCACGGCTTGCGGATTGAGAGCCTTGCCGCAGTCGTGCGCCAGCCAGACTTTGACAATTTTAATAAACCCGGTCCTGGTGTCCACTTTAACTTCGACGACGGAGGCGCCGAAGCTGTAGCTTGGACTGAGTCCGGCTCCGGCACCTTTGTAATCGCCACCCATTTTCGGCGACTCATATTCCCCCACGCCGACATTGCCTGTGCCTTTCTCAAGCGCCTGCAAGAGATTTAATGCAGCCAGACGTGCAGCATTGCCGGCCATGAATGTGACCCGACTCGAATAACTGCCGATGTCGATCGGGCAGCGCCCCGTGTCGGCCGAAATAACCCTTATACAATCAAGATCCACCCCGAGCACTTCGGCTGTCACCTGGGCAAGTACTGTGTCGCTGCCCTGACCGATGTCTGACGCGCCTGAATAAACAGTAAAGCGGCCGTCCTCTTCTCTTACCGTTCGGACTATGGATTGCGGGTCATCGCGATTGATGGTCAGGGCACTTCCGGAAATGAAAAAACTGCAGGCAACACCGAGTCCGTGACCGTAAGGCAGTTTGCCGATGCGCGCATCCCACTGAGAGTCCCGACGAACACGCTCTATGCATTCTTTCATGCCGTTGCTGGTAATGCGGAATTGCGTGGCTGTCAACGTGTGCTCGGGCAGCAAATTGGCCAGTCGGAAATCACACGGGTCAATTGCCATGTTTTCTGCAAGCTCATCAATCAAACACTCTTTGACGAAGCGGGTATTTACCGCACCATGACCGCGCATGGCGCCGCTGGGCGGGAGATTTGTGTAGATGCGCCTGCCTTGATAACGGAAGTTGTTGATCCGGTAAGGACCCTGCGTGAGAACGCCGTTGTAATAAGTAGTGACTACCCCGAAGGATCCGAAGGCGCCACCATTAATGGTGGCGTCCAGATCCAGGTAAGTAAATTTACCTTCTCTATCAGCGCCAAGCTGCATTTTGATTATTGAGGGGTGGCGAGCATGGTGGCTGATGAAGACTTCTTCGCGGCTGAAGGTTATTTTGACGGGCTTTCTTACTTTGCCCGCCAGCGCCGCCACGACGAATTCGTGTGGAAACGGATCGCTCTTGCCGCCGAATCCGCCGCCGACATAAGGCTTGATCACCCGTACTTTTTCCAGAGGCAGGTCAAAGACACGCGAAAGTTGTCGCCTCAGATAAAATGGCACTTGCGTGGACGACCAGATTGTCAGCTCATCTGCAGAATCAGACCAGCGGGCAACCGCTGAATGAGGCTCAAGAAAACCGTGCGTGACAGCTGGAAATTCGAACTGGCCGGACACCTCGAATAGGGTGGCGGAATGGGCCGCCTGCAAATCTCCAAAAGACAGGTTGACTTGCTTGTGTATATTGCTGCCGTTTCTGCCGTGGTCATGGACGGGATTTTCTACAGGCACAATTCCGGCGGCAGGATCGAAGTGACCGGGGAGCTCCTCGTATTCGACCTCGATTAATTTGAGAGCTTCTCCGGCAATTTCCAAGGTCGTTGCGGCAACCGCAGCAACGCCCTCGCCTACATGCCGCACCTTTGACACGGCTAGTACTGTCTCGTCATAACTTATAGGCAGAACTCCGAAGGTTTTCTGATACTCACAACCGGTAAGAACAGCCTTTACACCGGGCAATGCTTCTGCTCGACTGGTGTCAATTGAAACGATGCGCGCGTGTGCATATGGACTGCGCAAGATCAACGCATAGTGCAGATCGTCAAATTGCAGGTCGTCGGTGTAGAGAGCCTTGCCGGTTACTTTCTCAATGCTTCCCAGCTGCGGCATGCTTTTGCCGACTATATTGAATTCGCTCATGACTCAACCATATTTGCCGCTTTGTATTCTTCAACTATGCTCGTAATCGCCTTGATTATCTTTGTGTAGCCGGTGCAGCGGCAGATGTTGCCGGAGATAGCCTCTTTGATCTCACTTTCTGTCGCTGTGGGATTCTCAGTGATGAGCGCCAGTGAGGACATTACCATTCCCGGCGTGCAGAATCCGCACTGAATGGCACCGTGTTCTACAAAGGACTTTTGCAAGGGGTGAAGCTCCTTCTCCCCTGCCAGCCCTTCGATGGTCAGGATCGTCGCTCCATCGACTGTAGCTGCCAAAACCAGGCACGAATTGCGCGGCACACCGTCAACCAGGACGCAACAGGCGCCACAGGCACCTGATTCGCAACCCAGCTTGGTGCCTGTCAAACGCAGCCGTTCGCGCAATATGCAAGCGAGCGTCTCTGCTGAGCCCACCTCGATTGAATGAGGCTCTCCGTTTACTTTAATTGTGATCTTGTGAAGCAAGGGCAGATTTTACCTTCCTCTATAAACAGGGCGTCTCTTTCCAAGTGATGATAATCCTTCGTATGCGTCTTCACTGGAAAAAATCTCCTTCAAAGAAGCAAGTTCTAAAGCCAGTCCTTCATCAATAGATGGGCAGGAGCTGCAATTGATCAATTTGTGGGCCATTTTTAGAGCAATAGGAGCCTTATAGCTGAGTGACTTGAGTGCCTTCTGCGCAACGGACTTAAGCGCGGGAGTCATATCGCTTTTGGACTCTCCGGCAAGAGCATCCTCCACGTGGAGATCGGAAAATAGGACTTTAGCCGCTTCAGCCCAGACTGGCAAGTCCGATCTCTTTTCGGCCGCGAGCACGGGCAGATCTACGCAGGCCCTGGCTCTGGCCGCCTCGTCAAGTAATTGGAGCCTTCCATCGGAAAGGGCTCCGTCGGCCAGTCCAACGGAAAGGGCGTCCTCGGCATTTAAGGTGGAACCAGTAAAAATGAGGTACCGAGAAAGCTCTTTTCCAATTTTTCTGGGCAAGCGTTGCGTGCCCCCCAGACCGGGATAGATACCTATGCCCGTTTCCGGAAAGGCAAATTGTGCTCTGGCACCGACAACAATCTTCTGACAGGCAAGCGCCAGCTCTGCTCCGCCACCGTATGCGATACCGTTGACAAAAGCTATGGTCAGCTTCTTCGATGCCGATATGCTTTTGAAGAGATCCTGCCCTTCTTTTGTAAATTCATAGATACGCGGAAAGTTGTCGGCATCCAGCGCATCGATGAAAAAGCGTATGTCCGCCCCGGCAACAAATGCTTTGCCAATGCCCTCGAATACGATTGCCTTTACATCGGCATTCTGTTCGGCTTGCAAAAACTTTTCTTTGAGCTGTCTGGTTATACCGGGATTGAGCGCATTCATCGCTTCCGGGCGGTTAATGGTGATGCGGGCCGTCCAGTCTTGGACAGTCAACTCTACATAGGACAGTTCAAAGGGTCTTCTGCTTTGCCCGTGTTGTGAGAGACTCTCAGGGACGGACAGGCCCTTATATCTCTTTGAGAAATTCTCAACCATTCTCAAGGCGTTGCCTGTAGAAAGTGAATTCATCATCTGGAAAGGACCTTCATTCCAGCGCAAACCGACGGTGGCACCGCGATCGGTGTCCTCCTTTGTGGCCACGCCCTCTTCTACCAGGCTGGCTGCTATGTAGAAAACACAGCCGAGCAGTCTCTCGGCGATCTCTTGCCTTGAAGCTTCCCTTTGCTCGGCTTTAGAAAAGCGGCAATCGGCTGAATCGAGATTCCAGAGAGTGCCTTCCTCAGCCTTCTGGCGAAGCAGCGCTGAAGGTTCGTAGAAGCTGCCGAATGACTTGCTCAGTGATTCTGCTGCATGAAAGGCAATAGGAACACCCGTCACATTCATGAGTTCAAAGGGTCCCATGCCGATTTTGAAGGTTTCTTTCGCTACGGTTTCAATTTCTTCGATGCAGCTTTCTCCCTCTTCCAGAATGCGCACCGCTTCATTCAACCAGGCAACAAAAAAGCGATTGACTGCAAAGCCAGCGCTGTCGCTCGTTCTAATAGATACCTTCTTGATGGCGCGAGCAAAATCCCAGAGTGCATTTTCAGTGGCGGCTGAAGTGCTCTTGCCGGCAATCACTTCCAGAAGCTTGTTCTTGGCGGGATGATAGAAGAAATGCAACCCGCCAAATCGATCCGGACGCCCTGACTCTGCCGCCAGAGCCTGGACGGACAGAGAAGAAGTGTTGGTGGCAAATATGGTATCAGGGGCGCAGATTTCATCAAGCTCTTTGAAAATGGCAGACTTTACGGACCGATCTTCAAAAACGGCTTCTATAACCAGAGCCGCCTCAGCGGCCGCTGCCAGATCGGCGCTTGCCTTAACCAGAGAAAGGACACGCTCTGTGTCTTCAGTGCTGAAGATCTTCCTTGCCACTGCTTCAGAAAGAACTGCAGCAATTCTCTCTTTGCCCGCTTGCGCAAGTGCGGCGCTTCGATCCAAAAGATAAACCGGAATTCCCTCCTGGGCAATCTTCTGCGCGATGCCTGCGCCCATATTGCCCGCGCCGACTACAGCTACACCTCTTTTATAAAGCGATTCGACAAAAGTGTTCATTGTCAGTCATTCTCTCCCATTTGTGATGCGCATTCTAAGAGTACTTTCAGTTTTTCTTTTCAGTTGACGCACTCCAGAATCATGGCTATGCCCTGCCCTCCACCGATGCAAGCTGAAGCTACTGCGTATTTCTGCCGGCGGCGCCTCAGCTCGTGCAAAGCAGTAAGCGCGAGTCGAGAGCCCGTAGCCGCGAGGGGATGGCCGAAAGCGATCGCTCCCCCGTTTACATTCAATCGCTCTCTGGCAATGCCCAGTTCTTTCTGGCAGGCAATTACCTGTGCGGCAAATGCTTCGTTGATTTCCCAGAGATCAATATCGTCGACTGAAAGTCCCGCCATCTCCAGAGCGATTCTGGCGCTGGGCGCCGGGCCGATACCCATGACGTGCGGATCAACGCCGCAGACACCTACTGAAACAATTCGCCCTAAAGGCGCAAGCTTCTGGTGCTTAATTTCCGTGGCGGACGCAACCACAAGAGAGGCCGCACCATCGGCAAGCGCGCAGGAGTTTCCGGCTGTCTGCACGCCGTCTTTCGCGAAGACCGGATGGAGTTTCTCCAGCGCGTCTAAAGATGTCTCGACTCTCGGGGTCTCGTCTTTTGCGAATTGTTTTTCCCGGCAATTGAGGCGAATCTCTTTGTCACTTTCTACCGCTACCGTCTCGTCTCTAAAAGTTCCTGAATCGACAGCGCGCCTGGCCCAGGTATGGCTCTCGTATGCGAATTGATCCGCTTGCTCGCGGCCTATCTTGTACTGTTTTGCCAGATTCTCGGCCGTGACACCCAGGGGGTTGCCGATAAATGTGTCCTTAAGTGCTTCGAAGTAGAGATCTTTGAATGAAGGGGAGTGCCCGAAGTCGTAACCCATGCGCCCTCCGAATGAAACGGTTGGCGTCAGAGTCGTGCTGTCAGCACCGCCGGCGATGACAGCGCGTGCTTTGCCTGCCGCAATTTCATCGGCTGCCGTGGAAAGTACCTGGATTCCCGACCCGCAGATGCGTTGCACGAGTAATGCCGGTATTTCCTTGCGCAAATTGCAGGAAAGAGCAATGTGGCGGGGGAGGAACAGGGCATCCACGCTGCTTGGATGGGCATTGGCAAAAATGAGCTGATCGATGGTCTCCGGGTCGATCTTGGAGCGCTCCAGCGCGGCACGAGCGGCGATGCTCCCCATCTGGGTGCTGGTTATACGCCCGAGACTCCCGTTAATTTTGCCCAGAGGCGTGCGTGCTCCGTCCACGGCGAATATGCCTTCGTACAGGGTGCCGAAGCCGTTGGAAAATCGTCGCGATTTTGCTTCGACACCATTTGAGGAACCCATGTCAATCTTCTCCTTTCATGACAGTGAAGAGTTTTGATTACGGTATTACGATCGAGCGCAGAGACTCGCCCTGCTTCATCAATTTGAAAGCCTGCTCAATTTCATTGAGTGGGAAACGATGGGTTACCAGCGGTTTGACTTTGAGCTTTCCTTGCGCGCACATCTGCAGGATAAGCGGGTAATCAACCAGCCTGCAGCCGAGCGACCCGACAACTTCGACTTCGCGAAACATGATTTTGGCCGCCGACAGTGACACGGGTTGGTCCGTATAGCCGACAACAACCAGGCGTCCGCCGGGTCTGACGCACTCGAATGCCGACTCGATCGTTTCTGGTCGACCAATTACCTCAAAAACAACATCCGCACCGCCGCCAGTCAGTTTTTTTATTGCTTTGGGTACCTTCGGCTCGGCAAGGGCGTTTATACATTCCGAAGCTCCGAATTCCTTGGCCCAGGCTAGTTTCTTTTCCGAAATATCGACGGCAATTACATGCGCGCCGGCTGCCGCGGCAACCTGAATTGCATTGATGCCGACTCCGCCGCAGCCATAAACGGCCACCGTATCTCCGGCTCTGACGTTGCCGCGGTTTCTTACGGCATGAAAAGGTGTCGAGATGGCATCGGCGATGACGGCGCCTTCTTCCAGTGGAATGCTGTCAGGAAGAACGAACACATCTTTAGCCGGTGCCACCATGTATTCAGCGTAAGAGCCGTGAACATGGTTGCCGAACATGACCATTTGTTCGCAGATATTTTCTTTGCCAATGCGGCAGAGTCTGCATTTGCCGCAGGTCACAACGGCCGGCACAAGCACGCGGGTGCCGATTGCAAATCCGGTCACAGCCTCACCCAGCTCCGCCACAGTTCCGGATGTTTCGTGCCCTAAGATCAAAGGCGGCTGCTTGAAAGTAGGAACTCCGTGTTCGATATAGTGCAGGTCGGTATGGCAGACACCGCAGGCTGCAACTTTGATGAGCAGCTCCCCCGGACCGGGCTCCGGTTTGGGCATATCGGTGTATTGCAGCATTTTTCCCTGTTCGATCAATACCGTCGCTTTCATTACTTTCTCCTGCTCATCGAGTGTTGTGGTTTTGTTGGCAATCCACTTTTGCGCTTTCGTCCTGGCTGAGAAGCTGTCCGTAACCGGCCGGATAGCGAATGCCTGCCGGGCGGCAATTCCGGGGACTAATCACCGGGAATCACCGGGAATCACCGGCTCAGAAAGGCTTACCGCACTTGCCGCAGTAGTCGAAATCCTCCGGTATGCCTGTAGCACTGCAGTGTTGACAGTCGCGCTTGTAAGCGCCGTGCATGAATTCGCTGGAGCGTCCCATGCGAGCACGTTCTCTCAAGCCCATATAGTCGGGCTTGCGTTTCTCCACAAAGGCCCTCATGCCTTCCAAAGGCTCCAGGCTCGTGTAGTGCGTGCTCAGCCAATCACGCGCGTGCCCGATTGTCTGATACCAGGTAAAACTCTTGAGAAAGTTGACGTGCTGTTTTGTGTATCGCGAGCACTCGGGGAATTTCTCGAGCAAAGTCTGACAGAGTGCCGCGACTTCCTCATCAAGCTTGGAAAGGTTGATTTCGAAGCCGTCGGTTTTTTTGAGAGCCTTGTCGATCTGGTCTTTAGATGGATTCTCTATAAATTTCCCATCTTTGGTTACCGATGGAGCGACTCTATTAACAAGTCCCCATTCCAAGGCCTGGCGCGCCTGTATGCGCCCGTTCAAAAGCAACATTTCGTGGGCGCGGCGATCGCCTACAGTGAGCGGCAACCATTGAGTGGCGCCGCCGCAGGCGACCGAACCAACGTTTGTGCCTACCTGCCCGAGATAAGCGTGCTCGGCCATAACCGAAAGATCGCAGGCCAGCTGCGATTCATTACCGCCACCGACAGCAATGCCGTTTAAGCGAGCGATGACCGGCTTGCCCGCGTTCATTATGCTCTCAAGATAGCGGCTGAAAAGGCCCATGTACTTCCAGTAATCACGGGGGCGAGCAGTGTAAATTTCCTCATACTCTTTCACGTCTCCGCCCGTGCAGAAGGCCCGGTCGCCTGCGCCGGTGTAGACGATCACACCGACTGCGTCATCGAATGAGGCATCTTCAAAAGCATCGCAAAGCTCTTTAAGTGCCGAGGTGCTATAGGCATTCAGGTTGAAAGGGCGATTGAGGGTTATGGTCGCTATGTAATCTTTTTTCTGGTAATGAATTTCTTTGAATGCGAATTTTTCCGCAGGTATCGACTGGAAAAAACCTTTGTGATTATTGTTCTTTTCTATTTCAGTAATACTCATTGCCATTTCCTTTTATATTTCCATGCAAGGCGGTGTGCCGCCCTGGTATTTTGGAATTTGCACCACCAGGTTTTAATATGAATACCGAGCGAGCGTTCGGTAACATTTATCACTAACAACCAAAATATTCAAACAGACACCTTTTTGTTACCACCATCACTGGCGCTGCATTCGGGCGGGCACTTTGAAGTAACTACTGGAGGAGAGAGAGGATCTTTTACTAAACTTGTCTTTTACCGAGTGAGCGCTCGGTCGAGGAGAAGAAGGTGCCACCCCAACACAAAATCCTGCCCAGCACAAACGAGCGATATGACGAAGTTCTGTCGGTGGCTGCCAGGCTTATTGCTCGCGACGGCTTCGAAAAGGCATCGATCCGTGCCATTGCCGAGAACTCCAAGCTCAGCCAGGCCGGACTCTATTACTATTTTTCCAGCAAGGAAGATCTGCTTTATCAATTACAAAAGCATACTTTCACGGCGCTTAGAAATTCACTGGCGGCCAGGCTTGATCCTGAGCTATCGCCGGAGCAAAGACTGAAATTATTGATAAGCAATCATCTTGAGTTTTTCACAAAACACATGAACGAGCTTCGCGTGTGTGCCTTCGAATTCCAGAAGCTGATCGGAAAATACTATGAAGATGTCCAGGTGATTCGCCGTGACTATTTTCGCATCGCCCACACAATCATCAACGAAATCCTCGACAAGAAGTGGGGCGACTCACTCAGGCGTCCTGATTCCAGGCGCCTGACCATGTACTTATTCGGCACCCTCAACTGGATTCACATGTGGCTGGATACAGATAGGGCTACAGACCTCGATACCATGGCCGAAGAGATCGCGGACATGGTTCTTTACGGAATTGCCAGGGGAGATACAAAATGAGCAAAACGATGGAGCGCCCCTCTTCTCAGGCAGCCGAGGCTGCCCACAAGGAGATTATTGATTCCTGCCAGCGCATCTATTATGACGTGAGGCTGGAAGCAATTGCTGCCTGGAAAAAAGAAGACCCGGCGGCAAGAAAGGCTGTCGCCTATCTGCCAGTTTATGCTCCGCGCGAGATTTTTGTCGGCAGCGGCGTCAGGCCTGTGGCTACCTTTGGCGGTGGTGACCAGGTGAATGTCATACGCGGCGACTCGTTCTACCAGTCATATATTTGTCACTTGCCCAGAAGCGTGGTCGAACTGGGTTTGTCGTCATGGAAAGACACTCTTGAAGGGCTGGTGGCACCAGCCATTTGCGATGTCATACGCAATGTGTCCGGTGTGTGGAAAGTACTTTTCCCGGATAAGCTGACATATTTTCTTGATCTGCCGCAAAATTTCCAGAGCAAGTGCGGCGGCAAGTTTTACCTGAGCCAATTGCAAGAGCTGGCCGAGCATTTATCAAAGATGAGCGGGCGTAAGCCCGATGCGGACGCCTACCGGGAGGCGATCGTCAGTTACAACCGCAACCGCAGGGCTGTTCGCGCCCTTGCCAAAATGCGGGTGGAGAACCCTCACTGGGTGCCAGCCTGGGAATATTACCTGCTTGTAAGGGCCGGAGACCAGATGGATGCCGACACACACACGGACCTGATCGAAAAATATATAGATCTGGCCGGCGAGCTGAATCGGCCGGAGCAAGACAATGCTCGCATCATGGTTGTAGGCGGTTTTTGCGAGCAGCCGCCCCTGAACCTCATCCGCACAATTGAACGCTCAGGCTGCTACCTGGTCGATGATGACTTCACTCTGGGCTACCGTTTTCTTGAGCAAGATGCCGATGAGAACATCGATCCCTTCCAGTCCCTTGTCGATGTCTATTTGAAACACAGCACTTATTCGTCGGTCAAGTATGAGGGCGATACGCCAAAATCAAAACGCCTGGTTGAAACCGCTCTGGCCAAACGAGCCGACGGCGTGCTGTTGATGAGTCCAAGCTTTTGCGATCCGTCATTACTGGATCGGCCGCACTTTCAGAAGGCTCTGGAAGATGCAGGGATACCTTATTCGACCTTGCAGTATGCGGAAAACCTCGGACAGTTTGCTCCCATAAGAGAGCAAACCGGAACTTTTGCCGAAGCAATCAAACTCTGGGGAGAGGGATAGGAAATGGCTGAGAAAATTGCACAAGACGGCGCAAATTCGTCCGTACAAAAAGACCAGAGCATGGAAATTCAAAAACGCATGCTCGCGGCACATGCCGAAAAGCTATGGAAAGCCAAAGAGGAAGGAAAGAAGGTCGTGTACACTTTCGTGCCCGGCAATCTGACGGAATTGATCCTTGCCTCAGGCGCTCTGCCCGTTTATCCGGAAATCAATGCTCTGCAGTCCGGTATGCGCAATCTTTCCGCTGACTACATACAGGAAGCCGAGCGCATCGGGCATTCGGAAGATGTCTGCACATATGTCAAATGCGATGTCGGCATGATGTTAAAAGGAAATGTCGGCCCTACAGGTGTCAAGCTGCCGGAGCCCGATCTTCTTTTACTGAGTTACACCGGCTGCTTCGTTTTCATGAAGTGGTTCGAGAACCTCAAGCAACACTATAACTGTCCGTGTGTAATGCTGCATGTTCCATACCAAGCAGACGGAGTAGTTACTGATGCCATGAAACAATACGTCGTGGATCAGATCCGCGACGATGTCATTCCTGCCCTGGAAAAGGTGACAGGCAAGAAAATAGACATGGACGAATTGCGGCGCCGCATGCAATTGAGCCGTCAGGCCGAAGACGATCTCGTCTGGACACTGCAGTCGGCAAAGCGCAAGCCCTCTCCCATAGACGCCTATTTCGTCGGTGTCTATTACATCGGTCCACTTTTTTCAGCCTTCCGCGGCACTGAAGACGCCGTCGAATACTATCGCGCTCTCAGAGCCGAAGTAGAAGATCGAATCAAGAGCAATCTCGGACCGATGACGCCTGAAGGTGTTCTCGCGAAGGAGCGATATCGCCTTGTTGTGGAAGGTCCACCGAACTGGACGAGTTTTCGAGACTTCTGGAAGATCTTCTATGACGAGGGAGCCGTGGTCGTTGCTTCCAGCTATACAAAAGTGGGTGGGCTGTATGATCGCGGATTCAGGCACGATCCCGAGCACCCGCTCGAGTCTCTGGCTGAATACTGCATGGGTTGTTATACCAACCTGAATATTCCCTCGCGCATCGACCTGCTCGAACATTACATTCGCGAATACAATGCTGATGGATTCATCGTCAACTCTATAAAGAGCTGCAATTCATTTTCGGCCGGACAGTTGTTGATGATGAGGGAGCTGGAGCAGCGCACCGGTGTTCCCGGCGGCTTCATCGAATCGGATCTGGTCGACCCGCGCTATTACTCGCAGGCCAATATAAAGAACAGACTGGAGTCATATTTCCAGATGCTCGCGCAAAGGCGCGCAGCCGGCAGCGCAGTTCTTCACGGCGTAAGCTAGGAGGCGAAATGAAATACTATCTCGGCATCGACCTCGGTTCTACCACCACTAAAGCCCTGCTCATCGATGAGAATGAGGAAATCATCGGGCGCGGTCTCACCAACACGCGCTGCAACTATTTCGTTGCCACCGAAGTGGCAAAGAGTGAGGCATTAAACAGTGCTCGCTTTTTTCTCCTCAAGCGTGAGCTTGAAAAAGCGCTGATTGACGACTCTTTGAAAGAAAGGCTCTTTGACGAGTTGGGCGCCAATTTCCGTCTCGAGCAACAATTGAGTCACCTTGATCTGCTCAATGAGACTTGCGAAAAAACAGCACCGGAAAATGTCAAGGACGGGGTTTCGTCGATCTTCAAACAACTAAAGACTGATGCTCAGGAGATTTTTGCTGACGTCAAAACCGATCAATCCCGCTTTTTCAGGGACATGGCCGGCAGCGCCTATTGTGCCGCCGCAACAAAAGTGAGCGAGAGTGGCAAGGTTTCGTTCGATTCGCTGGTTGCGGTTTATGACAAGGCCATTCTTCAGGTGGAAAACCAGGTGCCGGAAATTGATTTTCAGCAGATGGCCCGCAAAGCTCAGGCCGCGATGAAAAAGCAGAACGGCCAGAAAGCGGAAATGCACGAGGCTGTTGATAAGGCGATTTCCAGCGCGGCGGTCCTGGACCTGAAAATCGAGCAGATGGTCGGCACGGGTTACGGTCGCCAGCGTCTTCCTTTCGAGAAAAGCCAGATTCGCTCGGAGATCCTCTGTCACGGGCTGGGCGCCCACTTCATGTTTCCCAATACCCGAACAGTGCTCGATATCGGAGGTCAGGACACCAAGGCAATTCAGATCGACGATAAGGGAGTTGTCACCAATTTCCAGATGAATGATCGTTGCGCGGCGGGTTGCGGGCGTTATCTCGGCTATATCGCCGATGAATTGAATGTTGGATTGCACGAACTCGGTCCTCTTTCACTGGCGGCCGACAGAGCCTGCCAGATTTGCAGTACCTGCACGGTTTTTGCCGGCGCCGAACTGAGAGATCTTCTCAGCCTTGGTGAGAGCCGCGAGAATATTCTCTCCGGACTGCATCAGGCTATCGTGTTGCGGGCCATGTCATTGCTCGCCCGCTCCGGCGGCGTGGAAAACGAATTCACTTTCACAGGAGGAGTCGCGAAAAACGGCGCGGTAGTGAAGGCATTGGACGAGCTTGTGGCTGAAAATTATGGTGAGCGCAAGCTCAACATCCATACCGATTCTATTTTCACAGGCGCGCTGGGAGCTGCGCTCTATGCGCATAGGGCCATCGATCTGGAGGGTGCAGAAGTTGCTTAGAACAATAGGCATTGATGTCGGATCCAGCTCCGTTAAGGCTGTACTCATGGAGCACCCCGGCATCGATGAAAAATTGGCCGCAGGTGCCGACGCGGCCGCCGAGCACGGTCAAAGTTCGTCGATAACCGGCGTAATACTGGAGAAGCTGCGCAAGCGCGATCCGCAGCAGGTGAGCCAGTCCTGCCTGGACAGGCTGCTTAAGGAAGCAAGTATCGATTTATCCCAGGTCGCCTATATCGGCACGACAGGAGAAATCGATACGCTGCCCTTCAAGACCGGTTATTTCTTCGGCATGACAGCGCACAGCCGGGGAGCAAACTTTCTTTTTCCGGAAGCATTATCTGTAATCGATGTCGGGGCGCTCCATGCCAGAGCCATGGTTATCGATGCACATGCCAAGGTATTGAAATACAGGATGACCGGGCAGTGCGCATCCGGCTCGGGGCAATTCCTCGAAAACATTTCGCGTTATCTGGGCGTGACCACAGATGAGATCGGGCCTCTTTCATTGCAGTCGAATTCGCCCGAAACCGTCAGTGGCATCTGTGCCGTTCTGGCTGAAACAGACGTCATCAACATGGTCTCACGCGGCATTGCCACAGAAGACATTCTAAAAGGCATTCATCTTTCTCTGGTCAATCGGCTGGTCAAACTGTTCAGTTCGGCCGGCGGCAGCTTTCCCCTTGTGCTTACAGGCGGGCTGGCTCTTGATGCCGGATTGGTGAAAACAATGAAAGAGGAGTTCGAAAAGAAGGGCGGGCATCCGGAAATAAGAACGCATGAGTTCTCGCCGCATGCAGGCGCGATCGGTGCGGCGCTCTGGGGTGCATTCCGGCACCACAAGCAGGAATGGAAAAAGGGCGGCATCGCCAAGCAAACCGTGCCCGGCGTTGATAAGAGAGTCTTGAAAGCAGGAGGAAAAGCATGACCCTGAAGCTTAAGGAAGATGTCGGTTTTTCTAAAACCAACGGAGTCGGTACTCTCGTTTTGCGCCGGGCACCGCTCAACATTCTCGACATTGCCTTTATGCGTGAGCTGGACCTGGTTATAAGCGATCCGGCCAACCTGGAAGATCTGTCCGTGCTGGCCATTAAGGCCGAAGGCAAGGCATTCTGTGCCGGCGTGGATGTAGCAGATCACACAGTCGAACGTACTGAAGAAATGATCCAGGTGTTTCACCGTCTCATCGCTCGCTTGCAAAAGCTTTCTGTTCCTACGGTGGCTCTTGTTGAAGGCGCCGCTCTGGGCGGAGGCTTTGAGCTTGCTCTCGCCTGCGACATGATTGTGGCAAGCGAAAGAGCCAAGTTTGGGGTTCCGGAGATAACACTGGCCGTGTTTCCTCCAGTGGCCATGGTCATTTTGCCTGGTCTTATCGGCATGAAAAAAGCGTGCGATTTGATCTTGAGCGGCAAAACAATCACTGCAGCGGAAGCCGAACGGTTAGGCCTGGTCAACGATGTTTACGAAACGGATCTATTTCCGGCAAAATCCGGCCAGTTTCTGGAGCGCTTTGTCAAATTGAGCCGGACAAGTTTGCAACTGAGCAAGCAAACATTGATGGAGTCCGCTCGATATATCAATCAGGCCGAAGCACTAAAGTGCGTGGAGGAAGTTTACCTCAATACGCTTATGAAAACCGCCGATGCCCAGGAAGGCATAGCAGCATTCATGGAAAAACGTGAACCGGTCTGGTCCCACAATCCAGTAAAGAGGCATTCATAAGTGCAAACAGAAGGACTGAGCAAGGCCAAGGATTCCGCTGGCAGAATTGCCATCGAGTCAGCCCCGGCCTTGCGAAAACTCCTTGCTGAGTATTATCTGGATTTGCATGAAGCGCAAAAGGATCCCAAAAGAAAGATCGCCTGGGTCTCGAGTGTGGGTCCAGTCGAACTCTTGCGTGCTTATGGCTTTGAAGTCTATTTCCCGGAAAATCACGGGGCCCTGCTTGGCGCCACCCGCAACTCGGCCCGTTATATTCCAAAGGCGGTGGCGCAGGGCTATTCGCCTGACATTTGTTCTTACTTGACTGCAGATATTGGGGCACATCTGTCCGGGAAATCACCACTTCAGGATGCCTACGGCATTGAGGGAGTGCCCCGGCCGGATGTCTTGGTTTACTCAACCAACCAGTGTCGCGATGTGGGCGACTGGTGGGCGTATTATGCTCGTGAGTACAAGGTGCCTTTGCTCGGCATTCACCCCCCGCACTTGCTGGATGAAATTGAAGACAGGCATCTTCAGATGGTGCACGGCGAGCACGAGCGTGTTTCTCAAGAACTGAAGAAAATTAGCGGGCGCAGTCTCGACCAAGGACACCTGAAAGAGATAGTCGAACTTTCCAGGCAAGCATCGATTCTCTGGCGCGAGATTTTAAATCTGGCTTCTAATCGCCCTTCTCCGCACACTTTCTTCGACGCGGTCATACATATGGCGCCGATTGTAGTACTGCGAGGAAAGCAGGAAACGATCGACTATTACAACTTGCTGAAAGCCGAAATGACGGCACGCGTGGAAAAGAAAGTTGGCGCGGTTCCTAAAGAGCGGCTTAGAATCTATTGGGAAGGAATGCCCATCTGGGGAGCGCTGAGAGAGCTTTCTACGCTATTTTTCGACCTGAACACTGCAGTTGTCGCTTCTACTTATTGCAATACCTGGGCCTTTGACAAACTGGACCCGGCGAACATCGATGAGTCGATGGCGCGTGTCTATACGGAGCTTTTCATCAACCGCACCGACAGCATCAAGATGGACATTTTGCGCAAGCTGGTCGACGACTTCTCAATCGACGGGGTCGTATTTCATGATTGCAAGACCTGCCCCAATAATTCAAATTGCCGCTACGGCATGCCGGATAGGCTCCTTGATGAGTACGGCATTGCTAATGTGACAATCGGCGCCGATGTCTCCGATCTTAGGCTTTACAGCCCGGACCAGGTAAGAACCACGCTCGAGGGATTCATCGAGCAACTCAGTGAATCATAGGAGCGATAATTGATGCGGGGGGTTCTTGGACTCGACATAGGCTCTACGACCACCAAGGCGGTCCTGATTGACTGGGAGCAAAATATCTGCGGACAGTCGGTAATAACCTCGGGCGGCTATTTTGAAGATCGCGCCGAGATGGCCATGCAAGAAGCGCTGGCTGATTCGGGCTGGGAAATAGCCGATCTTGCCTGGATCACGGCGACCGGTTATGGGCGCTTGAAGGCACCCAGAGCCAGGCAAACCTTGACAGAACTTTCCTGCCATGCCCGCGGTGCCTACTATCATGTGCCGCGCCGCATGACCGTGGTGGATATCGGCGGGCAGGACAACAAAATAATCGCCGTCGATGACAATGGGCGAAGAGGGCGCAGCAAGATGAATCGCAAATGCGCCGCCGGCACCGGCGCATTCATTGACAACACAGCCAAGCAGCTGGGTGTGGAGCTTAAGGACCTGGAATCCCTTGCTTTGAGAGGCAATGAATCGGTTGAAATAGGCAGTTTCTGCACTGTTTTTGCCGCTACGGAAATTATTGAATATCTCAGGCGTGGCGACTCCAAGGAGAACATAGCGCGAGCGGTAATCCGCGCGGTCGCTCTGAGAGTTTTTGAGATGGGTCGCTTTACCGGTGATGTCGTTTTCACAGGCGGTGTTGCCGAACACATTCCGCTTGTGGCTAAAGAGCTTGAGGCATTATGCAACTGTCCGGTGATCATTCCGCCCCATCCTCAAATGGCCGGAGCGCTTGGTGCTGCACTGTACGGGCTTGATGCCTGGAAAAAACACGAGCAGGGTGAGGGGATCTTTGCAGACGATGAAGACGGCTCAAACACTGCCTCTCCTGAGTCCGGGCAGATCCAGATGGATGATCCGCCGGGACAGCAAAAGAAGGCAGAAGTATGCAAAAAAAGCAAAGACGACAATCAGGAAAGCATCTGCATGTTTGAGGAAAAACACATAGGTCTCTCATGAAAGCATGATCCGGGGCAAGAGGAAAAGACATGGAAGTGACTGACAAGAAAGCGCCCAATATAGCAGCGGAGCAAAGCGAGATTTGCTCCGAGTCGGCTCTGGAATCTTACGAGAATTCCCTGGGGCAGATGCTTCTCGATCGAGTCCGGCGCCTGGGAAAATCGGTCATGCTGAAAGATAAGGACGCCAACGGACAGTGGCGGGAGCACAGCTTTGAAGAGGTAATGTCCGAGATTTCCAATCTGGGAGCCTACCTTTTGAAAAGTGGTGTGAAAGCCGGCGACCGCCTGGCCATGCTCTCGGAAAATCGCCGCGAGATGCTTTGCATGGAACTGGCCGCAATGTGCATCGGGGCCATTTCGGTGCCCATTTTTCCCGGCTACTTCTCGCAGCAGATTGAGTACATTATTCAGGACTCGGGCGCCGTCAGGCTGACTGTCAGCACGAATCTGCAGTTGATGAAGCTGTCGCATTGCAAAGACCTGCATCAAATCGAATCTATCTTTTTGATGGACTGTGACGAAACTCAAGCACCACACAATCTTGCAGCGCCACTTCCTGTAATACCATACCGCAGCCTTTCCGAATTTCAAGAAGACCGGTTCATCAAGCAATTCTTTCAAGAGCTGGAGGCTGTCACTAGCGATCAATCGTGCCTGATTATGTACACATCGGGCACAACCGGCAATCCCAAAGGCGTCGAGCTCAGGCACAGCAACCTGCTTTCGCAGCAGCGCGCGATCAACCAGCTCTGGGGAATCTCGAATCAAGAGCGCTTTCTTTCTTACTTGCCGTGGCACCATTCCTTCGGCGGTCTGTTCGAGCGTTTTATGGCGCTGTATTCAGGTGCATGCATGGCAATCGACGAAAGCGGCGGCAAGGACATGCACGTCCTGATCGAGAACTGGCAGAGCGTCAGGCCGACCATCTTTTTCAGCGTGCCCGGTGTCTTTCAGAAGCTTGCCGATGAGATACAGCAGAGTGATAATGTCCGCAATACCATATTTCACCCGGAGCTTCGCTTTGTCTTCACGGCAGCGGCACCACTTCCACGCGATGTCTCCAAAATCTTCAATGCCGAGAACATCCCCGTGCTGGAAGGCTGGGGCCTTACCGAAACTTCTCCATGTGTCACTCTCACAGATCCAGAGAAAGAACGCGTGCCCGGCGTCGTGGGATGGCCGATTCCCGGTGTCAAGATACGCATTTCCGACCACGGTGAAATTCAAGTCAACGGCCCCAATGTCATGAAAGGCTACTGGAATCTGCCTGTGCAGAATCGGGAATGCTTCACCGAGGACGGCTGGTTTCGTACAGGTGATCTAGGCGAGATGCACGAGCATGGACTGCGCATTCTGGGGCGGCATGATGGTGTTTTCAAATTGCTCAACGCTGAAAAGGTATTTTCGGCCCAGATCGAAATGGCGCTCATAGAAGGCAGCATTTTCATCGAGCATGCCGTGGTTGTGGGCAGCGGGCAGCATTTTGTTACTGCGCTCATTTATGCCAACCGCCGCCTCCTTGAAGAATGGGGCCGCAAGCACGGCATACGCATACCCGAAGGAGACGATATCGCCTCTGTTTCAGACATAAGGCGACTCTTCTCTCATGAGGTGCAGCGCATTAATTCCGAGATCGGCGGGCGATATCAGCGCGTTAGAAAATTCGTCGTATTTGGCTCGCCGCTCTCCTTGGAAGCCGGAGAACTGACGCCAAGCTCGAAGGTGGTGCGAAATAAAGTTATAGCCAATCGTGGCGAGGTTGTAGAGGCGCTCTACAAGCCAGGATGTCCGCCACCTGCGAACATCATCGTTTGCCTTGGTGATTGCTACTGATCACTTACTTTAGTGGAGGAGACTGAAAAATGCATTATGGAGTGATCGGCATGGGGCCTGTGGGCGCGACTTTCGCCGCCATGCTCAGCCAGGGTGGATATCGTGTTTCCGTGCTGGACGCCAACCCGCACCGGGCCGAGCTATTTAAGATGAAGCCCTTAAAGGTTCAAGGTCATTACAAAGCCGACATCCAGTTGAAAGAAGTGCACACTTCATTTTATGAATTTGCCGAAAACAAACCCGATGTTGTTCTGATGTCCGTTAAGGCTCATACAATTGCAGACATTGTCTCCCGCATCAAGAATTCGCCGCTTGCCGAAGCTGCTGTGGTCAGCTGCCAGAACGGCATCGATACAGAACTGGAAATCGCCAAAATACTTGGCGACGATCAGGCCTTCCGCATGGTGCTCAATTTTGGAGTTACATATTCCTCCACCCATGAGGTCAATGTCAACTTTCTAAACGAGCCGCACTTCTTTTCACCAGTGAGCAAAAACCGCAGGCAGTTTGCAGAAAAGATCGTCGAGGAATTTTCGATTAGCGGAGTAAAGCTGGAGTTGGTCGATGACATTCGCAGAGAGGTCTTCAAGAAAACCATACTCAATACCTCGTTAGGCAGCATCTGTGCTTTGACACGCATGACCATGGCTGAGGTTATGAACGAAGATGAGCTTACCATCATGGTGAACGGTATCATTGGTGAAGGAATCGCTGTATGCAAGGCATACGATATCGACATTCCCGCTGACTTTCACGACAAGGCCATCGCTTATCTGGCCAGAGGCAGCAATCACAAACCCTCCATACTTGTGGACATCGAAACAGGCAGGCAAACTGAAGTGCGCTATCTTGCCGGCAAGCTCTTTGAATATGCGCGTGAAAAGGACATTGCCGTTCCTGTGACTCAGTCAGTGTTCTATCTGATCAAGTCGCTGGAAAAATCGCTGATGTTGAGGCGCTATGTAAACAGCCCGGCGGAGTAAGTGTGATGGAAAGCAGATTGACTATCAATAAATGCCTCTCTTGCGAGCACAGAGAACTCTCTGCCCTTCTTGGGTCTTTCAGGAATTTCTTGCGCGATAACGGAATCAAGCAGCAACCGATGTGGCACCAGCCTCTGTCCGCAAAACTTCTCAGTGACCTTCGTTCTGCCTTTGGCTTTAATGTGCCAAAACACTTTGCTCTTGAGGAGAATGAGCTATTCCCGATTCTTGAAGAGGCCGGTTGCGGGCAGCTGGTTGAGATTCTTCTGGAGGATCACAAGCTAATAACGGAAATTATTCAAATTGTCATGCCTCTTCTGGATAAAGCACAGAGCGCGGGACTTTTGAGCGAAGATGAATGGCAAACTCTCCTCCGGCAGGGCGACGCACTTGTGACGGAGCTTACCGCTCATGCTGAGAAAGAAGACGCGGGCATGGTTCCGGAGCTGGAAGAAATTCTGGACAAGGCGCAAGCAGATGAGATCTATCATCGCTACCGCAGTCTCAGCATGTAAGGCGAAATCTTTTGGAGGCGCTGAATGAGCGAAGAAAAGAAAAAGGAAAGAAGAGCCCGGATTGCAATCGACGAGCATTTTTGCAAAGGTTGCGGACTTTGCGTGGACGCTTGCCCGCAGCATATCATTGAAATTTCCAGCCAGGTGACAAGCAGCGGTTATTACCCTGCAGCCTGCCCGGATCCGCAAAGCAAGTGCACAGGGTGCACTCTCTGTGCACGAGTGTGCCCCGATGTAGCCATTGAAGTATTCGTAAAACAAAAAACAAATCACGGAGAGCGGGAATAATGGAAAAGCTCTTTATGACTGGAAATGAGGCTATTGCCGAAGCGGCGATCCGCTCCGGTTGCCTGTATTATTTCGGCTATCCCATAACACCTCAAAACGAGATTCCCGAATACATGTCCACGCGCTTACCGGAGCTTGGTGGCGCATTTCTGCAAGCCGAAAGCGAAATTGCAGCGATATATATGGTCTACGGAGCTGCCGGCGCCGGGATGCGGGTGATGAGCTCGTCCTCCAGTCCCGGTATCAGCCTCAAACAAGAAGGATTGTCATATATTGCGGCAGCCGAACTGCCCTGCGTCATAGTTAACATGATGCGCGGCGGACCGGGGCTCGGAGGCATTCAGCCTTCACAATCAGATTACTTTCAGGCAACAAAGGGCGGCGGGCACGGCGATTATCATCTCTTCGTGCTTGCACCGTCCACGGTGCAAGAAGCGGTTTCACTGACCGGAGATGCTTTCGATATTGCCGACAAATACAGGACTCCGGTCATGATTTTGGGAGATGGAATCATCGGGCAAATGATGGAGCCTGTTGAATTCGAGCAAAGACCTCGCTCAAAAGAATACGACAAGAGCTGGGCTCTGAGCGGGGCGAAGGGGCGGCCCCGCAATGTGATCAAGACACTTTATCTTGATCCGCAAAAACTCGAACAGCACAATCTTAAGCTGCAGGACAAGTACCAGAAGATGAAGGAGGATGTGAGAATCGAGCATTATCTTTGCGATGATGCCGAGATTGTCATTGCCGCTTACGGAACAGTAGCAAGAATAGCCAAGACAGCCGTGCAGATATTGAGAGATAAGGGCATCAAGGTAGGGCTGCTTCGACCAATCACACTCTATCCATTCCCATATGATCATTTTCAAGAAATTGCCGAGCGAATCAGGAAGGTTCTGGTTGTAGAAATGAGTCTTGGACAGATGGTCGAAGACGTCAAACTGGCAGTTAATGGAAAAGCCGAGGTCGCCTTCTATGGAAGAACCGGAGGCATTGTGCCGAGTTATGAAGAGATTGCCGCCGAATTAGAAAAGCAATTGTTTTAAAAGGGAGCAAGGGGAATGGAAACGATAGACAAAACAGACAAAATGGACAGGGTCTTCCAGCGCCCCGAGGCACTTACAAAAGCGACGACGCACTATTGTCCTGGTTGCGGTCATGGTGTTGCGCACCGCTTGATTGCGGAAGTTCTGGACGAACTCGGCATCCGCGAACAAACTGTGGGCGTGGCGCCTGTGGGTTGTTCGGTTCTCATGTACAATTACATGAACATCGACATGCTGGAAGCGGCTCATGGACGCGCACCGGCGGTGGCAACCGGCTTTAAGCGGGCCCGTCCGGACCTGACTGTTTTCTGTTATCAGGGCGATGGTGACCTGGCTGCAATCGGCATGGGTGAGACAATCGCCGCAGCTGCCCGCGGGGAAAAGATCTGCGTAATTTTCGTAAATAACGCCACTTACGGCATGACCGGCGGGCAGATGGCACCGACAACACTGGTTGGACAGAAGACTTCCACAAGCGCGCAGGGACGCATGAGCGAACGCTGCGGTTTTCCGATAAAAGTCGCTGAGATGCTTTCAGTATTGGATGGTCCTCAATACATTGCGCGAGTTTCCGTTTCCAGCGCAAAATATATAGCCAGAGCCAAACAGGCTATCAAAAAGGCATTCGAGGTTCAACAGCTCGATTTGGGTTATTCACTGGTCGAAGTTCTCTCCCCCTGCCCCACTGATTGGCACATGACGCCACAGCAGGCAGTTAACTGGCTTGAGGAAAATATGCTGCCTTACTATCCGCTTGGCGAATTCAAAGTTCAAGGAGTTTAAGTCATGAAACAACAGCAACTAGAATGTGCGGCGAACACGGCTGTCGACTCCCGGACTCTGTATACAAACTTGACTATGGCGGGATTCGGCGGACAGGGGCTGATGTTTATCGGAAAACTCCTGGCATTCAGCGCCATGAAAGCCGGGCTTCAAGTATCCTGGATACCGTCCTATGGTCCGGAAATGCGCGGAGGCACAGCCAACTGCACGGTAGTCATTGCCAACGAGCCGATTGCCTCGCCTGTAATCCGCAGTCCCGAGACTCTAATTATCATGAACAATCCTTCTCTGGAGGCATTTGAACCGCGTCTCAAATCAGGCGGAACACTCTTTGTAAACAGCAATCTTGTCACCTGCCCGGCCACTCGAAAAGATATAGAAGTCGTCGCCGTGCCTGCTGATGAAGTCGCTCAGAGTGCCGGCGGCCGCAAAGCGGCCAATATGGTGATGCTGGGAGCTTACCTGGCTAAGGTGGCGATTCTGGACAAGTCACAGATAGAATACGGCTTCCTTGAGTTTTTTGGCTCAAAGGCCGCACAGACACTAGACCTCAATATGAAAGCATTTTCTCTGGGAGCGGCTTTTTCACAGGCTGACTGCAAGACTAAAAAAGAAAGCTGAAAGAACCGGCAGGCAGAAGCTCAAGTTTGTTTTGAAGACTGACAAACGGTGGCGTCCGTAAAATGCATCGCTCATAGAGAGCTATTCTGGGCGCCACCGCTGGCAATGTCGTGCTGTCTCACTTGAGAATTCTAAAAGACGCTGCTTTGGCAATGCTTTCAACCGGCAAAACTCGATTTACCCGCCGCCAGTCACAGACTCTCTTGTTGAGGATTTTGCCAGATCGGCAAGCGTACTCTAAATACGGTACCAACACCAACTTCAGATTCGCAAGTGATAGTGCCGCAGTGGCGCTCGACAATCTGACGCGAAAGATACAGTCCTAATCCGGTTCCTGATTGATGCTTGCGCCCTGACGAGCCCTGTGAAAATCGCGCGAATAGTTGTTTGCGCTCCTTTTCAGAAATTCCAGAACCAGTATCTTTCACTTCCAGAATATACTCATCGCCGAATCTGTCACCAAAAACTGCAACCTCGCCTCCGTCATCGGTAAATTTCATCGCATTTGACAGTAGATTTGCCAGGACTCGTTGCATGGACTTCGCATCCGCCATGATCGTATTGTCGTCTTGAGGGAAAACAGACTTCAGTTGCACGAGCGAGGACATGCTGGTAGCAAGCACTTGTCGAGTTTGCTCCTCCACAAGCGCCTTCAGGTCGACCGGTGAAAATTGAAGCTGCTCCTGTCCAGCTTCATAGCGATAGACTTCCAGAAGATCGGAAATCAAGTCAAGCATATGTTGATTTGACTGGGCCAAACTTGTAAGTAGCGTCAGAAAGTTTTCATCCTGGATTCCAGTTTTTTCATCCAGAAGGAAGGAGAGTATGCGAATAGCACCAATTAACGGGCTTTTCAGATCATGAGTGAGCGTCGCGACAAAATCATCGCGTTGCTGGGCCAGGTTCACTCGGTCTGTTACTTCGGTCGCCATGAGGATCATGCCACCCTCATCGGTTCCGACCGGCCATCCGGCCAAGTCCCAAAAACGGCACTTGGTCTGCTGTTCTTCAGTCAATTTCATTCTGTAATTATTCATACAGAACGGCACTTTTTTCTCCACCGTTTCGATAAGCTTCTCAGCCGGAAGGTCGGACAAAACCTGAAAGACAAATTTTTCCAGCAGTCGATTGGAATTTGGCGATTGTCCGGCAAAATATTCAGCAAATTGGCTGTTCATGCTCTTGATCACAAGATTTTTGTCCAACCTGGCTATAGCAGCAGGGGCAAGATTGATTACATCTTGAGCTATCCTTTGCTCCGATTGAACCGCAATTTGGGCCTTTTCTTCCGCCGCTTTGCGCTCCATAAACTGAGCCAACAAAACTCCGGTGCTGGACATCATGTCCAGCATATCTTTATCTGGTTGAGCAATGCTTTCACTGAAAAATTCAAGTACTGCCAGGACTCCGCGGCCAAGAGCAACAGGGAAAGTCACCGCGGCATGCAAACCCGCTTTACAGGCGATACCAGAGCGAGGATCGCTCTCATTGGCGCTGAAATTCGCATCCCAGAAGCAATGACATTCTGAATGGGTTCGCCCGCTGATTCCGACACCGTACGGAAATGTCATATATGTCGTAACGCTGGCGAATTCGCTCAGTTTTGCGCCCCTGTCATTCCAGACAAATTTGCAGCAAAGGTGCTCTTTGAGCTCATCGACTACCAGGAAAGCACCCAATCGCCATTGGAATCCTTTTCCAATGGTCTCGAGAACTTTCGGCACAGCATCATCTAAAGACGTTGATTCAGCTAAGATCCTGGTTATCGTGTACTGCATAGAAAGAAGCGTTTCGTTGCGCTTTCGTTGACTGATATCGCGAGCGAAAGCTGCAATACCCGACGTATTGCCCAGAGAATCTTTGATTGACGACAAAGTCAGAGATACGTCCAGGAGTGTGTCATCTTTTCTCTTGATACTTGTTTCATAATGCTTGACGTGCGCCCCGCTCTTCAATTTCTCTAAATCTTCCAGGAGTTCGTCTGCGTCCTGGCGGGAAAGCAAAAGCGAAATTGGCTTGCCGGTTAGCTCCGCAGCGGGGTAACCGCAGAGTCGTTCGGCGGCGTGGTTCAGGTGAGTGATCATGCAGTCGACGTCAGCACTGATTATGGCGTCTTGGCAGGATTCGACTATGCTTGCCAGCCTTCGTTGAGCTTCCTCGTTGAATTTGCGAGCTATCCCCAAAGCCACGTGGTCGGCAATTGAGCCCAGCGCATCAATCGTACCCTGGGTCAGCGAATGCCTGGCGAACAAGGCCATGACACCAACCAGCTTGGAGTCCACCAGAAGAGGGTATCCGGCAAAGGCCACCAATCCTTCCTTTCTGGCCCACTCTTTGTCTCCTACTCTTGGATCGTTTTGAACGTCGTTAGTGAGGTGAGGTTTTTGCTCAGAGGCGATCAATCCGACCTTGTATTGTCCGACTCTTATGCGCTGGTGACCGCCATCGATGTGAGTGTAGAGCCCGGCGCTGGCCTGCAGAACCAACGAGTCGCCGGCTTCATCCAGAGTCCAGATCCTGGCAAATGCGGCATCCAGGTGTGTAACTATCGCCTGAGCGCAGGATTGGAGCAGGTCCCTTATGGTCGCTGCTTGCACAAGCGCACCACCTACGGAGGCAATAATCGCATGAAATTCCCTCAGGCGCATTTCTGCTTCCCGGCGCTCAAGATACTGCCCTATCAGGCTGGCAGCCGCATCAAGAATGGCCATGCAATCGTCCGCCTGGCGTTCTTGCCGGCTGAAAAATTCGATAACAGCGACCACCGCGCCTTGAATCTGGATCGGATAAGCAAACCCGCAACGCAATCCGTACTCTTCGGCTTGCGCAAAGCGCGGGAAATTGGTGTCCAGAGATGTATCCGGGATCCAGGCACCTTTACCGGTTTTCCACACACGCCCCGGCAGGCCCGTGCCTAATTCAAAACTGCTGCTGCGGCTTATCATCTCGAACTTGGACACAAGGAGAGGCTCAGTGTGCCACAAATCTACGAAGCTCAGCCTGGCGCCATTGGGGTTGACCTCCCACATGATGCCGACATCCCAGCCGGCGGTTTGGCAAATCATCTGCAGTAATTTTGGTGCTGCATCGGCAAGAGAATTTGCATCGGACAGCAGCTGGGCAATGCCATATTGCGAGCTCTGCCACATTCGCCACTGCATCCTTTCATCAGGATTCAGGTCGACTTTTCGAGAACCGGAAGATGGTGGGAATT
>JADZFV010000150.1 GCA_020854255.1 Candidatus Melainabacteria bacterium | reverse complement strand
TCCTTGGCCAGGCACTTCATGAATCCTGAGATGCCCGCACCCCAGACTCTGTTCAGCCCTGCAACCGTTTCGCTTGCAGCGCCGGTTCCGGACGATCCAAAAGATCCGCCCAATTTGCTCGCACATGTGATTGTGGACACACCTTTATGAGCCGGGTCGTTGAGGTCAGCGTAAGCAGCTTTGGCGAAATTGAGAAGCGTGATAAGCGAGGCTGGAGGCACATTGCCGGTGATAGTCGAGTCCGCTTTGTTGAGTGGTTGCAGGTCGACAATGCGGGCGATCTTGCCGTGGCTCTTTTTGATCGATTGCAGAACCGCTTGCACGGCTTCAAATGATGTGGCGTCCAATTCACAGGCGCCGTTATTGATCTTCAGTCCTTCATTGCCATTGGCTACGTGGCGAATAACTACGCATTTTTCACCGCGAGCCGTCAGGGACTTTCCCACTTCCTGCCAGGCGTCTCCTTCATCGGCGATGATCAAGTCGATGCTGCCTTGCGGCACTATGGTTGGCTGCATTACCGGCAGGTTCAACTGGGAGACTTCGACAGTGGCGCGCTTGATGTTGTGCCCGCTGGCGCTTTCTTTGCGCGAAGAGAAACCTGTTTGTGCAGCAGCTTGAGCCGGCGCTTTCTCAAGCGTGCCATGGCCGTTGCCGTTTCCATTGCCGCCCGTGCCATTTGCGCCTTGAGTCAATTCTGCGTTGGCGATATGAACGATATCGTGCCCGGCACCGTTGCCATTGCCGTTTGAACTATTTGATCCTTCAGTTGCGTGCGAGCCGTTGGAGCCGCCAAAAACAGTAGATCCATGTGACCCGTTCGGCCCGGAAATTTCGGAAATCAGATCGGCTGCGCTTTTGCCGTTTGCTTCGGGCACAGAATCATTAATTCCCGTATCAGCAGATGCGTCGGAATTGATCCAATCAATAATACCTTTGAGGGTTTTGGTGCCGGCTAATTGCTCCAGCCCGCCTTCCAATTCGCGCTGTTTGCTTTCCGGAAGAATTTTGCGGAAGCTGTTGAGGATTTCCACGCGCTTGATGGAATCGATGCCCAGATCGGCTTCGAGGTCCAGCTCGGGATCCAGCATTTCAGGCGGATAGCCGGTGCGCTGGCTGACGATAGCGAGAAGCTCTTCTACGAGCTTTTCATTGGAAATGTGGGCTTGTGCTTGAACCGTAGTTTGAGCGTGAACGACCGCCTGAACAACGTCGTGAGCGCCATTAGTCTGGTTGTGCGAGCCATTTTTGCCGTTGCTTTCGGCATCAATTGGCGCATTCATAAGTGCAGGCGCATCAATTACTGGCGCAGTGATTGGCTCGTGACCGTTGTTTGGAATGTATTCCGGCTGTATTTGCTGAATTGACTGATTTGGTTGCGCGTACTGGGTTTGAACAACCGGTTGAACGTATTCAGCGTATTGCGGCTGAGCAAACTGCGGCTGCGGTAACATCGGTTGCGCATAGGGCTGCACACATTGTTGCTGTTGTGGAATCCACTGCCCTTGTGGCGGCACCCATTGACTTGGTCCACTCTTGGCTTGCAGGTAAGCGCTCATCACCTGCTGCTGCGTTCTCAGGAAACTGTTGGTCATCTCCAGCATCGTTTGCTGGAATTGAATCATCACCTGGTCGACATTGCCGCCTGCGGCGTGTCTGGGCAATTGCTGCTGCGGGTAACTTGCTGGAAGGTTGTTGGCGGCTGCCGCTTGCGGCGCTCTAGGCGTGCTTGCCGAGCCTGACTGTAAATATGCAGGATAAGTAGGATTGGTAGTAGATGCGGTCATTCTGGTTGCGGATTCCTTCGCTGCCGGATTTGTCCCTTTCTCGAATTGCGGCTGTCCAAGATTATTCTGAACAGCTTGTGTAGGTGTCGGTGCACCGTTTACAGCCCCCGTCTGAGGACTGGTAGAAACTGGTTTGCCTTTAGGCTGGGTCTGAATTTGAGGTTGTCCACCGATGGTTTGACCAGGAATTGGACTTTGTGATTGTCCCTGTGATTGAACTTGAGTTAGACCTTGAGTTCGCGCTTGTGCTTCAGGCATTGGTTTTGCAGCCGGCGTCGTGGCTGTACCGTTGGCTCTCGAGATATTCTGGCTGTCCATAAGATAGAGCAATTTCGGTTTGCCTGCCGGCCCGACCGTCGATTGTTCAGCCGGCTGAGGGATTTGTTCGATGCGGCCTTCATAAAGAGCGCGACAATCGAAATCTACGCCGTGCGTCCACAATTGAGCCAGGGTATTCAGTAATTGGATAATCCCGTTTTTGCCTGAGCGGTCTAAGGCAACCGCCAGGTGCGGGCTGTCTTGCAAGATCGATGAGACCAGATTTGTGAGCACGGAGCCCGGTCCGACTTCAATAAAGAAATAGGCGCCATCCTCATGCATGCGCTTGATTTGCGAGACGAAGTCGACTGGTTTGACGATGTGCTCGACTAAACGGTTGACGATTTCTTCCGGCACTGACGAATACTGGCTGGCGTCGGTGTTCGAATATGTAGGCACTCTGGGCGCCGAGATGGTGACGCTTTGCAGAGCCTCTTTGAGCGGCTCTCTGGCGTGTTCCATATATTGAGAATGGAAGGCCTGCGAAACAGCGATCGTGCGCGCGGCTATCTTTTGATTCTTGAAGGCTATGACGGCGTCGTTGACGGCGTCTGTAGCGCCAGAGATCACGCACTGGTTGGGTGAGTTTATGTTGGCGAGAGTGATACCGGCCATGGTGCTGAGCAGTTTTTCGACATCCTGGCGTTGTGCGGTGACAGCGGCCATGGTGCCGTCGTTTTCGACTTTGGCGCTGAGCAAGCGACCGCGCAGCTCCGAAATGCGGATCAAATCTTTCAAGCTCATGGCGCCGGCGGCGCAAAGGGCTACATACTCGCCATAGCTGTGACCGGCTGTGCAATCGGCTTTTACCCCCAACTGGCTTAGCAGTTGGAATGCGGCCATGCCGGCGGCGCCGACTGCCGGTTGAGCGACTCTTGTGTCTGTGAGTTCTTGCTGATATTTTTCTTCGGTTTCTTTGGCAAAAGCGGGCGGCGGGAAAATATAGGAATTGAGCGAGCGAGGCAGAATGCCCTTCACTGCCTGGTCGGCTTGTTCAAAAATCTTGCGGACGCAAGGGAAGGCGACGGACAGATCGCTGAGCATATTGATTTGCTGCGAGCCCTGACCAGGGAAAAGGAATGCGATCTTGCCGGGAACTCCCGCTTCGCTTCTTTCTTTGAAGAAGACGCCGCGGGGATCCCTAAACTCGGTTTTTTGCGGGCTGACAAGGTCGCTCTGGGCGCGTTTCAGTTTTTCAAGCAGGTCGCCATAGCCTTCAGCGACAATCGTAAGGCGGCAAGCATTAGCTGCTGATTTTTGAGACGGCTTCAATTGCGACTTCAAGAATTCTTTGTGAGCAAAGCGTGTAAATCCGCCCGGTGTGTTCGACATCACATCCGCCTGGGCGCGTTTTACTAATTCCAGAAGCTGCTGAACCGACTTGACCATGTCCATGCGAGAGGCAGCCGATACGGCAAAGAGTTCTGCCGGCCATTCGCTTCTGCATGGCTCTTCTTTATATGCGCATGCCGGTTCGTATTCTTCAAGGACGCAGTGGAAATTCGTTCCGCCGAATCCAAATGCGCTTACACCGGCGCGTCTTTGATTGTTTTTCTGAGCGTCAGCGTGCAACCAGGGGCGCACTTCGCTGTTGATGTAGAAGGGACTGTTTTCAAAATCACAGGACGGGTTAGGAACAGTAACGCCGAGTGTGGGTGGTAAAACTTTATGGTGCAGCGCTTTGGCAACTTTGATCAGAGAGGCCAGACCGGCGGCCGCTTTAGTGTGCCCGATCATTGTTTTGACTGAGCCGACTGCGCAATTGCGCTTTTCGGCGCCGGAGCCTTCGAACACTTGCTTCAATGCTTCGATTTCGGCTCTGTCGCCGGCCACTGTGCCTGTGCCGTGTGCTTCCACCAGAGCGACGCTGGCAGGGCTGATGCCTGCATCTTCATAGGCGCGTGTGATCGCCAGCATCTGACCTTCCGGTCTGGGAGCAGTCAGGCTCAAGTCGCGACCATCGCTTGATCCGCCGACACCTCTTATCACTGCATAGATTCTGTCGCCGTCTTGCTCAGCATCTTCAAGGCGTTTCAAGACCAGCATGGCCACGCCTTCGCTGATGACGATACCGTCGGCGGTGGCGTCAAATGTGCGGCAGCGGCCCGTTTTCGAGAAAGCATGAGTCTTGCTGAAGCTGAGATAGTCGCCCGGTTGGTTGTGCGTGTCGGCAGCAGCCAGGAAAACGACATCGCTGGTTCCGGCTCTCAGTTCTTGAACCGATGTGTACAGAGCAGCCAGTGATGATGCGCATGCCGCGTCGATGGAGAAGTTGATGCCGCCCAGATCGAATCGGTTCGCCACTCTGCCGGCAGCTACGTTGCCCAGGTATCCGGCGAACGAATCTTCTGTCCATTCAGGAAGGATGTCGGCAATTTGAACTTTCGCCTCGTCGTCCAAATGTGCAAGTTTCCAACCGAGCATCGAACGCAGAGACATGAGCGCCGTCACCGGACCGTGCCCGGCATTGGCAAGGATGACCGAGGTTTTCTTTCTGCCGAAAGGTCGGTTTTTATATCCGGCGTCTTCTAATGCACGATCGGTAATCTCCAGCAGCATAAGCTGCATCGGATCGATTGAATTCAAACTGCTTGGCGGGATGCCGTATTTAGTAGGATCGAATGTAATCGCCTTCAGAAAACCGCCCCACTTGGAGCAAATTTTGTCGCGAGCCAGCGAGTCTTCATCGTAGTAGTTGCGCCAATCCCACTGATCGGCTGGAACTTCTTCGATGGCGTCTACTTTGTTTAAGATGTTTTGCCAGTACTGAGCGAGGTCAGTTGCTTTCGGGAACATGCAGGACATGCCCACGATAGCGACATTGTCCCAGCCATCTCGTCGTGGTCTGACACTTTCGCGAAGTTGAGCATGTGATGTTTGCGCAGTTGTTGTTTTACTCTCTGTTGACTGATTCAAAACATCCTGGCTGCCTAGAGAAACAGATTGGTGCAATTCTTCGATGGTCAATACGCGCTCGTGCATCGAGGCCACCTGGCCTATCATGTACATGCCGTCTTGCCATTGCTCGTCTTTGGATACTTCGACCAGTTTTTTGCCGACGTTTTTGCCAATGCTTTTGTTTTCGCTTTGGGCAAGTTCGCTCAAAATAGACTCGCGGCTTGCCGACTTTTCCGCAGACCGGGTGACGCCCTTGCTGGCGATACGCAATCTGCCCAGGTTCATCAACTCCAATTCTTCGCGAACTTCATCTTTGGTCTTTTCGGCAAGCACCAGCTCTACGCGTTTGTCGTCAAAAATGCGTTTGTACGGAGAGTCGATGCAGCGGATCGCATGGCCCGGTCCGGTTTCCAGAAGAACCGTTTCTTTGCAGGCGATGGCGGCTTCCTGGAATTTCTCAACGATGGCGCCTGTTTCGACTGCTTCTTTAGTGAATAAGTAAGCCGTGCCGATCAGCACCCCTACCTTCATTCCGCGCTCGGTGAGAGGCGCGGTCATGGCTGCTACCATGGCGGCGGAGACTCCGTCGTGAATGCCGCCTGCCATCAAAATGTGCAGTTTGGCCAGTTCGGCTTTCGGAAGTTGAAGGCTGGAAAGTATCTCCACCATCTGCTCCCAGAGTACGAAGCTCGAGCGCGGGCCAACGTGACCGCCGCATTCTCTGCCTTCGAAGATGAAGCGGCGAGCGCCCATTTCGATGAATGACGAAAGCAAGATCGGTGAAGGCACGTGCAGATAAGTGGAGATACCCGTATCTTCAAGGGACTTTGCCTGGTCCGGTCTGCCGCCGGCAATCAAGGCGAAAGGCGGCTTGTGGCGGTTGATAACGGCGAATTGTTCTTGCTTCAGTTCTTGCGGGACAAAGCCCAAAACACCAACGCCCCAGGGTTTGTCGCCCAGCATTTGCTTTGTTTTGGCGACCAAAATTTCAGCTTCTTCGCCGCGCATCAGCGCCAGGGCCAGGAAAGGAAGTCCACCGCCTTCGGCGACTTTGAGGGCGAATTCGGCCGTGTCGCTGACGCGGGTCATGGCGCCTTGAACGATCGGGTATTGCGTCTTATGCGATTCGGCCAGCGCTCCTCCCGGCATCAGAGCGTTTTGCTCGCCGGCCAGCTTGGCCAGTCTTTGCGCCGATTCTTTGATAGCTCCGATAATTCCTGATACTGAAACAAATTTGTCAGCCAGCTGTTTTGCCAGCGCGATGTCCTGCCCGACGGCAAGCAGCATGTCTTCGCGCTTCAATTCGAGGGCGTCTGGTTTTTTCTTCTGTCCTGGCGCAGGCAAGTAGGCACCCAGGTCGGACAGCGATTTCAAGGCGATATTGTCTTCAGTGAGCGGATGGCCCTGACGCGCAAATACGCGAACTTTTTTGCCGCCCTGCGCGGTAAAACTGGTAATCTCGGTACCGTCCATAGTGGCAATGCGCTGTTTGATCTCGGTCGGCAATGCCGACTCGCGAGCCAAAAGCAACTGCGCGTCCAAAACGACGCCGCGTGCTCCGGCTGCCAGACAGGCGGCGGCCGAATAAAGACCGATGCCGCCCTGCACCCAGACCGGCAATTTCGTGACTTTTGTAATTTCCTGCAGCAATACGAATGCCGTCGTTTCGGACGTGACGCCTCCGGCTTCGCTGCCTTTGGCGACCAGTCCATCGACGGGCAGCTCTTTAGCGGACAGCGCTTCCTTCAGGCTCGTCACTTCGGCCAGAACCGTTGCACCCAACGATCGGGCGTTTTTCACCGCTTCATCCAGGTTTTCGAACCGGCCTGCAACATCAGAGCTGATGATCACCAGAGGCGAGTTTGCGCTGTTTTGTCCGGTGGTGTTGCTTCTCGATGCCTGCAACAAAATGCCCAGCGCTTCAGCACTCTGTCTGGCACTGTATTTGATACCATAGCGCCCGCCTCGCTTCAGGGACAGTTTGACGACGGCGGCCGTGACTTTCTGCGCGACGTCCTCATCGGCGAGTTCGTGCAGCTCCAGGTTGATCAATCCGGCTTCGCCGGCCAGCTTGGCGGCGAAAGCGGCGCCGTAATGTGGGGAAGTCAGCGCCTCAGTGGCGTCTTCTGGATCAATTGAGATTGCTTGAGTTTCGCCGGGAAATGAAACCGGGGTCAGAGCAATGATTCCAAAACTCGACATGTACCAAATGCCTCGGCAGAATTGGGACGGGGGGGTGCGGTCTCGTCCCTTAGAAACACGCGCCGCCAGAGAAAAATGAGCTCTTTGGGGCGGAGGTGACCTTCAAAAACCGGCAAAAGCCAATCGCAGACCAGGCCAGAATAGGCTGAGGAGAAGTATATAAGGGGAGTAAGCCTTCGCCATTGGACAGGTTTTAACAACAGGCGCACGAATTTCTTATTGCATATGCAATCGCAGCAATGAATGCCGCTAAACGACTACTGTTTCGGTCGGACTCTTAAGCTCGTACAGCACGCCGCGCCATTTGATACGGTTTGTAAGGACTGAGTAAAGAGTCATCCAGGGCAAAACCAGGTGCGCCAGTGGTATGGCCATGACGCTGCGCAGGAGCGTCTTGTCGAAAGCCGCCTGCAACTCCCTTTCGTCGTCGGTGGACGGGTTTGGCAAGTTGGACAGAAGCACGCGCTTCCACAGTCCTTGCGCTTTTACCAGGAAAAACAGCTCGACAGGGATGAGGGTGAGCCCGGCGGCCAGGGACAGCAGCCACTCCTGGTTGCCTGAGAGGCAAAAGGCGAAAAGCGAAAAGAGGACGGCAATCAGCCAGAAAGAGAGGAGAATTGCCCGCTGGATGGCGCGCATCCAGAGTTCCGGGTAGTAAACCTTAGTTAATATGAGCTGCCGGTTGGTCCACTCGACAATTTCTTCTAAAGTGCCGTCGCCGTGGCTTGCCACAAGGCATTGCGGCACAAAGCGCACTTTCAGCCCCAGGCGCTTGACGCTGGTGGTTAGAGAGAGATCATCATCGGCGGCGCGGTCCCAGCTTTCTGCCACCCGCGCCCGATTAAAAATCTCCCGCTTGATGGCCATGGCCCCGCCCCAGGCAAAGGCATATTTTTCGCTGGCCATCTCCCAGGCAGTGACGCGATTCCACATAGAACGCAAAACTGACGGCAAATCGCCCTTGAATGGTATGTAAAAACGATATCCAGTGGTCGCCCCGACACCCGGCTGAGAAAGAGGCGCGACCAGATAACGCAGCATATTGTCCCGGGCGATCACGTCAGAATCAACAAATACAATCGCTTCGGTGCGATCGGAAATTACCTTAAGCGCGGCCAGCTGATTGTTGATTTTTTGTCCGCGCTGGCTGTTTACGCCCGCCACAACAAGTTGTGTGTGTACGCTCTGGAGCGACTTACAAACTGCTTCTATCTCCGCATATGCCGGATCATCATATGACGCTACCGTGAAGATGACTTCGAATTGAGCCTTTCCATCCTTGACGTAGTCTTGCTCCAGGAGTTTTTTCAAGTTGTCCTTGAAGCCCGGATCGAGCCCCTTGCAAGGCAGAATTACCGAAATGGGCGGCAGGTAGTCGGCCGGCGGCTTTTTCAACTCGCTCAGGACATAGGCAAACAACTGATTGAACGCCTTTGTCTGAACGATAAGCGCAGTAAGCGTAATAAGGCAAAGGATGACGACTAAAAACATTTTTCTCTTTAAGGGTAGACTCGATGCGTCGACCGCTGGTGTTTTTCCTTCTGGGGCGACCGCCATGAGTTGCCCGGTTTTATATTCGAGCCAGTATAGTGCTAGACTTGCCCTGCTTTCCAGCAGGGACTGCCATGCTTCGATCTCTTTTGTATAAGGCCTTCTTTGCGCTCGGCAAGCGGGAAGTGACTCGATTTGACAGTGACGCGCAGTCGCCTGACCTCACTCAAAGCCGCCACCTGCTGGATATCTTGCAGAGAAATGCCGGCAGCGTTTACGGCAAGAAGCACGGATTTGGCAGCATTCAGTCGGTCCGTGACTTTCAAAATGCAGTGCCAATTAATGATTATGATTCGCTAAGCGAGTACGTCAATCGCGCCTGCGCCGGTGAAAAAAGTCAGCTCACGCTGGAAGACCCTTTCATGTTTGCGACCACGAGCGGCACTGCCGGCGAGCGCAAGATGATACCGGTGACGCGATCCTACATAAAGGAATTTCGCCGGGCATCGGTTGTGTCCGGTTTTAATCTATTGAAAAGTCATCCCACTTTGACCAAAGGCATAGCTCTGTCGGTGTTTTCCCCTGCCGAGGAGGGCCGTACCGAGGCAGGCATTCCTTACGGTGCCATTTCCGGCCGCCTATATATGGAAGAGCCGAAATTGATCAAGCGATTCATTTCGCCGATACCGTACGAGGTTTTTATCGTCAAACACTACGAGAGTCGCTATTACACGCTTTTGCGCCTGGCTCTGGTTTTGCCTGTGACGGTAATATATACACTCAATCCAAGCACAATCGTGATGCTGGGAAAACGCCTCAAAATATACGGCGAATCGCTGATCCGTGATATCGCCGATGGTACCATCAGCACGCCACAGGCGCTCCCTCAAGAAGTTTTGCAAGCGGTAAAGCCGTTTCTCAAGCCCAATCCTGAGCGCGCTCGAGCCCTCTTTCAACTGCTTGAGGCAGGCAAGTTCAATGCAGAAAACATCTGGGCCGATCTGTCTTTGATCTCGTGCTGGACCAAAGCTGCCGCTTCATTCTATTTGCAGGACTTGCCCTTGTATTTCGGCTCTACGCCCGTGTCTGACATTACATACGGTGCAAGCGAAGGGCGCGGCACGGTCAATCTGGGCGATGGCAGGCAGGGGCTGGCTATACGTTCGCATTTCTTTGAGTTTGTCGCTGTCGAGGATTGGCAAGCCGGAGACAAGAAGGCGCTTCTCTGTCACGAGCTGGAAGTGGGGCGCGAGTACTATATTTTGTTTACTACATCGGGTGGACTGTATCGTTATCACATCAACGACATAGTGAAAGTGGTGGGCTGGTACAACCGCACTCCACTCATCGAATTTCTCCATAAAGGCGGCAATATATCGTCTTTCACCGGTGAAAAACTGACTGAATCACAAGTCACCGAAGCCATGGTAGCCACTCAAAGAGAATTGAATTTCCGGGCCCGCTTCTTTACTCTTTTGCCTGTCTTTCGCCCGGAGCCGCATTACGAGCTCTACCTGGAATTCGGCGGCACACAGGCCCCGGATGAAACGGCTCTGGCCCGCGCCTTCGACCGGCATCTCTGCCGGCTTAATATCGAATACGAGGCCAAGCGCGAATCGCTGAGACTTGCTGACGTGAAAGCAGTCAGGCTGCCCGGCGAGTCATATGAACGTTTGCGCAAAGAGCTGGTGGCTCAGGGCGTCCCCGATGCTCAGGTCAAAGTCAGCCATTTAAACCCGAAAAGCCAGGTGAGACAAATGGTTGAGGCGTTTGCAGGCGGCACATTAGCAGGACCGGCTCACATTAACAACGCTTAAGCCTCCATCCTTCTAAGTAGTTCTCCCAGTGACTTGTCAAAAGGAGTATTTCACAATAGCCACGCTTGGGCTTCCATATAGAAAAAAGACACCTATGAAACGAGTATCCGATTCGGAATCACTGGAAACTCTGGGGCAATCTCACAATTGCGGCAAGGAAAGCCTTCCTCAACGGCAATGTGATCCTGAGTCCCCTAAAGTAGTTGGTCTATTCAAGTCGCGATCGCCTCAAGAGCCGGTTGCTGACTGCGAACCACCGCCTTTGTTTTCTTCGCCGCCACAGAGATTCGAACCTGAGATTGACACAGGTTTGCCGCACGCTAAGGGGGTGGGAAACTTTCTTCTTTTCAGGGCGAAGGGACTGCCGCCTCTCACCACTGGTGACGAACTGCCTTCCGATACGGTCTATGTAGGTCCGCTCAATAAATTGCCCAGTCGCTCTGAAGAAACAGATGCGATCCGCCACATCGACCCGGATTTCCTGGCTGAGGAAATCAAAGCGAAGCGCAAGGAGCGAGCTAAAGAAGGAATTGCCGGTCTGGCTGCTGGCGCAGCCCCTGCCCCTGCCACCACAGACAGTGAACCAGCCGACGACTACGAAAGTTGGCGGCAAGCACTGGCCGGGGGAGTCTCGTCGCGCAGAGCGGCGGCACGTTGGTGGACTCTTTCTGAAGAAAACGCGCGCTATTTATCGAGCGATCCGGAAGTGTCGGTGCGCGAAGCCGTAGCCGGCAATCCCAGCTGTCCCGCCGAGGCACTGGCTCGACTGGCACAAGACAGCGTAGTCAAAATACGCAAAACCGTTGCTTCAAATTTGAGCGCAACGCCTGAGCTGCTCGTGCTTCTGGCTTATGACGTTGAAGTTTCAATCAGGCTGGAAGTGGCAAAGCATCCGCTTGCGCCTCCGCCTGCGCTCCATACTCTGGCTGCCGATGCGGATGCGGCCATCAGAGAAGCAATTGCCATGCATCCCATGGCCGATGCGCACTTGCTCAATGCGCTTGCTCGCGACGACAGCCTGAGAGTGAGACGCGCCGTGGCTATGAATGCTTCGCTGCCTAAGGCTGCCGCCGAGCGCCTTTGCCAGGACAAACAAGTTTCGGTCAAACAACTTCTTGCCTCCAATGCGACAGTCTGCCCAGACACGCTGTTTCGACTTACATTCGAGGAAGACCTGTATGTTCGCCGCAATCTGGCTGCCAATCCCGGAGCCACGCCTGAAACCTTGAATCGATTGAGCGATGACGCCGACCGGTTGATCAAAGTGATGCTCATTCTCAACCCGTCGCGCACCCCCGCCATGGTCGACAAACTGTCGTCCGACAGCGACAAAGACATTCGTATACTATGCGCGCGCTCTGAAGACACTTCCTCCTGCGTGTTGGAAAGTCTCGCAGGCGATCTCAATGCGGAAGTGCGATTGTGGGTGGCGCGCAATACAGCCTGTCCTTTGAAAATTTTGGAAAAACTATCCAGGGATCCGCATGTTGAAGTGCGGCAGTCTGTGGCGGACAATAGCGCCGTCTGGGAATCCGCGGCAACCCGCAGCGCGGTTTTGGGATATTTGAGCGGTGACAAGTCGGTGTACGTCAGGCGCGTCAAGCGCAGCCGGTCGCCGCTTGCCGAAGAGATGCTCAATCAGCTCTCTGACGACAGCAACAAATTTGTGCGCATGTTGGTAGCTGAAGACTTTAACGCTTCTGACGAAGCGCTCACGAAGCTGGCGTCTGATGAACTTATCGATGTGCGCATGAGGGTGGCCGCCAATCACGGCACTTCGCCCAAAACGCTGGCTCGACTGGCTCAGGACACAGAAGTGCGGGTGCGCGCCCAGGTTGCCGGCAACAATTACGCGCCCATGGTGGCACTGAGAATTTTGGCCCGCGACCAGGACGAGTACATTCGACTGACTGCGGCGGACAATCGCTGTATTCCGGATGATTCACTGGAAGCGCTCTGTGTCGACTATGATCGCTGGGTTCGCAAAGCAGCGCGCGCCGAATTCGACCGCAGAGTGCAACGAAGGAGCCAGATTATCTAATTTTGGTGCGCAAGCATCAAGGGCAACGCATGGCGTCCGTCGAAGTTCGAACTATTGCACTCCAAGGACGTTCTTGATACCGAAGGCGATCATATTGGGATTGTTTCTCAAGCGGCGGCGGCAGTACGGGCCGGCTACTTGATCCCTGCCGTAAGGCAAATACATGCGGACGATGGCGCCGCTTTGCGCTAGCGTCAGTGCGTGCTTTTCGTCATCGCCGGAAAGCTTTTGCGACAGTTCGCTGAAATAAGAGCCGTTCACCAATCCTTCTTGCAGCCTGGCGCGCGGAACGCCGAGCAAGAATTGAAATTCGAATTCAGATGATTTCAACTTGAGCGGCAAAACTACTTTGTTTACAAAGCTGTCTACGCACTTGGTGTCGTGAGAGGCAAGCTCTAAATAAACTCCCTGATGCGCCAGCTCGCGGCTGTAGCGAACGGCCAATTCTTTCATGATCGACTTTTCTGTATGCGCAATCGTTGCCGGCTCTTGATAGATGCCAATCACCATACGCACACGCATGCCTTCTTCAAAGCGAGCGATGTCCTTTTCAGTGCGCAAAAGGCGCGACTGAATGACAGTACCTAGATTCTTGTAGCCTGCTTTGTAGAGAGCCAGGTAAGACTCGAGGTGGAAATTTGTCCAGCGATAATCTTCTGCTTCGAGCGTCATGTCGACGCCGCGCTGGAATGCATAATCCACTACTTTGTTGATGCGATCGAATGCCGCTTCCAATGCCTTCTCGCTGGCGCTACCCGGCGCCGGCGCGCTGGTGCTGAACATCGACGGTTTCATTGAGATGGTCAGCCGTTCTAGTCTATTTGTGGCATGCAACTGATTGGCAGTCACCTCGTCGATAAGGCTCATATATGTAGTGACATAGCGCTCGCAATCCTCAACGGACGTGGCGTCTTCGCCTAAAATATCGAGTGTGCCCGTAAACTTTCTCGATTGATAAAGCTCGTGCGCTTTGCTGATGGCAGCGCTTGAAGTTTGACCCGCCAGATAGGGCTTTGCCAAAAACATGACCAACGGCAAAGGTATCGTGTCGAATAACGACTTCGTTTGATGGGGTCCTGGGGTTACCGGTTGTGTGGTGTGCAAGTCTGTGCCCGAAACAAGTCTTTCTGGTCTTACAGGCAATTTTACTGTCATGGATTTCCGGGCGCTCCTTAATTGAAGAGGCGACATGGGTTAAAACGGCTTTTCGGGCTTGGGCTGGCGAATTTTTCGACCTGCGTAAACAGGTGAATCTTTTCAGGAAAGTCCGCCGTCCCAGAATTATAGGATCTCAAGTGACTTTTCTTAGTTTATGTATCAAAAGACTTTATTTATCGATCTGTTAATGAGCGGTCGGTCGAGTAATTCTGTCGGAATGCGTAAAAGGATTCGGTTGAACTTGACACACGTACATTTGTATGTGCAATAATGCTATAGGACAAATTTAACTGCCCCTTTTGGTGCAGGCCCTGTGCGCGAGTGTTGCCTAGGGCCCTCGCGTCGACGCAAAAGAAGCGTGCGTGCATCGATGGGCAGGTAGTCGTGTTGTTTTATGAGCCTGGTTAGTTTGATGTATTAATGCCTGCAAAAGCGGTGTACACCGTTAGCATGGGCACCCGTCTGGCTTGCGTGCTGAGCAGGTTGTCCAGATCGTCGGGCAGGCGGGAGAGCTGAATCAAATAATTGTTCTCATGGCCGACTTGCCCGCGCGGGAAAAATATTGCCCCCCGGCAGCCTGTGCCGGAAAGCGTTCCCACCTGGACGCGGCCGGACGGCAAATAGCGCACGCTATACTGCGGACCTTTCAAGCGGTCGGTCTTATGCTTCTTATATAGAAGCTGTGCCAGGGTGACGACCTGAGTTTCCTGCATGACCAAAAAGGAAGGAACCACAGCGACAATAATGTCGGCTTTGCCGGTGCGACCTCTTGAGCCGACAATAATTTCCACGCCGTCGGCGTCCGGGACAAAACGCGCCCATGTCCAGCCGGCATCTCTGGCGTCTGTTTCGCGGGGGCGTTTGAAGGCCTGCTCGAAAGCAAAAAAGTCATCGCCCAGTCCCGCAAAGCTTGTCTGGGTAAGAAGGCGGTTTAACCCGGCGCGAGGCGTAACTCCCGGTACTTTAATTGCACCTGGCCTGTCCTGCGACAAAGCTCCGGCAGTGGCGACCAGCGGTTTGACAGGCTCTCGGCGTGCTTCTTTCGGTTTGCGCGTTGGCTCGCTGGGAAATGCAGGCTCTCGGCGCGCAACTATCCGTCTTCCTTGATCCTGCCTGAGTTTTTCCATCGCCTCTTCATCGGTCATTGTGATCTTATCGATGCGAGTGACGACTAAGTCTTGCGTGGCTTCGTCACCGACCGTGCCGACGCGGCACATGACCTTGCACTCGATGCGCGGCCACTGATCTTTGTCGATAGGCAGCTCATAAGGAGTAGGCCCGCGCATTTTGAGAAAGCGCTGCTGGTTGCGGTGAAACTCCCCGTCCCACTCTTCACGAGCAACTTGGGTGTAACCGTTTCTCAGGTCCAGAAAGCGCCCTTGAAAGCGGACCAGCGTGCCGCTTAAATCTCGCGGGCTGGAATTCTCAAGAATAAGTCCGACTGCCGGATGGTAGCCCGTAGCGTCATGCGACCACCAGGTTAAAACCGATTGGGCCTGGATTTTCTGAACGCTCTTTTCAGGGTACGGAGCATCGTCTCCGCTGTATGCAAACGCCTTCTCTCCAGTGTCCGCAAAGGAAGCAAAGAAGCTGCAAAGGATGGTGAATGAAAGCGCGATCAAGCTTTTGTGCTGGCGCATTAACCTTTTGTGCGGTCGCGCACTCGACATGTAGACAATTACTCCGAACAAAGGCCTCTAGTCTGACGAAGTCTATTGTGCCACAGTCGCCTGGGGCGACGCCATGCGTCGCCTGGCGCAAATTCGATATCGAACTTTGAAGCGGGCGATGCCATCCATCGCCTCTCATGGATAGCCACATGCCATAGGCATCCTCAGCTCAGAAACTTACGCGGCAATCACTCCCTGCAGGCAGAGCATCTTGCGCACCTGGGAAGCTGTGTTGATGCGCATGTCGGTTTCCTGGCAAGTCAGACGCTCGATCAAATTGTTGAGCGATGCGGAGATTTCCGGATTGATTTGCTTCGGACTGCAGGTATTCAAAGGTTCGGGATCCTCTCCCGTGAGTATGAAATGCAAGAGCGCGCCCATCGAGTAGAAGTCGCTGGCCGGTTCCGGGCGCCCCCGTACCTGTTCTGGCGCCATGTAAGAAGGCTTGCCGACAGACAAGGAAGTGTCGTTCAGATTTGGAACCTTTGCAAGGTTGAAGTCGATCAACTTCAACATTCCTTTTTCGTCGATGATCAAATTATCGGGAGTAAAATCGCGGTGCACTACTTGTGGTGCATGACCGTGCAGGTATTCAAGGATGGAACACATTTGCGCAGCAAGTTCGATTGCCAGAGGTTCTTTCAGTGGTCCGTCCTGTTTTACGACGTCTCTGAGTGATGTTCCGTCTACGTGCTCGATTACCAGATAACCTCTCAAGTCTTCGATAAAAGCGTCCACTACACGGACAATTTGCCTGTGATTGAGCGACTTGAGAAGCAGAGCTTCATGCTGAATGCGGGCAACGATTTCGCTAAGCAGTGCCGGGTTGTCGAAGCCAGGAAGAATAAACTCTTTGAGAACAACCATTTCCACATCAACGTTGTCACCTTCGTTGAGCACTTTATCGCAGATGTATTGAACGGTGGCTAGATATGCTGTCCCCTGCCCTCCCGAGCCGAGTTTTTTCACAACGTGAAATCGTTCGTTCGACAAAGCTTCGCCGCGAGCCAGTTCACCTGATTTCTGCCGGTTGTGTTTTTGATGCAGCGTGTCCATCCATATATCGGTATAACTGGATGACTCGAGCAAGTGGTTTTTCTCTTCCAATTCATTGGAAAGCGCACCGGGTGCGTATCTTTTGATCAAAGCTATGAGGTTGGCGCGCAGTCTTGCGTCTTTAAGGCAGCCGGCGTCAAGCTCAATTTTTTTGCCTCCGGTGGTGGCAAACGAGAGAAGTTCTTCCATTTTTCCATCGACATTGTTGGTCCTGATCGACACAAGTGCCAATTCATACCATTTGATGGTTGTCTCGCAAAAGAAGATGTTGAGCCAATTCTTGCTGACGATAATCGAATCGTGATCGATTCGAGCTGTCGTATGTCCGTTCTTTATAAACTTCAGTCTGAAAACTCTGGCGGCTGTGAAGAAGAGAATGGCGATTGCCACGCACAGGAAAATTGCTTGAGGACCGGTAAACCAATAAGTGATAAGCTTGGTCAAGAGCAATAGATTGAGCATTAGCGAACTGACAATGAAACTGAACCCGAACAAATGAACGTTAAAGCAGTCTCGTGCTGAGTGAGGTACAAGCTGTACCAGCGCAAACAACATCAGTGCACAGAAAAACAGAACACCGGACATATGTAAGAGAACCTGTCCCAGGTATGGCACTACTTTTCGTCGCCACGTCACAGCCAGTGTCGCCATCGATCTTTCTTCCTGCAGCGTCACGGCAATCTCGCGTTTGACCGGAGCATAGTCTGGTCTCTCAGTATCGAACTGAGGAGTGTACGATTCCTCGCGCCCAGAATCGTAACTAGAATCGTAACTGGATTCATGCGCAGATCGATAATCGGACTGGTAGTCCGATTGGTAATCAGATGAGTAAACGTCGTATCGATTCAAACTAAACTTTCCCTGTATAAGCCGACAGTCTCTATCGTTTTCAACACTTGCTCCGCCGTCGGGCGCTCTTCGGCCTTCTGGCAGGTCGTCTGCATAATCAGGTCATTGATGTTGTCCGTAACTTGTTTGTTGAAATTCTTGGGGCATGATTGCATCAGTGCTTCCGGTTCTTTTCCAGTTAATAAAAAGTGGGCGGTGCAGCCGAGTGAGTAAATGTCGCTTTTCAATTCCGCTTTGCCGCGAAATTGCTCGGGCGAGATATAGCCCTGCTTTCCGACCACAGTGCCGGTCGCAGTGCCGATGAATTCATTGGCGGCACCGAAGTCTATGACGGCAAGATTTCCTTTCGGACGCAAAACAATATTCTCGGGCGTCAAATCGCGGTGCACTACAGGTGGTGATTGATGCTCCAGATATTGCAAAACCGCAAGGATCTGTCGCATCCACAGGCAGACTCTTTTTTCTGAAATTGGTCCGCGGCGGGCTACCAACCTTCTTAAATCCTCACCCTGGATGTATTGCAAAGTCATGTAATGGCGCCCATCTTCGACGAAGTGATCGTAAATCTTGGCGATATCTTTGTGCTCCAATTTCGACAAGAGCATTGCTTCCTTTTTGAACATCGTGAGAGCTTTGCTGCGCGTTTCTGCATCAAGACTATCGGCAACTACGAATTCTTTGAGCACTACAGGCGTTCCATTTTGTCTTCTGGCTAAGTAAATGGCCGAAGAGCCACCATAAGAAATTGCTTTGACGACAATGATGCCTGTGTTCAAAACCCGCCCGGGGAGAAGTGGAACATAAGTAGTGGCGCGGAATCGCAAAGTCAACTCCGACTCCCAGAGAGAAGTAAAAGTGGAAATATCCAGGGGAATTTGATGTCCTGGACTTTCCGCATTATTCGAATCGTTAAGAGCGTCTTTGTCTCTTTCGTCTGCAGGCGCCAGTGTTCTTGCTGCGATCAAGAGCTTGTTGAGGTCGTCTTCGCACATCTCGTCCGCTTCAAATACGACGAATTTTCCGTCGGTGAAATTGAGTTTTAAGCAAACATTGCGCCCGTTTCTCTTTATGAGCACGGATTTTTTCAATTCACTCCAGAGCCTGTTTCGGTGGCAATAAAACTGCACGCACAACGAAAGCGGCAGGACCAAGCCCTGGCGCGAAACAATAATTCTATCGTCGAGAAAAATGAGAAGCAGCAGGCATCCGGCAAGAATCGTCGCCAAAGGAGCAATCACTTGCGAAGCAAAAGTCAATAATGCTTGTTGGATCGCCCAGAGCGCGTGATTGGTGGGCATCGCTCTGACGAATTCGGTAAGCAGCTGCCCCAGGCAAGCAAAGATCCAGACGAAAGGTATTACGCACCAGACGATGGCGCCGACCTTGAGGACGCGGACCAGTGTCCGGCTTACCGAAGTCGAATATCGAATAGAAACAGACTGCATGAGAAACTCCCAGAGGAGGAACTCCGTCAGGCTAATGGGCAATGGCTTTGCGGTCGGGGCGCGGCTGAAAAATGAGCCTCTTTCCGACCAGTGGACCTCGCCCTGCAATCAGACAATAAATAGCTCACCCGATTGTGCAGAAAATGTCTAATCTGGTAAAGCGGGTTTTGGATAGTTTTTTTAATCGGTCGACTTATGGCGTCGAGCCTAAACGCGTTCCTTCTCTTCTTCCAGCTTGATTGTTTCACCTTTAGTCTTAAGGGCCTGGGCTGCGGCCGGCAGGAAATTGATAGCTTTTTCGGCTAACCCTTTGGCGTTTGCGCCCATACCGCCAAACAGCTCGATGGGGATGGGGAAGATGAGCGTGCTGTTTTTCTCGGCTGAAACTTCAACCATGGTCTGCAATTGCCTGAGTTGCATGGCGCCCGGCGAGGCGGCAATCACCGCTGCCGCCTGGGCAAGTTTTTCCGCTGCCTGCAATTCGCCTTCCGCAGCCACGATTTTGGCGCGGCGTTCTCTTTCCGCTTCCGCCTGGCGAGCCATGGCACGCTGCATTTGCTGCGGTATTTCCACGTCCTTGATTTCGACGGCATTGACTTTGATGCCCCAGCCTTCGGTCTGGCGGTCGATTATGGACTGCAATTTTGCATTGATTTTGTCGCGCTCTGTGAGAATATCGTCCAGTTCGTACTGTCCGATCACGCTGCGCAAAGTTGTTTGAGCGACCTGGCTGGTAGCTGCCATGGCGTCTTCAATCTTGGTGACCACCTTTCTGGAGTCGACTACCTGGTAGAAGGTCACTGCGGCAATCTTGACGGAGATGTTGTCTCGAGTGATTGCTTCCTGCATGGGGATGGACATCGTCACGATGCGCAGGTCGACTTTCTGCGAGCGCTCTATTAAAGGAAAGACGAAGGCAATGCCCGGCCCTCTTTCGCCGCAGACCCTTCCAAGGCGGAAAACGACCAGCCTGTCATACTCATTGACGAATTTAATGGACGATATGGCGAGCAAGAAACCGAAGAACAGAAGGAATCCGCCAAGCTCAAACATCTTATGCTCCTTGCTGCGCATGCAGCGTCAACGCTTTCTACCATTGAGGCATTAAATGGATTATGCCAACACCGGACTTCCTAGCCCTTTCTTCCATCGTTTAACCATGGTGAATCCCAGGGAAATTACTGTACAGACCTCTATCCACATCAGATAGCATGGGAAGGCACGCGCTGAGCGAAAAGGTCGTTCAAATTAAAAGGATGCCGGCAACATTAAATTGTGGGCCGAGCGGCGGGGAAGTCCGAAAATCAAAGCGGAAAGAGGAGAGCGAAGATGGTATGGACTTCAGATTATCCGGAAGCAAGACCCGGCCACGGCGGCTCCAGCAATAAGAATTCCGCCACAAACGCCGCTAAAGGAGCAACAGGCAGC
>JADZFV010000149.1 GCA_020854255.1 Candidatus Melainabacteria bacterium | reverse complement strand
TTGGATGAACCTCTGAATACTTCCCAAGCTTGAGATAAAGTCCGTAGCGTCGTGTTCGGGCGTCCAAAGTTGGATTTCAAACTGTTCGCTCAAGCTTTACCCATTTTCCTCTTGTACCGCCTGGCCGCTTCGATTGCTTTGGCGTTTGGCTCGGGCTCATTTATAAAGGCTTCTGCAAGAGCCATGCTGTCTTCCAGGCAGAGCTTTATGACCAGCTGCTGTTCAATCACCTGGCCGGCTTGTGTGAGTGCTGCAGCCACGACAAAGTCAGAAAGACTCCGGCCTTGTAACTCGGCGGCACGTTCGATTTGCTCTTTTGCCGCTGCTGGCAGGCGCAGGTCAAGGCGTTCTTTTTTCAGTTCTGACCTCATAACTCACCTCCCTGGACATGTTTCCATTGTACGGCGCATTTCCGTACATGGCAAATGCCCGACTGTCCGATCCTGCACTTTATCTCTCAGGTCTGGAAGTTCGGCAGTGTGCTGCCCGTCAACTGCCTGCGCTTTAGCGCTCTGTCAGCAGGCGGTGCACAATTCTTACTGCTTCCGGAATTCCTCTTTCGTAGCCATCGATCAGCTTGAGCACAGTGGGATTTTTTTCGCCGAATTCCATCAAGGACAAAGCGACTCTGTCGTCCATTTTGTTGGGTTGCAGTTCGAGAACGCCCCATTCGTTGGTGACGGCTGTGATCAGATCTTTTGCTGTTGCGGCGGACAAACCGGCTTCTTCAAAGGGTTTCATCGGGCGTTCTGTTGAGCCCGCATTGCGCAACAAGAAGTCTTCAGACTTATTAGTCAGGTTGGTCCTCAGCGCCTGTTCGAGTGGTCCTGGTTTGTTGGGATCGACACTGCCTACGCGTCCGCCGTTGCGAATAGCCGCTTGCTGCTGCATGAGGAAATTATTGAACTCGTCGACAGTTTTTCCAGCTTTTTTCAGGCGACTAATAATCGCGTTGTCCGGCTGCCATTGTTTCAGTTTGTCCACTGCCGCTTTGTGGTCTTCTTTCGCCGCTTTCAGCTCAGCATTCAGCGATTGCAATTCATCCCAAGTCTGCGTTCTTTGCCGTTTTTCTTGAATCGATTCAACCACCGCTTCTCGCATTTTTATATCGCTGCGAATTCCCTCTACTGCTGTTTCTACTTGTTTGGCCCGAGCAGAGCTGAGCGGCAACATCTCTCTGCGAGCCGATTCGAAGATGCTTTCCAATCTGCCTATTTGAATTCGATCGCCATGCGAGGAGCGGAATCGCAATTCATGATTCTCAGGCTCGAGCTTGTCGTGTTTGATAAAGACATCAGTCTCGCCACCGTTGCCGGAAGGCTCTTTCTTGAGGAAGTAATCGACAATGGTGTCCTTCGCCACATCCACAGCCGATCTGGTTACTTCTTTGTTGGGCGTCCCGTGCACAGTCCATTCCAGGTGGTCGAGAGTCGTCTCTTTGAGCAGTTTTGCATACTGGTCAATTGTGTGCTTATCGCCACGAAAGTGTGGGTCGCCGGGCAAGCGCTCCAGGTCGTTGACGAACATGCGCATTTCCGTGAGCTTATCGACGGCGCTTGCATCTTTGATGCTCGGCAGGCGGACATCCTTGAGGTTGAGAGTCGTGTCTGCTGTGGCTCTCAGTAAAATGTCACCAACTTCTCTGGGGAAGCTGCTGGGCATATCCGGGCCATTGCCGGATGCGCGGAACCAGCTCTTCTGAATTTCTATGATGCCGAGATTTCTTATGGCAGGCGGGTTTTTAGACTGCTCTGTGCAGTCGAGCATGTACATTTGCCCGGTCTTTTCGTTGTATATGACGATGTCGGCACCCACCATGTCCATGAGCGAACCTTTCTCGGTCACCGTTGATTTCCAGCCTTTCGACTCCAGTCCTGTGGCCTTGAGCTGCTGCGCAACGATGTCGTGCACGCTCGACTCTTCACCGAACGAGACAGCACGCTTTTGCAGATTGACCATGTTTTCGCTGAAATTCTGCGCTCGGTCGCCAAGCGGGATTGGCTTGGATTCGCCTTTTCTGACCTCTTGCGCTTCAGACGAAATGCGCAGGCGATCTTTGCCCGCGCGCAACGACATATTTTCACCAGGCACGACTGCTTTGCTCTGCAGAGCAGGATCGAGGTTGCAGATGGCCAATATGTCCGCCATGCGTGCTGCGTTGTAGTTGATGCCTTTGGCCGCATCGTTGTGCTGGACGAATAGATTTTTCTGCGGTCCATACTCTTGCATACCGAGCACGCGGCGCCAGCCGCCGGCTTGGCCCAGATGCTCGCGCACTTTCACCATGGCGCCTTCGCCGCCTCTTACTCTGGCGATTGCATCGCTGAGCGCTTTTTCTCCACCGATGACCTTGAATTCGGCAGTGCTCTGCCCGTTTTCTATCGGTTGTTTGGCGGACCATTCGAAATTTTTGCGCCCGCTTTCGAAGCGTCCTTTGAATTGCTGATGCGCGCCAAAACCTGCACCGATCACGCCCATCGTCACCATCGACTCGAAATTTTCCTGTCCGGTCGCCATGCGCCCGTCTTTGAGCAAAGTATGCATGTTTGCGCTTACCAGACCAGCCGGCACCGCCGAAATGACGCCGCCGGCGATGTCGTTTTTCAGCACGGGAGCGGCAAATCTCAGTTTGTCTGCCGACGTCGCCAACATCTTGCTGAAGGTGCTTTGTCCGACAGGCAGCATCGCCGATCTTTCCACGCTAGCCATGGTACCCAGCTGTTTCAGCCCCACGCCTGTACCGGCCAGTATAAACATCGTGGCACCACCGGTGGCACCATTAGCCAGGCGTGCCATGAGGTAATTTCTCTTGTCGCCTTCTTCGACCGGGCGGAAAGTAAAGTCGTGCACGAAGCCGGTTAGCGTCGCTTCTTTCATCGTCAGCCCGATCTGGCTTTGACGAGACAGCGTCGATGCCAGCATGGCTTCCGTCTGTCCAGCGCGTGTAAATGCCTTGACGCCCTTTCCGGCCACAAAGAATGTGCCGAGCATGCCTATTGCTCCGCCGCCTTGCTGCGCCCAGTAATTGGCAGTGCCGAATTTCGCCTGTGCCGGGGCGTCTACGAATTGAACATTGGGCAGAATGTTTGTGCCAAACGCTCTGTCAATTGGCTGAGCAAGGGCGTTGACGGGGGTTTGCGCGACAGTGTGCAGGAGCGAACGACCAAAGTCTTCAATGAGACTGGCGTCTTTTTGCGGTTTTTCTTGCATTCCGGCCGTGCTTTTCCCCTCAGGTTGATTGGTCGCATCAGGCGTGTCCGCTTGCGAAAAGCGCGAAACCGGTACGCTGGTCGGGCGAAAAGATATTGGCTCGGAGTTGTCTGGGGGCATATTTGGCGTGAAGAAGGTCGGGCGGCTAGCCTGCCAAGCAAGCCAGCAATTAGTTTTTACCCGTATTTCTTGATTTTTGGACACTTAACAGCTCTTCTAATATTTGTTTGAGGCAAATTGATAGAAAAACTCGAGAAAATCCCACAAGGTAGTTTGCATTTTCGTTTGAGGGTGTGCTGGATCACTTTTTGCCGGTTTTTCGCCCCAAGTGAAGAGAGCGCCCTTTAGGGACGCTCTCTTCGGACACCAGGCTTCCGGTTAAAACTTGCGGCTTACTGTTTTTTGACTGCCTTGTCGAATGTGAGGATGAGTTTCCATCTGTCACTTTGCATTTCTCTGGGCAGTCCTCTTTCAACGTTCAGGTCTGCAACCGACTGGGGGAGGTCATAAACATCTATGTTTTTCTTGTTGAAAGGGTTGTAGTTGCTACCGAGTTTGTTGTCGTACTGCATGTCGAAAAGGTGTGAGCGTCCGTCTTGGTCTTTCATTTCTTCGATAACGAGGTCGGGAATGTATTCATCAGCCTTTCTGTGAGCGGCATTCACTCGATCCATGCAACGTGCCATTGCCAACCGCTGGCCGGGGTCCATGGCATTCAATTCATTGGCTATTGAGTTGCCGGCTTCCGCTTTTGCTGTGAGGTTTTCAACGGTGTCTCTGTTGAATGTATAGGCTTTGTTGTCGACTGTTTCCGAGATGTTGTTAGCCATGATGTAACTCCTTAGAATCTTTAGCCTTGGTGTTTGGGGGAGGGAGGTGCGTTGCCCTCGATGCACTCAGAATACGAACGGCTTGGGAGGATTCCGGGTCGCCCTCATGGCGTTTTTGGGTCAAAGGGTTAAAAGCTTGGTTGTGTAGTTAAAAGCCTCACGGGCGCCGAAAATGCACATGCAAGGAGCGACTACGGTGAGCCCCACGCAATGAGCCATTACTATGGGTTTCGTAATTGCTTACTTCTCTCGGACAAAGAGACGGCTTGATCTGTGTCACCCATTTCGGAAAAAACATTTGCCAGTTTCAACAGAGCTTTTGCGAGTAATTCTTTTTCGTTGGCGGCGAACTGTTCGCGCAGGCTCACCGCGCGTGACAGATGACGTTTTGCCAGGCGCAGATGTCCCTGGCACAGTCTGATGTCTGCGAGCGTTTCCAAAAGCATGATTTGGAAAACTTTTGGTGCATGGGTAACATTTCTGGCAATGGACAGGGCTCGCAGGTAAGTGTTGGCTGCGTGCGCTAAATTGCCCTGCGCCAGCAAACTGTGTCCCACGTGCGCAAGGCTGACTGACAGCCGATAGTCGATGTTTTCTTCCTTGCGCGCTTCGATCAATGCTTCGCTGAACATTCTATGCGCGAGGGATGTCTCGCCGCAGGAGAGGGCGCGCGAGCCTATCTCGGTATAGTTCTGCCAAACTGACTGGCGAAAGTGGCTGTAGCGCTGCGGGAGAATGCGCACGCGTGCGGCGGAAATTTCCATTTCTGTTGAAGCAATCGGCATACGATTCTCCTTGTTGTTGGTAGAGGTGATGCCACTTGGTCCGCATCGCTATCATGCACACTGAGAGATTAGGTGTTTTGAATTCGGCAGGTAATGTTGAATTGAACAGTTGTCGAGGGAGCATCTAGTTAGTCGCCAATTCCTGCGCCTCCACAGGAGATGGCTGCAGAGTTTTCCCCTATCACTCGAACAACAGCCAGCATTTGCCGGCTGTTGTTCTTTGTGGATTTGCATCCACGGCTTTTCCTCTTTCTTTGTGATACAACAGGAAGTGGTAAGGCGCCGGAATCAAGCACGTTGGGCTTCCCCCGAAAAAGTAGACAGTGTGTCTGGGCAAAAGCGACGCCCTCAAAATAAATTTTGCCGACTACGTATTTTCCCCACTTGCATATCCAAGTTTTGGCCCGTACGATTCGGAGCGACTATTACTACCTACTCAAATCGACCAGTGCACAACCCGCTGCCCAGGGTTTGCATTTTATTTGTCTTCGAAAATCAATTTAATTACGCGCGCAACACCCCGCACGCTGACGTATTTTTGTGGAAGCCTTTCGGCAAATTGAGGTGTTAAGCTATGACAGCCAGAGAAGCTCGTGTAGAAAACGACTTACCTTCCGTCGTGGAAGCAAAAGATTTAGACGCGCAAACAGCAGAGAATTTGCGCGGTACAGCATACTCTAATCAAGGTAAGTTAGCGCAAAGCGCTGGACTGAGGGACAGTGCAGTTGGTGAAACCATCGCCGGAAGCGCCGTTGCCGAATTCGGCAATGTGGAAGTCGAGGGCCTCTACCAACCTTCAGAAAAAGGCAACGGCTTTTGGAAAGGTACGGAAAAAATAGAGGCCACCATTGTCTCAAAATGTTTTGCGAGTAGCTGGCAAGAACGCCAGGAGCAAGCCAAAGAAAAGCTCGGAGGGCACATCGATAATCTCGTGCCGAAGGAGCATCGCGAGCGCATGAAGGATATTCACGATGCGCTGGTTGAAGGCAATCTCAAAGGGCTTAGTGATTCGATCGGCAAAATTCCTCCGCACCAACTCAGAGATTATCTCAAAGACATCAATCAGCATTTGAAAGAAAGCGGCTCGGACGTCAGAATGACGGTGACATCCAGGGGAAATGTGCTCATCTATAGCAAGGACAACAGCTCCGCCGTGGAGGTCGATCCAAGAACCGGTGAGACCAGAGAAAGAGCGATAGTTGGAATGACTAAGTCAATTCCGCCGCAGTTGGTCTTTGGCGATGTCGAACCCGGCGATCCAAAAGGCGCGCTCGGGCGTATCGGTGACGAAGTAACCACCGACGTGACTTTCGGCAAGGAAGACTTTAAGCCGCTTCCCCGCTTCGAGCCAATCAGACCGCGCTGGGATTGGAAAGACCCAATCTGGCGCGAACCACACTGGCGACTCGATGAGATGCCGGACTGGAGAAAGCCGCTTTTAAAACCACATGATGAACTTCCTGACTGGTTGATAGAGCGCTCTCGGCAGCAACAAAAAGACAGTTACTTATTCGGATCTGAAAAGTAGAAGGACATTGCATGAACACAGCACAAGCATCGGTAGTTGAAACTCTCAGTCATGCCAAAGCTGTGCTTGGCGGCGAGATATCGGTTTTGATAAATCCTGCGGATCGCGCTATGGTAGAGCATCTGCACGAACTGATTCTCGCCGCCGATTTGCAGGCGCTGGAGTGTTTTGTGCGCCAGTTCAGCCAAAGTGCTGAGTATCTGAACTCAATTGCCGGTTCTGCAGGAAAGCACTTTGCCCAGCTGGTTACCGGTCTTTGCGTAAACGCTCACGCACCCGGTGTCCTGCTGATCAATTCATATCACGGGGACTTTGGGCTCTTAATTTATGCCAATAGCAAGCCATCACTGGTGGTGTCAATCAAGACCCTCTGGGATGGCACGATTCAATTGCAACATGGGATGCGTTACTCGGTTCCCGCTGCCGAAGTGATTCTGAATAATTGCGCGTCAACCGCGCGCGAACGCCTTGCACGGTTGACGCCAGTTCAGGTGTTCGAACTGCCATTGGCAGTAGAGGCATGACCGGCTTCTCGAATTTTACAGGAATTTTCGCGATACTCTGCGAGGTAGTAGAGGTTGCAAAAAGAATGAACTGGGGTGGAAATTGCTTTTGCACCCCAGTTCAGCGAAAGAAGCCGGCCCGCTACTCGACTGCCTTACCGCCGTAGCTGCAGTTTCAACAGGATTGCGGCGGATTCTCGCTTACAGCTTTGCGCTCTTCAGAACCATGAGTTTTTCCTGGCTCATTTCGTGCGCACTGTAGGCGATACCACCCATGCCGGCGCCCGATGCACCGCGACCGCCGAAAGGCATCCAGTCGACGCGGAAAGCGGTGTGGTCGTTGACCATTACCGCGGTTGCGTTGAGCTGTTTGACTGCGTGCAGGGCGACGTCGATGTCCCTGGCGAACACCGCTGCCTGGAAAGCGAGCGGTAATCCGTTGGCCAGTTTGATGGCGTCGTCGATGTTGTCGTACGAGTACAGGCAGACGACCGGGCCGAAGATTTCGTCGGTCGAAACCTTTGTGTAGAGCGGCGGATTGAGAAGCACTGTCGGCTCGTAGTAGGTCGGCGCAATCACATTGCCGCCGCACAAAAGCCTGGCGCCGGCTGCAACTGCCTCTTTCACCCACTGGTCGATGCGAGTCACTTCACCAGCCCGGATTAAGGGGCCTACTTCGGTGTCTTTCGCTTTCGGGTCGCCGACCTTCAGCGCTTTTGCTTTTGCAGTGATGAGACTGGCGAATTCATCCATGCGGGAGGAGGGCACGAAGATGCGTTTGGTTGAAACGCACACTTGCCCGGCGTGGTAGAAGGCGCCTTTGGTGAGAGGAGCGATTACGTCATTGAAGTCCGCCGATGCGTCGACAATGACAGGCGCGCTGCCACCGTGTTCGAGAGCGACGCGGGTGCCGGCGGCCAGTTTGGAGCGCAGGTACCAGCCCACTCGACCGGAGCCGATAAAGGACAGGTAGCCGACACGCTTGTCGGTGGCCAGCTTCTCTGCATGCTTGTTGTTGATGATGAGAACCTGGCACCAATCCATCGGCAGACCCGCTTCGTGAAGCAGTTTGACGAAGGCGATGCAGGAGCGCGGCGTGGCGGCGGCCGGTTTGACTATCACCGGGCAACCGGCTGCAATTGCCGGGATCACCTGATGAACGATGAGATTGATCGGGTGATTGAACGCAGACAGCGACACGACAACACCGATGGGCTCACGGAAAGTGAAAGCCATGCGATTTGTCGACGCCGCCGTCAAGCCCATAGGGATCTCACCGCCATGCATGTTCTGAATGGCGTCGATGCCGAGCTTCACGCCCTGCACCGCTCTGTCGATTTCGACAACCGTGTCGTTGTAAGGCTTGCCGCCTTCCTCGACAGCCGTGTCGATCAGGCTCTGGCGATTGGCTTTGAGCAGCTCGGCGAGCCGCTCCAGAATGGCGATGCGCTGGTGAGCGGGCAGCCATTTGCTGTGGTCCTTGTGAAGGGCATGAGCTTTCGCCAGAGCATTTTCCACTGCATCGCTTCCGTCCAGCTCGAACGTCTCGATCAGGCTCCCATCATGCGGAGAGCGCACCTCCAGCCGCTCGCGTGCCGGTTGTTTTTCCTCTGGTGCAGTCAAATGCGCGACGTCGAGATCGACGAGCTTGAGCTTTTCGCCCGTCGTGTAGTCGATCGGTACATCGATGACGTGCACGCCTCTGGAGTTGAGGCACTCCCTGAGGATCGGCAGCAAGTCCTCGGTGCGTTCGATACGGTGACCGTGCGCGCCATAGGCGGCAGCCAGGGCAACGAAGTCCGGATTCTTGAAGTCGAGCCCGAAATTCTCCTGCTTGTTTTCCGCCTGCTTCCACTTGATCATGCCATAGGCATTATCGTTGAGGATCACGACCACAAGGTCGAGATTGAGGCGGATGGCTGTTTCCAGCTCCTGCGAGTTCATCATGAAGCCGCCGTCGCCGCAAACAGTCAGAACTTTCTGCTGAGGCGAGATCAGCTTGGCGGAAATTGCCGACGGCAGACCGGCTCCCATGGTGGCGAGCGCGTTGTCCAGCAAAAGAGTGTTTGGTCCGTGAGCGCGATAATTGCGCGCGAACCACAGCTTGTAGAGCCCGTTGTCGAGCGTGACGATACCGTCCGGCGGCATCGCTGCACGAACGTCGGAGACCAGTCGCGACGGCACGACCGGGAAGCTCTTCGACGAAGACTGCAGCTCGATGAGCTTGTCTGCGTAAGTCTTCACTTTCATGAAGGGCTCGAAGTCCCAGTCTTTGGAGGTGCTGATGTTCTTGGTCAACTCGTACAGCGAATTGGCAATGTCGCCTATCACTTCGTGCTGAGGGAAGTAGACGTCGTCCACTTTGGCCGAGAAGAAGTTGACGTGCAGCACCCTGGCGCCGCCGCGTTCCATGAAGAAAGGCGGCTTCTCGACCACATCGTGACCGATATTGATGATCAAGTCGGCTCTGGCAATGGCGTGATGCACGAGATCGTTGTCCGAGAGCGCGGCAGTGCCCAGATAGAGCGGGTTGCGCTCGTCGACGACGCCGACACCCATCTGCGTGTTGACGAAGGGGATGCCTGTCTTGGTGACGAAATCGGCGAGCGCTTTGCGCGTGCGCTTGCGGTTGGCGCCGGCGCCGACCAGGACAAGCGGGCTTTTTGCAGTCGAGATCATCGAGCAGGCGGTGGTGATGGCGTTCGGGTCCGGGTAAGGGCGCATCGCCTGATGGATGGCGAACGGCTTTTCCGCGTTTGGCACTTCCTCGGTGGCAATGTCCTCAGGCAATTCGATATGAACGGCACCGGGACGCTCCTCAGCTGCGACACGAAATGCCTCGCGGACGATGGAGGGAATGCGCGAGCCGTCCACGATTTGCTGGGTAAACTTGGTGAGCGGGCGCATCATGCCGACCACGTCGACAATCTGGAATTGTCCCTGCTTGCTTTTCTTGATCGGCTTCTGTCCGGTGATCATCACCAGTGGCATACCGCCGAGTTGAGCGTAAGCAGCGGCAGTGACAAGGTTCGTCGCGCCGGGGCCGAGCGTGGAGAGGCAGACACCGGGCTTGCCTGTGAGGCGCCCGTAAGTGGCGGCCATAAAGCCTGCCGCCTGTTCGTGCCGGGTGAGAATCAGCTTGATCTTCGAGGTCCTCAGCGCTTCCAAAAAGTCGAGGTTCTCTTCTCCCGGGATGCCGAAGATGTATTCAACGCCCTCGTTCTCGAGAGCTCTGACAAAGAGTGTTGACGATTTCATAGGGTCTCCTTGCGATTTCGTTGGAAAGCTCAGTGAGTCTCGATTGACTGTCATAGAGTTCTCCCTTGTGAAACGGCTTGAGAGTCGTTCCTTGGTTTGACTTAGTAAGCTGCAGTTTGACTGCGTCTGGGTTTGTCGGTGAGTGGTTGCGAAAAAGGAAGCTTTGCTTGCAGAGAATTGTTGTTGTTTGAGGACTGCAATCTTTCAAAGCCTGTGGACTTATTTCAAGCTAGAAGCCGTAATTGTATTTCACCCTTGCGGTCTATGATCGTTTTTACACAGACGCTAAAAGTTCGCGCAGGCAGGCGACATCTAGGGAAGCTATAGTTTTGCGTTGCCAAGCCAGTGTCATGTTGTCGCAAGCTCATTCAGCGGCGCTAGCGCTTGAGATCCCTGCTTTGCAACAAGTTGCCAGGTCGGTTGCTTTCCAACACTCAGATTTTTTCCGAGAAAATCCTTTCGAGTGCTGCGTTCACTCTATGCCCAACTCGAAGCCATTTTCGGTTTTAACGAGCGGGCAAAAGTCTTCGGCAATCGGATCGTAGATATATACCTTTCCGGTTTCGATTTGGTAGGTCCAGGCGTGCAATTCGATTTCTCGTTTCATGATGCGTTTGGCAATGCAAGGCAGAGAGCGCAAGTGCTCGATCTGGACGAGCACATTTTCCTGAATGGCTATGTTCAAGACAGTTTCGAAATCTTGCTCGTGATAATTTTCATCGAGAATTCGCCTGGTGTCTTCCGCATGCCGCAGCCAATGAGCAACGGCGGGCAGTTCTTCAAGTGACTCAGGTTTTAATAGTCCTTTGATTGCACCGCATTGTGAGTGCCCGCAAACGACAATGTCCTTAACCTCGAGCGCGTTTACAGCGTATTCGATTGATGCTTCTTCGCCGCTCCAGACGCCATAAGGCGGTACAATATTGCCGGCATTGCGGATGACAAACAATTCTCCGGGATCGGTCGTGGTAATCAAATTTGGCACGACCCTTGAGTCTGAGCATGTGATGAAGATTGCATCGGGCTTTTGGCCTTTGGATAAATGCTCAAAGAATTCCTGGTTGATGGAGTGAATTTCAGACTGGAACTGGTGCAGCCCGTGCAATAACTTTTTCACTTTTGTTCGCCTTTGAAACTGGATGGTTATTGAAGA